>NZ_QHJN01000001.1:0-288748 GCF_003947565.1 Actinomadura sp. WAC 06369 | reverse complement strand
CGTCCGCTCGGGGAGGCCGGGACGCCTGGGAGACGGCGACGTGACGGCGACGACGATCCCGGTGCCCCTCGGGGACGCGGGGACGTCCGGGGCCGGGGGCGGTGGGCACTGTGCCCCCGGCCCCGGACGTCCCGGCCTCCCCGAGCGGACGGGACGCCTGGGAGACGGCGACGTGACGGCGACGACGATCCCGGTGCCCCTCGGGGACCGCTCCTACGACGTGCTCGTCGGGCCGGGGGTGCGCGCGTCGCTCGCCGAGGTGGTCCGGGGACTGGGCGCGAAACGGGCCGTCGTGGTGTCGGCCCGCCCGGCGGAATGGGTGCCCGACACGGGCGTGGAGACCCTCCTGCTGCCCGCCCGGGACGGCGAGCGGGCCAAGACGCTCGCGACGGTGGAGGCGCTGTGCGGCGAGTTCGTGCGGTTCGGGCTCACCCGGTCGGACGTCGTCGTGTCCTGCGGCGGCGGGACGACCACCGACGTCGTCGGGCTGGCGGCCGCGCTGTACCACCGGGGCGTGGCCGTGGTGCACCTGCCCACGTCGCTGCTGGCGCAGGTGGACGCCAGCGTCGGCGGGAAGACGGCGGTGAACCTGCCCGGCGGCAAGAACCTCGTCGGGGCGTTCTGGCAGCCCCGCGCGGTGCTGTGCGACACCGACCACCTGTCGACGCTGCCGCGGCGGGAGCTGCTGAACGGGCTCGGCGAGATCGCCCGCTGCCACTTCATCGGCGCGGGCGACCTGCGCGGCCTGCCGCTCGCCGAGCAGATCGCCGCGAGCGTGACGCTGAAGGCGGGCATCGTCGCGGCGGACGAACGCGACGCCGGGGTGCGGCACCTGCTCAACTACGGCCACACCCTCGGCCACGCGCTGGAGGTCGCGACCGGGTTCGGGCTGCGGCACGGCGAGGCGGTCGCGATCGGCACGGTCTTCGCGGGGCGGCTGGCGGGCGCGCTGGGCCGCATCGGCCCGCCCCGGGTGGCCGAGCACCTGGCGGTCGTCCGGCACTACGGCCTGCCGGCCGCGCTGCCCGCCGGCGTCGACCCCGCGGCGCTCGTCCGCCAGATGCGCCGCGACAAGAAGGCGGTCGACGGGCTCGGCTTCGTGCTGGACGGACCCGCCGGCGCGGAACTCGTGCGGGACGTCCCGGAGGACGCGGTCGTCGACGTCCTCGCCGGCATGCCCCGCGCGCCCCTGGACGAACTGACCGGGCCCGCGGCGACCGGGGCCCCAGCGACCGGCACCCCGGCCACCGACGCCCCCGTGACCGATGCCCCCGTGACCGATGCCCCCGTGACCGATGCGGCGCCGGCATGAGGCGGTTCCCGCACCCCCGGCACGCGGGCGGCCCGGTGGACCGGCTGCTGGCGCGGAAGCTGGACGAGGCGCTGGCCCGGCCCGCCGCGCAGCAGCCGGACTGGCCGGACCCGGACCGGGCGGGCGCCGTCCTCGGCGCGCTGCACCGCGCGGACCCGGTCGTGGAGCCGGCCGAGACCGCGCGGCTGTCCGACCGGCTCGCGGCGGTCGCGCGCGGGGACGCGTTCCTGCTCCAGGGCGGCGACTGCGCCGAGACGTTCGCCGACACCACCGCCCCGCACGTGCACGGCAACCTGCGGGTGCTGCACGCGATGGCGGCCGTGCTCGCCGAGGCGTCCGGCCTGCCGGTGGTCAAGGTGGCGCGGATGGCGGGGCAGTACGCCAAGCCCCGCTCCAACGCCGTCGACGGGCGGGGGCTGCCCGTCTACCGCGGCGACATCGTCAACTCCACGGAACCCGCCCTCGCCGCGAGGACGCCCGACCCCGAGCGGATGGCCCGCGCCCGCGCGCACGCGGCCGAGGCGATGGCCCTGGTCCGCGGGTTCGGCGCGGGCGCGTCCGACGGCGAGGAGACGTTCGTCAGCCACGAGCTGCTCCTGCTCGACTACGAGCGGACCGTGCTGTGGGTGGACGCCGGCGGCCCGGAGCCCCGGCTGTCGAGCGGGCTGGCGCACTCGCTGTGGATCGGCGAGCGCACCCGCGGCCTCGACGGGGCGCACGTCGCGTTCGCGGAGCTGCTGACCAACCCGATCGGCGTCAAGATCGGCCCGAGCGTGACGCCGGAGGAGGCCGTCGAGTACGTGCGGCGGCTCGACCCGCACCGCACCCCGGGGCGGCTGACGCTGGTGAGCCGGATGGGCCACGCCCTGGTCCGCGACCTGCTCCCGCCGATCGTGGAGAAGGTCAACGCCTCCGGGCACGAGGTGATCTGGCAGTGCGACCCGATGCACGGCAACACCCGCACGTCGGGGAACGGCTACAAGACCCGGGACCTGGCGCACGTGGCCGACGAGTTCGCCGGGTTCGTCGAGGTGCACCGGCGCCTCGGCACCCACCCGGGCGGCCTGCACGTCGAGGTGACGGGCGACGACGTGACCGAATGCCTCGGCGGCCCCGCCGCGATCACCGAGCGGGCGCTGCCCGCCCGTTACCTGACCGCCTGCGACCCGCGGCTCAACGCCGGGCAGTCGCTCGACCTCGCCCGGTCCGCCGCGCGGCTGCTGCGCGCCGGCCGCGGGGACGTCCCGCAGAGGAGGCCGCGATGACGGCGAACCACCCCATCAGCGGCACCACCCGGCTGTACGCCGTGGTGGGCGATCCCGTCGCCCAGGTCCGGTCGCCCGCGCTGCTGAACCCGCTGTTCGCCCGGCTGGGCGTCGACGCGGTGCTGGTCCCGGTGCACGCGCGGCCCGAGCACCTGGGGGAGGTCGTCGGCGGGCTGCGCCGCGCCGGCAACGTCGACGGCATCTTCGTCACGGTGCCGCACAAGGCGGCCGCCGCCGCGCTCGCCGACCGCCGCAGCCGGACGGTCGAGATCACCGGGAGCGCCAACGCGCTCCGGCGGGAGCCCGACGGCGCCTGGTACGCCGAGAACTTCGACGGCCTGGGCTTCGTCGCCGGCCTCACGGGCGCGGGCCACGACCCCGCGGGGGCGCGGGTGGCGCTCGCCGGGGCGGGCGGGGCGGGCAGCGCCATCGCGGCCGCGCTGCTGGCGGCGGGCGCGAAGCGGCTGTCGGTCTGCGACCCGGACGCCGCGAAGCGGGACGCGCTGCGGGCGCGGCTGGACGCGCACTGGCCGGGCCGCACCGCCGTCTCGGCCGAGCCGCTCCTCGACGGGGCCGACATCGCCGTGAACGCCACCCCGCTCGGGCTGCGCGCCGGCGATCCGCTGCCATTCCGGCCCGACCGGCTCCCGCCCGGCGCCGTGGTGGCCGACATCATTATGGAGCCCCGCGAAACACGACTTCTCCGTACGGCGGCGGCACTCGGCCACCGCGTCCATTACGGAATCCATATGCTCGAAGGCCAAGTCGGCTCCTACCGCGCCTTTTACGGCCTCGGGTGAGAGCGACGACTACCAGACCGAGGGATGTGGCCGCACAGCGGCCCGAATATTTTGAGCGGAGAGGCTGATCCACTCAATTCGTGCGAGGTGCGGTTGAGCAGCGAGCCCGTCGTTCCAGTGATTTCCCCACTTTGGACTTGAGCGGAGATTCGGAGAGACATGAACGCACGACAGGCGCCCGAATTCCCCCAATGGCCGCAGTACGACGACGCAGAGCGGGACGGCCTGATCCGTGCGCTGGAGCAGGGCCAGTGGTGGCGCATGGGCGGCAGCGAGGTGGACGCGTTCGAGCACGAGTTCGCCGCGCACCACGGCGCCGCGCACGCGCTGGCGGCCACCACCGGGACGCACGCGCTCGAACTCGCCCTGCAGTGCATGGGCGTCGGGCCGGGCACCGAGGTGATCGTGCCGGCCTTCACCTTCATCTCCTCCTCCCAGGCGGCCCAGCGGCTCGGCGCGGTCGCGGTCCCGGTCGACGTCGACGCCGGCACCTACAACCTCGACCCGGCGGCGGTCTCCGCCGCCCTCACCCCGCGCACCCGCGTGATCATGCCGGTGCACATGGCCGGGCTCATGGCGGACATGGACGCGCTCGGCAAGATCTCCGCCGAGTCCGGGGTGCCGCTGCTGCAGGACGCCGCGCACGCCCACGGCGCGCGCTGGCAGGGGCGGCGCGTCGGCGAGCTCGGCGGCGTCGCGGCGTTCAGCTTCCAGAACGGCAAGCTGATGACCGCGGGCGAGGGCGGCGCGGTGCTGTTCCCGGACGGCGACATGTACGAGACGGCGTTCCTGCGCCACAGCTGCGGCCGCCCCCGGGACGACCGCCGCTACTTCCACCGGATCGCGGGCTCCAACCTGCGGATGAACGAGTTCTCGGCGGCGGTGCTGCGGGCCCAGCTGCGCCGCCTCGACGAGCAGATCGCGGTCCGGGACGAGCGCTGGAAGCTGCTGTCCCCGCTGCTCGCGCGGATCGACGGCGTCGTCCCGCAGGCGGACGACGTGCGCGCCGACCGGCACTCGCACTACATGGCGATGTTCCGCGTCCCCGGGATCACCGAGGAGCGGCGCAACGCCCTCGTCGACCGCCTCGTCGCCGCCGGCGTGCCCGCGTTCGCCGCGTTCCGCGCGATCCACCGCACCGAGGCGTTCTGGGAGATCGGGGCGCCCGCGGAGACGCCGGACGCGATCGGGGAGCGCTGCCCCAACACCGAGGCCATCAGCCGCGACTGCGTCTGGCTGCACCACCGCGTCCTGCTGGCGGGGGAGCCGGAGATCCGCGCCGCCGCCGAAATCATCGCCGACCTCGTGGCCTCCGCATGAGCGTCCGGGTGGCGCTGGTCGGGCTCGGCTGGGCGGGGCGGGAGCTGTGGTTCCCCCGGCTGCGCGAGCACGCCGACTTCGAGGTGGTCGCCGCCGTGGACCCCGACCCGGCCGTCCGCGAGGCGTTCCGCGCGGCGACGGGCGTCACCGCGCACCCCGCGGTGGACGCGCTCACCCCGCGGGCGGTCGACCTGGCCGTCGTCGCCGTGCCCAACCATCTGCACGTCGAAGTGGCCGGCGCGCTGCTGGCCGGCGGGATCACCGTCTTCCTGGAGAAGCCGCTGTGCCTCACCCCCGCCGAGGTCGACGTCCTCGCGGTCGCCGAACGCGGCGGCGGGACGCTGCTGGCCGGGAGCGCCGCCCGGTACCGCGCCGACGTCCGGGCGCTGGCGCGGACCCTGCCGGAGCTGGGCGACGTCCGGCACGTCGACCTGGCCTGGGTGCGCGCCCGCGGCGTCCCGCAGGCCGGGGGCTGGTTCACCCGGCGCGACACGGCCGGCGGCGGCGCGCTGCTCGACCTCGGCTGGCACCTGCTCGACACGCTGGCGTACCTGCTCGGCCCGGACCGGTTCGCGCAGGTGGCCGGCGTGACGTCGGACGACTTCGTCAACGCGGCGGAGTGGGGCGCGGCGTGGCGGCGGGACCGGCCCGCCGCCGGCACCGCCGACGTCGAGGACACCGCGCGGGGCTTCCTCGTCCGCGACGACGGCGTCTCGGTGTCGCTGCGGGCGAGCTGGGCCTCGCACCGGGCGCGGGACGTCTCGGTGATCCGGGTCGAGGGCAGCGCGGGCACCGCGGAGCTGCGGTGCACGTTCGGGTTCAGCCCCAACCGGCACCCCGAACCGGCGCTGGCGGTGACCCGCGAGGGCGTCACCGCCCGGCCGGTCCTGCCGGCCGAGGAGATCGGCGCGGAGTACCGGCGGCAGCTGGACGACCTGGTCCCGATGCTCGCGGACCCGGGGCACCGCGGCCGGGCCGTCGCCGAGGCCCGGCCCATCGTGGAAATGATCGAGAGCTTCTACGCCTGCGCGCACTCGGCGCGCGCCCGGCGAACCGTGCCCGCCTTCCAGTAGATCCGGAGATGCCCCATGGCAGTCCACCCGGGCGAACGGCCGGGCGCCCTGGCCGAGCCGCTCGACGCGTCCGAGGCGTTCGACGCGCCCGGCGCGCTCGTCGTGTCCGACGTGTTCGCGGAGAACCGGCACGCCGTCGTCTTCGACCTGGACGGGGTGGTGGTCGACAGCTTCGCGGTGATGCGCGAGGCGTTCGCCGTCGCCTACGCCGAGGTCGTCGGCGACGGACCCGCGCCGTTCGAGGAGTACCGGCGGCACCTGGGCCGCTACTTCCCGGACATCATGCGGATCATGGACCTGCCGCTCGCGATGGAGGAGCCGTTCGTCCGGGAGAGCTACCGGCTCGCCGACCGGGTGACGGTGTTCGGCGGGGTCGCCGAGCTGCTGCTGACCCTGCGGGTCCGCGGGCTGCGGCTCGCCGTCGCCACCGGCAAGAGCGGCCCGCGGGCGCGCTCGCTGCTGGACCGGCTCGGCCTGCTCCCGTTCTTCGAGCACGTGATCGGCTCCGACGAGGTCGACCGGCCCAAGCCCGCCCCCGACATCGTGGAGCGCGCGCTGAGCCTGCTCGGCGTCCCCGCCGGCCGCGCCGTGATGGTCGGCGACGCGCCGACCGACCTGGCCAGCGCCCAGGGCGCCGGCGTCGCCTCGGCCGCCGCGCTGTGGGCCGGCCCCGACGAGGCCGAACTGCTCGCCGCCGGCCCGGACGCGGTGCTGCGGCGCCCGTCCGACCTGCTGGACCTGTGTCCCGCCGTCCCCGGACGTTGACGCGCGTGGCCCCCTACCTCGGCATCGACGTCGGCGGCACCAAGGTCGCCCTCCGGGCCGAGCCGGACGCCGGGCCCGCCGCGGAGACCGCGTTCGCGTGGGGGCCGCGGCACAGCGCCGACCGGGACCTCGCCCAGCTCACCGAGCACGTGGCGGAGCTGCGGGCGAGGACCGGCACCGCGCCCCGGGCGGTGGGCGTCGCGCTGCCCGCGACGGTCGGCCCGGCGGGCCGGGTCGCCGCCTGGCCCAGCCGTCCGGAATGGACCGGCCTGGACCTGGACGCCGCGTTCCGGCGGCTCTTCCCCGGGACGCGCGTCGGCTGGGCCGACGACGGCGACCTCGGCGCGCTCGCCGAGGCGCGCGCGGCGGGCTGCGGCGACCTGCTCTACATCGGTGTCGGCACCGGGATCGGCGGCGGACTGGTCCTGGACGGCGCGCCGGTGCCCGGACCGGGGCGGGGATCGTTCGAGATCGGGCACATCACCGTCGACCTGGACGGCGCGCCGTGCGCCTGCGGGCGGCGGGGCTGCCTGCAGGCGGTCGCGTCCGGACCGGCCACGCTGCGCCGCGCGGAGCGGCTGCGGGGCTCGGCCGTCGCGCCCGCGGAACTGCGGGACGCGCTGCGCGCCGAGCGGTCCTGGGCCGTCGCCGCGGTCGACCGGAGCTGCCGGGCGCTGGCCGCGGCGGTCGCGAGCGTGCGGGAACTGGTCCGGCCGGAGCGCGCGGTCATCGGCGGCGGCTTCGCGGCGGGCGTCCCCGCCGCCGTCGACCGGGTCGCCGCGCACCTGGCCCGGACGGCGCGCCCGGGCCACGACCCGCCGCGGGTGGAGCCGGCCCGGCTGGGCGGCCTGTCGTCGCTGCACGGCGCGCTGGCGCTGGCCCGGCTGGTCGCGTCCGAGGAAACGGCGCCGAGAGAACCCTAGGAGCGTGTATGGACATCGCCCCCATGTCGATCGAGGGCGCCTACCGGATCACCCCCGAGCACAAGGGCGACAACCGCGGCCGCTTCTACGAGGCGTTCCGCTGGTCGGCGTTCGAGGAGCGCGTCGGACGGCCGTTCCGGGTGGCGCAGGTGAACTACTCGGTGTCCCGCCGCGGCACCGTGCGGGGCGTGCACGGCACGGTCGTCCCGCCGGGGCAGGAGAAGATCGTGTCGTGCGTGCGGGGCCGCGTGATGGACATCGCGGTCGACCTGCGCGTCGGCTCCCCGACGTTCGGCTGCCACGACGTCGTCCACCAGGAAGAGGGGTCCGGTGTGTCGGTGTACTTCGCCGACGGCATCGGGCACGCCTTCCTCGCGCTGACCGACGACGCGTGCATGAGCTACCTGTGCTCCCGGGAGTACGTGCCCGGCACGATGATCATGATCGATCCGCTGGACCCGGACCTGGCCCTGCCCTGGAAGCTCCCCGGGCCGCCGATCATGTCGGCGAAGGACCGCGCGGCCCCCACGCTCGCCGAGGCCGCGGCGAAGGACATGCTGCCCACCTACGAGGAATGCCGGCGGTACTACGCCGGGAGCACGGCATGACCGGCCTGCGCGTGGGGGTGCTCGGCTGCGGCGACATCGTGTGGCGCCGCATGGCGCCCACCCTCGTCGCCGCCCCCGGCATCGACGTCGTCGCGACGGGCAGCCGCGACCCCGGCAAGGCCCGGCGCTTCGCCGACCGCTTCGGATGCGAGCCGGAGACGTACGAGGGCGTCCTCAAGCGGTCCGACGTGGACGCGGTGTACGTGGCGCTGCCCCCGGCGCTGCACGCCGCCTGGACCGAACGGGCGCTGGCCGCCGGCAAGCACGCGCTGGTGGAGAAGCCGCTGACCCGCACCCGCGCCGAAGCCGCCGCCCTGTTCGCGCGGGCCGCCGAGTCCGGGCTGGTGGTGATGGAGAACTTCATGGCCCTCCACCACTCCCAGCACGGCGCCGTGGCCGCGATGGTCGCGGACGGCGCGATCGGCGAGGTCCGCGGTTTCGCCGCCGCGTTCACCATGCCGCCGCGACCGCGGGACGACTTCCGCTACCGGCAGGCCATGGGCGACGGCGCGCTGGAGTTCGGCGTCTACCCCCTCCGCACCGCGCTCCACCACCTCGGACCGGACCTCGCCCTCGTGGGCGCCGTCCTCCGCCGGGACGGCACCGTGCAGGCCGGCGACGTGCTGCTGTGCGACGCGCGCGGCGTCCCCGCGCACCTGCGGTTCGGCATGGACCACGCGTACCGCACCTTCTACGAGCTGACCGGGAGCACGGGCAGGCTGACGCTGGACCGGGCGTTCACGCCCCCGCCGAGCCACCGCCCGGTGGTCCGGATCGAACGCCAGGACCGCGTGGAGGAGATCACTCTCCCCGGCGACGACCACTTCGCCAACATCGTCGCGGCCTTCGCCGACGCGGTCCGGGGCCGGGCCGACCTCACCGAATGGACCCGGATGTCGCTCGCACAGGCGGCGCTGGTCGACGAGATCCTCGCGCGGGCGCGGATCGTCGACCTGTGAACCGACACGGATAACGCAGAACGGATGAACCTACGCGGACGGAGTTCCGACATGCGTGCACTGCTCGTCTCGTACGGGTCGCGCGGAGACGTCCAGCCGCTGGCCGGGCTCGCGCTCCGGCTGCGGGACCTCGGCGTGGAGGCCCGGGTGTGCGCGCCGCCGGACGAGGAGTTCGCCGCGCTGTTCGCCGGCATCGGCGTGCCGCTGGTGCCCTTCGGGCCGTCGGTGCGCGGGCTGGTGACCAGGAAGGGGCCGCCCGCGGACTCGGCCGCCGCGCTCGCGGCGGAGATGGTCGCCGCGCACTTCGGCCCGGTCGCCGCGGCGGCCGAGGGGTGCGACGCGGTCCTGGCGGCCGGGATGCTCCCGGCCGGCGTGCGGTCGGTGGCCGAGAAGCGGGGCGTCCCGTACGTGTACGCGTGCTACCACCCGTTCTCGCTGCCGTCCCCGCACTACCCGCCGCTGCCGCGGGCGGGCCGGCCGCACCCGGCGGGCGCGGCCGACAACCGGTCGCTGTGGGACGCCGATGCCGCGATCATGCACGGGCTGTACGGCGCGCCGCTCAACGCCCACCGGAGCGCAGCCGGCCTCCCGCCGGTGGACGACGTCTGCCGCCACGCCTACACCGGCCGGCCGTGGCTGGCCGCCGACCCGGTCCTCGGGCCGTGGGGGGAGCTGCCGGACCCGGACGTCGTGCAGACCGGCGCGTGGGTCCTGCCCGACGACCGGCCGCTCCCGCCCGAGCTCGCCGCCTTCTTGGACGCCGGGACGCCGCCGGTGTACGTCGGCTTCGGCAGCATGCCCATGAGCACCCCGGACGCGACCCGGACGGCCGTCGAGGCGGCCCGCGCGCTCGGCCGCCGCGTCGTCGTCTCCAGCGGCTGGGCCGACCGGGACGGGGTCGCGGCCGGGGACGACTGCCTCGCCGTCGGCGAGACCAACCTCCAGGCCCTGTTCGGCCGGGCGGCCGCCGTCGTCCATCGCGGCGGCGCGGGCACCACGTGGACGGCCGCCCGCGCCGGCGCGCCGCAGGTGGTGGTGCCCCAGCTCACGGACGAGCGGTGGTGGGCCGCGCAGGTGGCCGAGCTGGGCATCGGCGCGGCCGAGGACCCCGCCCCGACCTTCGCGTCCCTGTCGGCCGCGCTCGGGAAGGTCCTGACGCCCGGGACCGCCGCCCGCGCGAAGGCCGCGGCCGACACGGTCCGCACCGACGGGGCCGCGGTCGCCGCGCGGCTGCTCCGCGATCTGATCGGGACCTGATCGGGAACTGATCGGGAACTGACCCGCCCGGCCGGGCGCCGCGCCCGCGCGCCGCCCGGGCCGGGCGGCGCCTCAGCCGGTCGGTGCGGCGGCGCGCAACCGGCCCCGCAGATCGTCCACCAGGTCCGCGGTGGCGGCCGGGCCGCTCGCGGCCCCGAAGACGTGGTAGTCCGGCCGGACGAGCAGGGAGGTCGCGGAGAACCGCGCCAGGTACGGCAGGTAGACGCCGTCCTCGTCCACGACACCCTCGTCCGGTGCGGCCTCGTCCACCGCGTGCTCGTCCGGCGCGCTTCCGGGCGGCAGCAGCCGCACCACGCGGGCGCCCAGGCCGTCGAGGAACGCGCGTCGCTCCGCGTCGAGCACGGTGCGCGGATCGTCCGCCGTCAGCAGGACGAACCCGCGGCCGACCACGTCGTCGAACAACCCGGACGCGCCCCGCCGCCGCACCCGCCCCTGCGGCACGACCTCGCCCGCCGGCGGTTCGGCCGCCGCCGCCCCCGGCCGCCGGTGCAGCAGCCCGGTCGCGAGGGCCTTCGCAGGTTCCGGCCTGGTCGGCGGCTTGCCGCGCCGCCCGGCCAGCACCGTGGCGTCGCGCTCGGCGGCGGCCTCCGCGTCCGTCACGCAGATCACCCGGCCGAGCTGGACCGACGCCAGGATCGCTTCCCTGGCCTGCGCGCGGCGCTCCTCGGCGTAGCTGTCCAGGAGGGACTCGGGGGCCGACCCGCCGAGCGCCAGGTCGAGCTTCCACGCGAGGTTCACCGCGTCCCGGATGCCGGAGCACATGCCCTGCCCGGCGAACGGCGGCATGAGATGCGCCGCGTCGCCCGCCAGCAGCACGTGCCCCACCCGCCACCGCTCGGCCCACCTGGCCTGGAAGATGTAGGTGGTGCTGCGCAGGAGCACGGCGTTGCCGGGGGTGACGTCGAACGGGGCCAGCAGCCGCCACGCCGTCTCCTCCCGGTTCAGCTCGGCCGCGCTCTCGTCCGGCAGCCGCATGAACTCCCAGCGCCGCCGCCCGGGGCCGCTGCCGACCAGGGTCGTGGGCCGGGCCGGGTCGCAGATCTGCACGTTCGTGGGGACGAACTCGCGCGGTTCGCGGAGCTCGACGTCGCACAGCAGCCACTCGTAGGAGAACCCGAGGTCGGTCACCGGCACGTCGAGGCGGTCGCGCACGAAGCTGTTGGCGCCGTCGCACCCGACGACCCACCGCGCGGTCAGGGTCCGCGCGGCGCCGTCCGGGCCGGCGACGGCCACCTCGACGTGCGGGTCGCCGTCGGTGATGTCCACCACCTCGTGCCCGCGCAGCACGGTGACCTCGGGGAGGGCGTCCGCCCTGGCCGCGATCAGCTCCTCCAGCGCCGGCTGGTGCATCGTGTTGGCGTCCGGCCAGCCGTACGGACCGGCCGTCGTGAACGCGATGTCCAGCAGCGCCTCGCCGGCGGCGCTCTGCCACTGGTAGCCGCCGGCGGGTTCGGTGATGCGGCCGAGGTCCGGGCCGATCCCGGTCGCGGCCAGCAGCCGGGCGGTCTCCCCGTCGAAACTGGTCGCCCTGGGCAGCCGGTACGGCCGGGGGCGGCGTTCGAGCACCGCCACCCGCCACCCGCGCCGCCCGAGCAGCACCGACAGGGTGGCGCCGACCGGCCCGTTGCCCACGATGATGACGTCCGCGTCCGTCAAGAAAACCTCACAGGTCCGCGTTTATCGGCAGGCCGAGTTCTGCCCCGGGAAAATGCCGGAGCATTTCCGGAGTGCACGTGGCAGTCCGGCGCCATGCTAGGCAGAACGCGGGGACGCGACATCCCCCAGCCTTATAGGGGCCTGATAGGGGCCTGTCTATCGGCCGTCCCGGAACTACCCACGCTGGTGATGGCCCCGGCGCCCCGCATCGGCAGACTTGGGGAAAACCCGGTCGCGTGGGGAGCAATTCGTGACACGAGCTGGAATATGGCGTGCGCTGGCACCCACCGAGAAACCCCATGCCGGGAGAGAGGCGTACATCGGGTACGCGGTGCGCGTCACCGGCCGTCTGGATCCGGACGCCCTGGGGACGGCGTACGCGGCGGTGCGCCGCGCCCATCCGCAGCTCGCGGCCCGGCTGGAGGCCGGCGGCGCCGGTCCCGTCTTCGCCGCGTCCGACGCCCCGCCGGAGATCCGGGTCCACGACGGGGACCTCGACCGCCCGCTGGCGGGCGCCGAACCGGACCAGACCCGCGCGCTGAGCGCCCTCAACGTCGTCCGCGACGGCGACGACGCGAGCGTGTGCCTGCTGACCCACCACGCCATCGCCGACGCCGACCACTCCCTCGCGCTGCTCGCGACGCTGTGGTCCTGCTACACCGACGCCGTCCGCGGAGTGCCCGTCGAGGTGCCCCGCCGCCCGTTCCCCCGGCCGCTCGAAGAGCTGCTGGCCGAGCGCGGCGTCCACGCGGACGCCCCCGCCGCCGCGGCCGCCCCGCCGTCCCCCTTCGGCGCCGCCTTCGCCCGCCAGTTCGCCGACCCGCCCGCCGACGCGCGGCCGAAGATCCGCTACTGGTGGGCGTGCGGGCAGATCGCGCCGGAGGAGATCGAGGCCGAGATCGAGGCGGTCGCCGACCGCGGGTTCACCGCGGTCGAGATCGCCTGCATGTTCAGCACGGACCCCGGCGAGTACGGCTGGGGCGGCCCGGTCCTCACCGACCGGCTCCGGCGGGCCGTCGAGGCCGGACGGCGGCACGGCGTCCGCGTCGACCTCACCGTCGGGCCGTCCTGGCCGCTGGTCGTTCCCGGCCTGACCCCGGACGATCCGCGGGCCGCGCAGGAACTCGCCTACGGGCGCGCGACCGTGAAGGGCGGCGCGGCCTACGACGGCCCCGTGCCGGCCGCGCCGGAGCCGAAGGCGGGCGTCACCAAGCAGACGCTGGTGGCGGCGCAGGCGGTCCGCTGCGCGCAGGAGTGCACCGGGACCAAGCCCGTCGAGCTGGAGAAGAACTCCCTGGTCGACCTGACCGGGTCGGTCCGCGACGGCCGGATCACCTGGACGGCGCCGGACGGCGGGGAGTGGCTGCTGTTCGGCTACTGGCAGCGCGGCACCGGTCAGGCGCCCGTCTCCGGCCAGTCGGTGTCGGAGCAGGCCGCCCACGTCGTCGACCACTTCAGCGCGGCCGGGGCCGAGGCGGCGACGGGCTTCCTCGACGCGAACGTCCTGACGCCGGAACTGCGGCGCCTGCTGAAGCGCAACGGCGGCGACCTCTTCGAGGACTCCCTGGAACTCGACTCGGCGCAGCACTGGACCTGGGACCTGACGACCCGTTTCCGCACACTGCGCGGCTACTCCCTGCGCGACAACCTGCCGGTGTTGTTCATCGAGAACATCCACCGCCAGTACACGTCCGCCACCCCTGCGGACGAGCCCGACTTCACGTTCGGCGACGGCAGCGGCGAGCGCGTCCGCGACGACTACTACCGCACGCTGACCGACCTCTACATCGACGCGCACGTCCGTCCCCTGCAGAAGTGGGCGCACTCGCGGGGGCTGCGCTACCGTGCCCAGCCCTACGGCACGACGGTCGACACACCGACGATCGACGCGGCCGTCGACGTTCCGGAGACGGAGTCGCTCGTAGGCAGCGGGGGTTACACCGACGAGCCGTCCCGCTGGATCGCCGACGGCGCCGTCCACCTCGGCGGCAAGAAGGTGTACTCGCTGGAGTGCTGCGCCGCTTACAACCATGCCTACGCGCAGACCTGGCCGCAGATGCTGGGGCACTTCAACACGGCCTTCGCGCACGGCGTCAACCAGGTCGTCTTCCACGGGTTCGCCAACGAACGCGCACTCGGCTCGCAGTGGCCGGGCTTCTCCCCGTTCACCATGCAGGCCGGCGGCAACGGCTTCTCCGAGGCCTGGGGTCCGCGGCAGCCCACCTGGGACGACACCGGCGAGATCACCGACTGGACGGCGCGCATGCAGTACGTGCTGCGCCAGGGCCGCCCCTCGGTCGACCTCGCCGTCTACCGGCACGAGTACGGCGCCGAAGTGCAGGTGCCGAACACGGCGGGGTTCACGCACGACTACGTCGGCCCCGACCAGCTGGACGGGACACGGGTGCGGAACCGCCGGCTCGCCCCGGACGGGCCCGCCTACCGCGCGCTGATCCTCGAACGGCAGGCCACGCTCCCGGTGGAGACCGCGCGGCTGCTGCTGCGGCACGCGGAACGCGGCCTGCCGATCGTGATCGTCGGCGACCCGCCGTCCCGGACGCCCGGCGCCCGCGACGCGGCCCGGCAGGACGCCGAGCTGGCACGGATCGTCCAGCGGCTCCTCGCCCAGCCCTCGGTCCGCCGCGTCCCCGACCGCGCGGCGCTGCCCGGGACGCTGCGCGGCCTCGGCGTGCGCCCGTCGGCGGAGACCGGCACGGCGTCCGGGCTGCTCACCGTCCGGCGCGACCTGAACCGCGGGCGTCTGTACTACCTCCACAACCCCACCTCGAAGGCGATCACGGCTTCGGTGGCGCTGGAGGGGAACGGCCGTCCGTATGAACTCGACGCGTGGACCGGTGAGATCACCCCGATCGGCCGATACCGGGCCTCCGAAGGAAGGACGACCGTGCGGGCCGATCTTGCGCCGGGCGGTTCCACCGTGCTCGCGCTGGCCGGTCGCCCCGGCAGGCACGTCACCGCGACGTCCGCCGGCGACGTGGTCATGCAGAACGGCCGTCCGCACCTGCGTGCGACGGAACCCGGCGCCCACACGGTGACCTTCGACAACGGCAAGCGGATCCGCGTGAACGTGCCGAAGGTCGATCGGCCCGTGCGGCTGGACGACTGGACGTTGACGGTCGACGACTGGCATCGGGGCGCCGACGGCTCCCGGGAGATCACCCGGCACGAGATGCGACTCGACGCGCTGCGGCCCTGGTCGCGCATCCCCGAACTCCAGGACGTCTCCGGCGTGGGGACGTACACGACGACGGTGCGGCTCGACGGAGCCGACGGCGCCCGCCTCGACCTCGGCGAGGTCACCGACACCTTCACGGTGACCGTGAACGGGCGCGCGATCCCGCCGTCCGACCAGGTCAGCGGACGGGTCGACCTCTCCGGCCACCTGCGCCCCGGTGAGAACACGATCACGGTCCGGGTGGCGACGCCGCTCCGCAACCGCCTCCGCGTCACCCCCGGATTCCCCGGCCAGGCGCAGCAGGCCCGCCAAGACTACGGCCTCATCGGGCCGGTCCGGCTCGTCCCTCACCGCCAAGTGCCGATCCAGAACTGACGACCGCATCTGAAAAGCATGTTCAGCCCCCGGGCGAAAGCCCGGGGGCTGAACGGGCGAGGGCCGGGCGAGGCGGCGGGCGCCGTAGCTGTTGCTCATCTGGCCGATCCGAAGTCGACCGACCGGGGAGGAGCGAACATCGAGTCCGCACGTATTGATGCGGTCCGGCTATATCCGCTGATCCGCTGGGTGCTGCCGGTCGTTCGTCCATTCCGCGCCGACGAAATGCGGTGACTCTTCCGCCGGGCCTTCTTCGAGCAGCTTCAGGAAGTGCTTGACGACCGGTGCCTGGGGACGTCGCGGGTCGAACAGGATGCCGATCGGGCGGGTGAGTTCGGGCAGGACGAGCCGCCGCCGTTCGAGACGCGCGAACTCGATGAGCGGCAGGACGAGCCCGGGGACGGCCGACACCCCGAGCCCGGCGGCGGCGAGCCCGGCGACGGCGGCGATGTTGCGGGCCTCGGTCACCGGGCCGAGCCGCACCTCGGCCTCGCGCAGCGCCCGGTCGGTGAAGGCGCGGACGCTGCTGGCCGGGTCGAAGGCGATGAACGGCTCGCCGCCCAGCTCCGTCCAGGGGAGCGGATCCGGTTCCGCCGCGAAGCGGTGGTCGCGTGGGAAGACGCAGTAGAAGTGGTCGACGGCGATCTGGCGGAAGCCCAGGCCGTCCTGCGGGCCGGTCGGGACGGTGACCGCCAGATCGACGTGGCCGCCCCGGACCCGGTCGAGGACCTGGCCCAGTAGTCCGTCCTCAATTTGGACGCGGACGTCGGGGTGGTCGCGGCGGAACCGGGACACGATCGCGGGCAGCAGCGTGGCGGCCAGCGAGGGCAGCGCCGCGATCCTGACCAGGCCCCGGGTGCCGGCCAGGAAGCCGGTGAAGTGGCCGATCCCGCGGTCGAACTCCGCCACCACCCGTTCGGCGACCTGGGCGAACTCCTGGCCCGCGGGGGTCAGCAGCACCCGCCGCGTCGTGCGCTCGAACAGCACGACGCCGACGCGGCGCTCCACCTCGGCGACCGTCCGGCTCAGCGACGACTGGGCGAGCCGCATACGCTCGCCCGCGGCCGTGAAACTGCCCTCCCGGGCGACGGCCAGGACGATGCGCAGCTGCTGGATGGTCAGGTCCATGCGCTCTCCGCATCAATGTATGCGCGATCGATGTTGGACGAACAAGAGTGTCGGACCTCACACTCGTCGGCAACCCCGGAAAGGAGGTGGGCACATGGTGGCCGCGCTCGGCTTCGTCACCATCGGGCTGTTCCTCGCCCTGACCCTCACCAGGAAGGTGTCGGTGCTGCTCGCGCTCGTGCTGGTGCCGATCGCGACCGCGCTCGCCGGCGGGTTCGGCGGCGAGCTCGGCGGCATGATCGCCGACGGGATGGTCAAGGTCGCCCCGGTGGCCATCATGATCACCTTCGCGGTGCTGTACTTCAGCCTGATGATCGACAGCGGGCTGTTCGACCCGGCGATCCGCCGGGTGCTGCGCTGGGCCGCGGGCGACCCGATGAAGATCACCGTGGGCACGGCGGTGCTGACGCTGCTGGTGGCCCTCGACGGGGACGGGGCGTCCACGTTCCTCATCACCGTCTCCGCACTGCTGCCCATCTACAAGCGGCTCGGCATGCGGCCGGTGGTCCTGACCGGCGTGGTCTGCCTCGGCGCCGGGGTGATGAACCTGGTTCCCTGGGGCGGCCCGACCGCGCGCGCGATGGCGGCGCTCAAGCTGGACAGCTCCGACATCTTCCTGCCCGTCCTGCCCGCCATGGTCGCCGGGATCGCGTGGGTGCTGCTCGCGGCCTACCTCATCGGACGCCGGGAACGCGCCCGGCTGGCCGAGCGGGGCGAGGCGCTGCCCGACCCGGAGCCGGACGCGGCCCCCGCCGCCGCGGACGCGGCCCCGCGGACGGCACGGGCGCTCTTCTGGTTCAACCTGCTGCTGACCGTCGCGCTGATCGCGGCGCTGGTCGCGCAGCTGATGCCGCTCGAGGTGCTGTTCGCCGTGGCGTTCGTCGTCGCGCTCGCCGTCAACCGGCCGACGTGGCCGCGGCAGCAGGAACTGCTGGAGAAGCACGGCGCCAACGTCATCCTCGTCACCGCGATGATCTTCGCGGCGGGCGTCTTCACCGGCATCCTGGGCGGCACCGGAATGATCAACGAGATGTCCCGCGCCATCGTGTCGGTCGTCCCGGACGCCGCCGGGGGCCTCCTGCCGACCGCGACCGCCGTCACGGGCATGCCGCTCAGCCTGGTGTTCACCCCGGACGCCTACTACTACGGCGTCATGCCCGTCGTCGCCGAGACGAGCGCGGGGCTGGGCGGCGATCCCGCCGAGATCGGCCGGGCGGCGATCCTGGGGCAGATGACCACCGGCTTCCCCCTGAGCCCGCTGACCGCGTCCACGTTCATCCTCCTCGGGATGGCCAAGGTCGAGTTCGGCGCGCACCAGCGGTTCATCTTCGGCTGGGCCTTCGGCACCACGCTCGTCATGACCGCGGTCGCGCTGCTCACCGGCGCCATCTGACCACCGACCATCGGGGCCCCCATGACCGACAGCACGCCCACGAACACCACGTCCATGCGGATCGGGTGCGGCGCCGGGTTCGCCGGCGACCGCGTCGAGCCCGCCGCCGACCTGCTCGACCGCGGCGACCTCGACGTCCTCGTCCTGGAATGCCTGGCCGAGCGGACCATCGCGCTCGGCCACCGCCGCCGGCTGAGGGATCCCGCCCACGGCTACGAGCCGCGGCTGCGCGCCCGGCTGGCGGCGCTGCTGCCCCGGGCGGCCCGGCGGCGCGTGCCGATCGTCAGCAACATGGGCGCGGCCAACCCGCGCGCCGCCGGCGAGGCCGCGCGAGACCTGGCCCGCGAACTCGGACTGGACGGCCTGCGGATCGCCGTGGTCACCGGCGACGACGTGCTCGACCGCATCGACCTCGGCGCCCCCGCCCTGGAGGACGGCAGGCCGCTGGCGGAGCACGGCCCCGTCATCTCCGCCAACGCCTACCTCGGCGCCGACGCGCTCATGCCCGCCCTGGCGGCGGGCGCCGGCGTCGTCCTCACCGGCCGGGTCGCCGACCCGTCGCTGTTCCTCGCGCCCCTCGCCCACGGCCTCGGCTGGGACCCGGACGACCTGCCGCGCGTCGCCGCCGGGACCATGACCGGTCACCTGCTGGAATGCGCGGGGCACCTCACCGGCGGCTACTTCGCCGACCCCGGCCGCAAGGACGTCCCGGGCCTCGCCGACCTCGGCTTCCCCTTCGCCGACGTCGACGCCGCCGGGACGGCCGAGATCGGGAAGCTCCCCGGCACCGGCGGGCTGGTCTCCCGCGCCACCGTCCGCGAGCAGCTGCTGTACGAGATCACCGACCCCGCCGCCTACCTGACCCCCGACGTCGTCCTCGACCTGCGGGGCGTCACCGTCGAGGACGTCCGCCCGGACGTCGTGCGGGTGCGCGGGGCCGCGGGCCGCCCCCGCCCGGACACGCTCAAGGTCAGCGTCGGCTACCACGCCGGGCACCGCGCCGAAGCGGAGATCTCCTACGCGGGCCCGAACGCCCGGCGCCGCGCCGAACTCGCCGGCGAGATCGTCGCGGAGCGGCTCGGACGGGCCGGGGTGCGCCCGCGCACCGGCGTCATCGGCACGCCCGACGGGGAGTGCCGCCTGCGCGTCGCGGCGATCACGCCGACGCCCGGGCGCGCCGACGACGTCTGCCACGAGGTCGAAGCCCTCTACACCAACGGCCCCGCCGGGGGAGGAGGCGTCCGCACCCGGACGGACGAGGTCATCGGCATCGTGTCGACCCTGCTGCCCCGCGAAGCCGTCACTCCCGCCACGCACGTCCTGGAGGTCTCCGGTGCGCACGAGACTGCATGACATCGCGCACGCCCGCGCGGGCGACAAAGGCGATACTTCGACGATCTCGGTCTTCCCCTACCGCGACGAGCACTACGCCGACCTGGTCAGGGAACTGACGCCCGAGGCGGTCCGCCGCCATCTCGGCGTCCGGGGCGACGTGGTCCGCTACGAGCTGCCGAACCTGTGCGCCCTGCACTTCGTGTGCCGCCAGTCCCTCGACGGCGGCGTCACGACGTCCCTCGCGCTCGACACCCACGGCAAGAGCCTCAGCTCCCACCTGCTGTCCCTGGAGGTGGACGTCCGCGCCGCCGCCCCCTGAGCCGCCGAGCGCCGTTCACCAGGGCAGCGGATGGCGGAACTTGGCGTTCAGGAGGGCGCCGATCTCCGCCATCGCCAGGCGGGCGCGAGCGAGGTGGTCGACCTGCATGGCGAACCCGTGCGTCAGGCCCGGGTAGCGGGTCACGGTGGTCTGGACCCTGGCCTTGACGAGGCGGGCCGCGTACCGCTCGCCCCAGTCGCGAACCGGGTCGCATTCGGCCACCGCCACGATCGTCTGGGGAAGGCCGGACAGGTCCTCGGCCAGGATGGGGAGGACGTACGGCGAGGTGGATCCGAATCCCTCGCCGGACAGTTCGCGGAGGTAGCGGATGTCGTCGAGCGTCAGGCCGGGGCCGTGGGCGAACTCCGCGATCGACTCCGCGGCCATGTCGGCGTCCACGCCGGGATAGATCAGCACCTGGCAGCCGAGCGCGGGGCCGCCGTCGTCGCGTGCCTTGAGCGCGACGCCGGCGGCCAGCGTGCCGCCCGCGCTGTCGCCGACGACGCCGATGCGATCGGGATCGACTCCGAGCCGGGCGGCGTTCTCGGCGACCCACGCGGTGGCCGCGCAGCAGTCCTCCAGCTGGGCGGGCACCGGGTGTTCCGGGGCGAGCCGGTAGTCGACGGCGAACACCTTGGCGCCCGAGTAGTGCGCGAGGTTGATCGCCGTCGGGCGGAACGAATGGTTCGAGCCCATCACCATGCCGCCACCGTGGAAATAGACCACGGCGGGAGACGGGGTCCGGCTCCCGGGCGTGTAGACGTCGAGGCGGAGCCTTCCGCCGGGGCCGGGGATCCAGACGGTGTCGATGGCGGCCATGTCCGGCAGCCCCTCGGGATGCGGCAGCCCCTCCAGCCATTCGCGGACGCTCCGGAAACCGGCGTCCGCCATCCGGACGGGTTTCGTCTCGGCCCTGGCTTCCTGCAGCGCCCGCACGTCCGGGTCGAGCCTGGGGTCCATTCGTGCTCCTGAGGGTGTCACGGCGGCGGTGGCGTGGCGGGACGTCCGGTTCAGACGGCGCCGCGGACGGCCAGCGGCGCCTCCGCCGGGTACTCGCGGGGAGCCATCTCGTAGGTCTTGTTCAGCAGCGCGATGAACTCCGGATCGGTCATCGGGTCGGTGGGCTCGTTGAACCTCACGCCCCTGCGCCTCAGGTCGTGGACCAGCACCTCGAAGACCTTCTCGTGGGTCAGGTCGTCGGTGTGGTCAAGGTAGGTGCGGACGTCCGACAGTTCGTCGAAGACCAGGGCGGTGTAGTGGAAGAGCGTCCGCATGTCGCGGTCGCGGTAGCGCGCGATCTCCTCGTCGCCGTTGCGGATCACCCAGTGGTCGGGGTCCTCGGAGTGCAGCAGCGACTCCAGGCGGATGTCGGGGTGGTCGCGTTGGTGGGCGGGGCCGTTGCTCTCCCTGCGGTGGTACATCTTCGAGTTGTCCGACAGGATGCACGTGTTGTCGAACGGGGCCCTGAACCGCTGCGGAGGCAGGTCGGGGCCGTCGGGCCAGTAGGTGAAGCCCCCGTCGATGTCGGAGTTGTAGAAGTACGTAATCATCTGCCCGGTCTTGACGGCCCAGTGGTCGAACAGCCCGGACTTCGCCATGACGCTGAGCAGCCAGATCGGCGTGTTCACGATCGAGCAGCCGCGCCAGTTGGCGCTGTCGAAATGGCCGGCGTCGAAGCTGTGCGAGGGGACTCCGGTGTTGAAGAGCATGTGGAGGGCCAGGCCGTACTTCGCGCCGTGCATCTCCCTGACCGGGTCCAGCAGCTTCTTGCTGAAGTAGAGGTCGTGGAGCTCGGGGTAGAAGACGACCCCTTCTTCGGCGAGGTAGTCGCGGAAGACCGGTGCGATGAAGTCCGAGAGGCTCACCTCGGCCGGGTCCACGTCGGCGCCGCCGGAGACGGCGAGGTACTCCTCCGTGGACGAGAAGTGGTGGGCGAGCACGAGCTTCCACGGAGCGTGCCGGCGGACGACGCCGAACAGGGCCTCGACCTCGTCCGGCTCGTAGAAGTCGTGGATGAGCGTGGGGTGCATGACCGGCGTGATGGGGTGGCGCTCCGTGGTCACGACGCTTCCTTTCTCGGCTGGAGGGCTCGGACGGCTCAGGCCAGCGGCTCGATGATCTCGATCAGATTGCCGCCCGGGTCCTGCACGAACACGACCTTCACTCCGTGCTCCGCCTCGGTCTTGAGCGGTCGCACGACCGCCGCCCCGGCGTCCACGGCGCGCTCCAGGGCGGCGTCGATGTCGCCGACCCGCATGCCCAGCACGATCCCGCCGGGCTCCGGGGCGGGCCGGGCCAGGAACTTCAGCAGGACGAGCGTGCAGCCCTCGTCGTTCGCGGCGTGCGTGATGATCTCTTCGAGCTCCCACTCGGTGCCCGCGCTGGACTTCACCCGCTGGATGACCTTGAAGTCGAAGGCCCGGCCGTAGAAGTCGAGCAGCGCTTCGGGGTCGTCGGTGACGATCTTGACGAAGGGCACGGTCGCGGGGATCGTCGCGGCATCGGCGGTGGGTGACATGTGTTCGGCTCCTTTGCGGATCTCAACGGCCGCCGGACCGGGGAGTCCGCTTCTCCCGGAAGGCGCCGGCGGGCCCGGGGGTCACCAGGTGACGGGGAGGTCGGTCATGCCGCCGGTGAGGACGCCCTCCAGGTAGACCGGTTCACCGGCGAGCTTCAGTTCGGGCAGGCGGCGGAACAGGGTGGCGATGCCGACCTGGAGTTCCATGCGGGCCAGCGGGGCGCCGAGGCAGTGGTGGAGCCCGTGGCTGAGGGTGAGATGCGGGTTGCGCTCCCGGGTGACGTCGAACCGGTCGGAGTCGGCGAAGACGCCGTCGTCGTGGTTGGCGGTGCCCAGGTCGACGGCGACCGCGTCCCCGGCCTTGATGAGGACGCCGTCGAGTTCGACGTCCTCGGACGCGACGAAGGGGACGAGCCCGGCGAAGCCGCCCATTTCCTGGCCGAGGACGAAGCCGCCGTGCCGGAGGATCTCCTCGACGGCGGTCGCGATGACGCCGTCGATGTCGGCCAGCAGCGCGGCGTGCTGCCCGGGGTCGGCCAGCAGCGCCTGGACGCCCAGCTCGATGAAGTTCGCCGTGTTGTCGAAGCCGCCCGCGACCAGCAGCATCGCGATCTGGATGATCTCGTCGTCGGTGAGCCGGTCGTCGGCGTCGCGGGCGGCGACGAGGGCGCTGAGCAGGTCGTCGCGCGGGTCGTCCCGCTTCCGCGTCATGAGCTCCTGCAGGTAGAGGTACAGCGAGGTCATCGCCTCGGTGACCTCGTCCTCGGTCATGCCGGAGGTGGCGAGCATCGCGTGGCTCCACCGGACGAAGTCGCCCCGGCCGTCCTGCGGAACGCCGAGCATGTCGCCGATGACCCGGATGGGCAGCCGGAGCGCGAAGGACTCGACGAGGTTCGCGGGCGGCCCCGCCGCGACCATCGCGTCGACGAGTTCGTCGGCGATGTCCTGGACCTTGCCGCGCAGCCGCTCGACGCGACGCAGCGTGAACGCCTTGGACACCAGCCGGCGGAACCGCGTGTGGTCCGGCGGGTCCATGAACTGCAGGGTCTGGGTCAGGAACGCCGGGAACTCGAAGGCGTAGGGGACCGGGCGTCCGTCTGTGAAGGGCTTGCGCACGAAGCGGCGGTCCTCCAGCACGGCGCGGCAGGTCTCGTGCCGGTGGAGCATCCAGCACTCGCCGCCGACGGGGAACGCCACCTTCGTCATCGGACGGTCGTCGCGGATCGCCCGCATGATCTGCAGGGCCTCGGCCGGGGGGACCGGGCCGAACGGGAACTCGGCTTTGGCGACGGTCATGGTCGTGTGTCTCCTGGGTCGGGTGCGCGGGTCAGCTGGGCTCGACGGGGGCGCCGGCCTCGTCGTGGACGGTGATGGCCGAGGTCGGGCACAGTTCGAGGGCTTCGAGGACGTCGTCGGAGGGGGCGACCGAGGCGGCGACCGGCCGGGACCTGCCGTCCTCGAGAACGAAGTGGCCGCCGGCGGCGGTCACGCACATCTGGTTGCCGATGCAGCGGCGCCGGTCGACCTCGACCGTCCACCGGCCCCCGCTCACGACCGGTCTCCGGGCTCGTCGATGCCCATCAGCTCCGTGATGCGCGCCTCGGAGGGGTCGCAGATCTCCTTGATCCGGTCGGCGACCGTCTCGGGGGTGAGCGCGGGGTCGTGGACGCCGGGGGTGGTCATCATGACCTGCCGGGAGACCGTGCCGCCGGCGGCGTTCAGCACCTCGCCGGTGAGGGTGCAGGCCGGGTGGGCGAGGTAGGCGGCGACGGGGGCCACCATCTCCGGCGGCATGTGCGCCTTCATGTACTCGGCGGTGCCGGGCGGCAGCGCGTCGGCGGCCACGTCCATCATGCGGGTGCCGGCGCCGGGCGCCACCGCGTTCACCTTGATGCCGTGGGCGGCCCCGGCGACGGCGAGGTTGCGGGTGAGGCCGTAGACGGCGCCCTTGGACGACCCGTAGTGCACCATGTCCGGAACGCCCATCATCGCGGCGGAGACCGTGTTGACGATGCGTCCCTCTCCGGCGTCGACGAGGTGCGGCCACGCGGCCTTGGCCATGAGCAGGGCGCCCTTGAAGTGGACGTCGAGGAACGCCTGCACGGTGTCCGGGGTGAGGTCCTCGAACGTCGAGAGCCGGTAGTTGCCCGCGTTGTTGATCAGCGCGTCGATCCGTCCGAACGCCTCCAGAGCGCCGTCGACGATCGACCGGGCGCCCTCGGCCGTGGCGACCGACCGGGAGTTCGCCACGGCGGAGCCGCCCGCGGCGGTGATCTCCTCGACGACGTGCGCCGCGGGTCCGGGCGACGGCGCGCCGCCGTCGGTGTCGCCGCCGAGGTCGTTGACGACGACGTTCGCGCCGCGACTTCCCAGGAGCAGGGCGTGGGCCCGGCCGATGCCGCGGCCCGCGCCGGTCACGATCACCGTCTTGCCGGTGAAGTCGAGCATGGTGGTTCCTCTCGGTGCGCGTGTCAGGGACGGGTGGTTCCGCCGGAGACGTCCACCCGCGCCGCCCAGATCGACCCCTGGGCGCCCTTGCGGGACGCCTCCCAGTCGAAGACCTCGAAGCCGCAGCACAGGTAGAGGGTGGTGCGATCCGGGCCGCCCAGCCCGCAGGCAGTGCTGGACCCCGCCTCTTCCGGGGGGACGGTGACGCGGCCGGTCACCTCGCCGCCCTCGACGATCCGCAGCGCGCGGAACGCGGGCGGCTGGGCGACCCAGACGGCGCCGTCGGCGTCCATGCACATCCCGTCGGGCAGCTCGTCGAGCTCGGCGAACACGCGGCGTCCGGTCAGCGCCCCGTCCGGCCGGACGTCGAACGCGGTGAGCCTGTTGGCGAACGCCTCGGCGGTGACGACCGTGGACCCGTCCGCGCCGATCGCGATGCCGTTCGCGCCCATCAGCTCGCCGGCCTCGGTGGCCACGCGCGCCGTGCCGTCCGGCTCCACGATCAGGATGGGGGAGGGGGCCGGGGCCTCCTGCGCCCACAGGTTGAAGCCGAGCTGGGTGACGTACGCGCGCCCGGCGGCGTCCACCACCATGTCGTTGATCGGCCCGGCGGCGAGGTCGCGCAGGTCGGCGTGGACGGTGACGGCGCCGCCGCCGTCCACGGCCAGGACGAGCTTCTCGAACATCGAGTTCACCAGCATCCGGCCGTCGGGCAGGAAACCGGTGCCGACCAGGATCACCGGCTCGCCGTCGCGGCCCTCCCGGCCGGACAGGTCGACCAGGGTCTCGGGGGTTCCCCCCTCCGGGGGCAGGGCCAGGACGCGCGCGTTGTACATGTCGCTGAAGACGAAGCGGCCCTCGTGCCAGCGCGGGCACTCGGTCCAGCTGAAGCCCTCGGCGATGCGGTCGGCGGTCGCCTCGAACATGGCGTGCCTCATTTCGGGGTGGTGGTTGCGGTGGCGTCGAAGAAGAGGTGGTCCGCGGGATCGGGGGCGCGGAGCATCGCCCAGTAGTCCACGAGCCGCCACGGGCAGCTGATCCAGGCGCGGCCGGCCTCGTTGCGGTAGTAGCCGTTCGCCGTGCCGCCGTGCCGCCAGACCGTCCTGTCGAGGGACGCGTCGACGCGCCGGTTGTACTCGTCGGTCACGTCGCGGCGGGGCTCCATGGCGGAGCGGGAGTTCTCGACCAGGTACCGGAGGCACTCGATCAGGTAGTGGACGTGTCCCTCGCTGACCGAGTTGTGGCCGCCGCCGTGGTTCGGGGCGGAGTTCGGGCCCGCCGTGACGAAGAGGTTCGGGAACCCGGGGACCGTGATCCCGAGGTGGGCGCGCGGGTCCTGGCCGGACCACTCGTCGGCGAGCTTGCGGCCGTCCCGCCCGATGACGTCCATGAACGAGAGGAACTCCAGCTTGAAGCCGGTCGCGAAGACGATGGCGTCGGCCTCGATGAACTCGCCCTCGGTCGTCACGACGCCGTTCGGCTCGATGCGCCGGAACGACGCCCGGTGCAGCGAGACGTCGTCGCGGGCGAGCGCCGCGAGGAACCCCGGGTCCTTGACGATGCGCTTCGCGTACGGGGGGAAGTCGGGGGTCAGCGCCGCGCGGATGTCGGGGCGGTCGGGGAACGTGCGCTCGAGGTAGTCGAGGCACGCGCGCAGGACGACGTCGTTGGCGGCCGACACGGACGGACGGTCGGCGTCCCACCCGGGGTCGATGCGCGGTTTGTCCCATCCTTTGTCGCCCGCGTACCAGTACGTCTTCACACGGAACCACTGCTGGTAGTACGGGATGTGGGACATCGCCCACCGGGCGCCCTCGGGGACGGCCTTGTCGACCATCGGCTCGGGCACCATCCAGTGGGGCTGCCGGCACACGACGTGCAGCTCCGCGACGCGGCCGGCCAGGCTCGCCGCGACCTGGACGGCCGTGCAGCCGGTGCCCAGCATGACGACGCGCTTGCCGGTCAGGTCCACCGCCGGGTCCCACTCGGCCGTGTGCATGACGGTGCCGGCGAAGGAGCCGATGCCCTCGATGTCGGGCGTCGAGGGCGCGTTGAGCATGCCCGTGGCGGTCACCACGGCGTTCGCCTCGTGCACCCGGACGGCCCCGTCGGCGGAACGGACCGTCACCCTCCACCGGCACGACGTCTCGATCCACTCGCACCGCAGCACTTTCGTCCCGAAGGCGATGTTGGGGCGGAGGCCGTACTTGTCGACCACGTGCCGCATGTACTCCAGGTACTCGGGGCCGGTCGGGTAGTACATCGACCAGTCCGGGTTGAGTTCGAAGGAGTACGAGTAGAAATGGCTGGGCGTGTCGACGGCCGCACCCGGATACACGTTGCGCGACCAGGTTCCGCCGATGTCGTCGCGCTCCTCGAAGATCAGATATTCGAAACCCGCCTCGGCCAGTTTGACGCCCGCGTTCAGCCCGACCATTCCCGCGCCGATGACGATGACGCGGAAACCGTCCGGCGGCGCCTTGGTGACGGGCACCTGCCGCCGGTCCGGCTCGAATCCGCACATCTCCCGCAGGTGCGCCGCGAACTCCTCACCGACGGAGTCGTCCACGCACACCTCGGCCATGCGCAGGAACAGGTCGTCGTCCGGAACGGTCAGCCGCGGGGTCATCCCGCCTTCGAACAGCGCGAACGCCCGCGCGCGGACGTCCGCCGCGACCGTGTCCGGGTACCGGCCGGGAACGCCGGGCCCGCCGCCCCGCTCGGCGTCGAGCCTCGCGCGGAACTCGCTCAGCAGCGAGGCGTCGCCGGTCATGTGGACCATCGCCATGAGCAGCGGGCCGGGCTCCGCGGCGTCCACCGCGGCCCGCAGCCGCGCACGGTCCACGTCGGGCACCGGCCGCACGACATAGGTGGGTTCGGTCGGCGATATGACGGTCATGGGCACCGGAATCCTTCGCTCACTTTCGACGAGCCGCGCGCGGGCACCGGCGTCGCCGGTGCGGTGCGGGCGCTGCCCATCAGGAAATCGCCCGCCGACGGCCCGTGCCGCACGGCCGCCCAGTGAGTGGAACACTTCACTCGGCCGTTCATCGGAAATTGCGAGAAGGAAGGAAATAACGCAGAAACGCCTCCGGCCCCCGGAATTCGGTCCGGGGGCTGAAGGCGGCGGAATCGGGTCGGCGTCGGCGCCGTCCCGAAGGGTCAGACGACCACGCGGCGGCACGCCAGGCGCCAGCCGTGCTCGAGGCGCCGCAGGACGTCCTGGTACTGGCCGAAGGCGAGGATCCGGCCGGCGCCGTCGTCGCCGCGGCCGACGAGCGTCCAGTAGCAGCGGGACCGCGCGGAGTCGGCGCCGTCGAAGTCGACCTCGACGTTCGTGACGACGTGCCGGGTCCCCGACCCGGGGCCCGCGACGCCCTTCTCCCGGTAGCCCGTCAGCACGCGGGCGATCTCGCCGGGCCCCCGGAAGGCGCCGTCGCGGGTCTCCCACACGCCATCCGGGGTGAACAGCGCGCCCGCGTCGGCGGGGTCGCCCTCGTCGGCGAGGAAGGCGAAGCGCGACAGCAGGTCGCAGATCTCCGCGCGGTCGTCGCCGCGGCCGGTTCCGTTCGGCATCCCGCTCAGCTCCCTTCCCCGCGGTCGGCGGCGACGGCGCGGACCGCCTCCGCGATCGGGACGAACGGGTGCGCGGACGCCTCCATCGGGCCCTCGTGCATCCGGTTGTGGCAGATCGACACGGCGAGGCCGGTGTCGAGCTCCGCCCAGGAGATCGACCCGCCCGCGCCGGGGTGGTGCAGGATCCGGGGATCGGCGCCGACCGCCGGGTTCGCCGTCGGGCTGGACCCGCCCAGCCAGTAGCCGAACGCGCTGACCGCCGCGACGCCCCCGAGGTAGCGGTCGGGGACGCCGGCCTCGTCGCGGGGCTCGGCGAAGCCGTCCACGCGGTCGGCGGGCAGCAGCCGGACGCCGTCCAGCTCGCCGTGGCCCGCGAGCATGGCGAAGAACCGGGCGAACGAGCGCGCGTTGCCGATCGCGCCCGCCCCCGGGTTGACCGTCCGCCGCGCCAGCCCGGTGTTGTAGACGGTGGAGCCGGGGAACACCTGGCGCGGCATGCCGCGCAGGTAGTCGGCGGGCGCGTCGGGCGCCGGGTCGCCGCCGAGCAGCCGGGCGACCCGCGCGTCCTCGGACTCCGGCAGCGGCAGGAAGAGGTCGGTGATGCCGAGCGGCTCCACGATCTCCTCGCGGATGAGCGCGTCGACCGTCCGGTGCGCGGGATCGGCGCGCCGGGCGATCTCCCCGACGATCCAGCCCCAGATCAGCGCGTGGTAGGCGTTGGTGCGGCCGGGCTCGAACGCGGGTTCCATCTCGGCGATGGCGCCGGCCATCCAGTCCCAGTCGGCCTGCCGCTCGGGCGTGACGTCCGCCGGCATCCACGGGATGCCCGCGCGGTGGCTCAGCACGTCCCGGACGGTGACGGCCTCCTTGCCGTTGCGGGCGAACTCGGGCCAGTACGTCCCGACGGGCTCGCGGTAGTCGACGAGCCCGCGCGCCGCCAGGATGTGCAGCGCCGTGGCGGTGATCGCCTTGGTGACCGAGAAGACGTTGAACAGGGTCGTCCCGTCCACCTCCCGCCCGGTCCGCGGGTCGGCGGCTCCGGCCCACGCGTCGACGATGAGCTCGCCGTCCAGGTAGGCGGCGACCTGGAGGCCCTCCTCGCCGAGCTCGCGGGCCCGGTCGAGCGCCTTGGCGATCCTCGGATCCTGCTCGGGTGCGGCACCCATCTGTGCCCCTTTCTGCACGGGTACGGCGGCGGACGCGCGGGGGCGCGCCCGCCCGGTCAGGCGGAGCGGTCGGCCGCCAGGACCTCGAACATGCCGCGGGGGTCCGGCGGCTCGGTCTGCCGGCCGAGGTGGTCGGCGCGGGCCCGCAGCGCGTCGGCGCCCCGCTCGTCGTCGGAGAAGACCCAGAAGCGGCCCGCCGCGATCTGGTCGGTCATGTGCCGGGCCGCCTCCACCGGGTCGAGCCCGCTCGCGACGTTGGCGCGCCGCATCCAGTCGAAGAGGCGGTCGGAGTCGGGGTCACCGGCGGGCGCGGCCTCCTGCGCGTCGAGGAAGATCCGGCTGCGCACCGAGTGCGGCAGCACCGCGCAGACCTCGACGGGCGCGCCGACCAGCCGCAGCTCCTGGTGCAGGCACTCGGTCATGGCCAGCACCGCGTGCTTGCTGACGATGTAGGGGGTCTGGAAGGGCACGGTCCGCACCCCGCCGACCGACGACAGGTTCGCCACGACGGCCGGACGCCCGGCGGAGATCATCCGGGGGACGAACGAGCGCACGCAGTGGTACACCCCGTCGACGTTGACCGACATCACCTGCCGCCACCGGGCGGGCGGCACGTCCCACAGCCGTCCGGCGGTCTCGATGCCCGCGTTGTTGATCAGCAGGTCCAGGGCGCCGAAGTCCGCGAAGACGTGCTCGGCCATGCGGTCGACGGCCGCGTCGTCGGTGACGTCCACCTCGTACGGGACGGCCCGGCCGCCGCCCGCGCGGACGTCGTCCGCGACGGCCTCGGCCCGGCCGCGGTCCACGTCGGCCACGACGACCCGCGTTCCGAGCGATGCCAGGTGGCGGACGAACCCCTCCCCGATCCCCGCACCGCCGCCGGTCACCAGCGCCGTTCCGTTCCCGAACCGTTCGGCTGCACTCGCCACACGTCCTCCTGCGGGCTCTGCGGTGTCGCGGCGCCCCGGACCGGCGGGCCGCGCGTCGGCCCACGGTGGCCGATCCGCCCGCGCGGTGGGGAGCGCGTCTCCCACTGGGCGGACGGTCCGTTCGGTGTTCCGGTCGGTGGACGCCCCCGGTCGGGCGATTACGCTTGTTCTCTAGGCTCGGATCGGCGACACGAAGTCCAGCACCGGAAAGGGGGCTCGGCGTGAAGACCCCGGCGCGACGGACGTTGACCGAACGCCGATTCGAGGAGTTGCGGCTGTCGGTGGCGATGGCCGCCCGCGACCTGTTCGTCCTCGACGGCGGTACCGCCCCCACGGTCGACAGCATCTGCGCGCGCGCCGGGATCTCCCAGCGCACGTTCTACCGGCACTTCGCCGTCAAGGAGGACGTCGTCGTCCCGCTGTTCGAGCGGGCGGCCGAGCTGATCACCGAGGCGCTGGAGAACGCTCCCGAGGACGGCGACGTCGTCACCGTCCTCGCCCGGGTCTTCTCCTGGGACGTGTTCGAGGACGCCAGGCCGGGCGAGCCGTGGCGGCGGTTCCTCACCGTGATCACGGAGTCGTCGGAGTACCGGCTGCGCTGGCACGCGATCGACGAGCCGCTGACCGGCCCGGTCGCCGACTTCCTGCGGCGCCGCGGGCTCCTGGACGGGGGACCGTTCGAGAGCACCCTGCAGGCGGGCCTCGTCCTGCAGGCCACCCGGCTGGCCTACCAGCACTGGATCCGCACCGACGGCTCCAGCGACCTGGACAAGCTGCTCGAGCGGTCCCTCACGATCGTCGTGTCGTCCTGGAGCCAGGACGATCAGGCGCGCTGAGGCGCCTCGGCCCGCCCGCGCACGGCGGGACGGGACGGCCGCGTCCCGCTCCGCGCGGCCTTCGCGGCGGCCCAGATCCTCGCGGCGGTGCCCTGCAGGTCGCCGCCCAGCCGCTCCTGCTTGAGGACGCCCGCCGGACCGGTGATCGACAGCGCCGCCGAGGCTCGTTCGGTGGGGCCTACCGCGGTCGCGAGCGAGGCGAGCCCGACCGCCGCGCCGTGCGCGTCGAAGGCGACGCCGAATTCGCGGATCTTGTCGAGCTCCCGCTCGAGCTGTTCGCGGGACCGCAGGCCGTAGGCGGTGGACGGGGGCGGCAGTTCGCCCCGCGGACGCTCCGCGGGGTCCAGCCCGGCGAGCAGGACGCGGCCCGCGGCCGTGTGCGGCGCGGGCTGGCGCGCCCCGACCTGCCAGCAGTCCCCGTCGTCCGGCCGCCCGCCCGCCCGTTCGACGTGCAGGATGTCCGCGTCGAGCAGGACGCTGAGATGGACCGTCAGGCCCGTCCGCATGTGCAGGTCCTGCATGAAGGGGCCCGCGACGCGGCGGATCCCGTCGCCCCGCACGACCAGCGAGCCGAGCTCGAAGATGCGCAGCCCGAGCCCGTACTCGAACCCGTGCCGCTCCACCCAGCCCAGCTCGACGAGCCGCTGCAGGATCCGGTGCGCCGAGGACCTGGGCAGGCTCGACCGCCGGGAGATCTGGGCGAGCGTGAGCCGCCGCGAACCGTCGAACACCCCGAGCAGCGACGAGACACGGTCGATCATCGCCGCCGGCGCCTGCTCCGCTTGCGATGAGGTCATGGCCCCTCCTCCAGCGCCGCGATCACTTGATGGCAGATCCTGCGCGTGTGGCAGGATCTGCCACGATGGTGCGATGCTATGCAGAGTTCACACGGCTGTAAAGAGCAGACGAACGTTTGTTTGTTTTTGTCGCCACGTGCGCGACGGCGCGCTTGCGAAGGCCGGATCGATCGGGCCGGGCGCCACCGGCTGAGCCAACGGCGGCTCGCCTGACGGGCTCTTCGGCCGGCCGGTTCTCCCGCCCATTGGGAGGGTTCGTGGCCGACGTCTTCGGGGGTGCTTAGCGTCGGGAGGCAGGCGTTGCAGGTCACCGGCGGTGACCGCCCGGCGCACCCACCCTGCCCGGCCCCGGCCCCGCCGGGCCCCGACTCCCTGGAGGTCTTCGTGACCACGACCCAGAACCCCTTGGACGACGAGGTCCGCGTGATCGAGGCGGTCGCGCCGCCCACCCGGTACGCGCGCGGATGGCACTGCCTGGGCCTGCGAGAGCAGTTCACCGACGGCGAGCCGCACGCGGTCGAGGCATTCGGGACCAAACTGGTGGTGTTCGCCGACAGCACGGGCAAGCTCAACGTGCTGAACGCCTACTGCCCCCACATGGGCGGGGACCTCACCAAGGGCGAGGTCAAGGGCGACGCGATCGCCTGCCCGTTCCACGACTGGCGCTGGGCCGGCAACGGGCGGTGCGCCGGCATCCCGTACTCGAAGCGGGTGCCGCCCCGGGCCCGGACGAAGTCGTGGCTCACGCTCGAGCGCAACGGGCAGCTCTTCGTGTGGCACGACCCGCAGGGCAACACGCCGCCGCCCGAGGTGACCATCCCGGAGATCGCCGAGTTCGGCTCGGACGAGTGGACGTCGTGGACCTGGAACAGCGTCCTGATCGAGGGCTCCCACTGCCGGGAGATCGTCGACAACGTCGTGGACATGGCGCACTTCTTCTACGTCCACTACTCGTTCCCGACGTACTTCAAGAACGTCTTCGAGGGGCACATCGCCAGCCAGTACATGAACGGCAAGTCCCGTCCCGACGTGGACCTCGGAACGCACTACTCGGGCGACGAGCGGACCAACGTCTCCGAGGCGTCCTACTACGGGCCGTCCTACATGATCAACCCGATGAAGGGCACGGGCGGCGGGGTGACCACCGAGTCCATCCTGATCAACTGCCACTACCCCGTGTCGCCGACCAGCTTCGTGCTCCAGTGGGGAGTGATGGTCAAGCGGCAGGAGGGCGTCTCCATGGAAGAGGCGGAGCAGATGGCGGAGGCGTTCGCCCTCGGCGTGGAGAAGGGTTTCATGCAGGACGTCGAGATCTGGCAGAACAAGGCCAAGATCGACAACCCGCTGCTGTGCGACGAGGACGGCCCGGTCTACCAGCTCCGACGCTGGTACGAGCAGTTCTACGTCGACGTCGAGGACGTCACCCCGGAGATGACCCAGCGTTTCGAGTACGAGATCGACACGCAGCGCGCCAACGAGTTCTGGGAGAAGCAGGTCGAGGAGAACATCGCCGCGGGCCGCCTTGTCAAGGTCGAGCCGGAGCCCGCGAAGGCCGAGAGCTGACCGGGCGCCACCACGACCGCGCGGGGTGCGGTGCGCACCCCGCGGGTCCCTTGCCGAGAACGGACGTCAGGAGTCGATACGTGCAGCCCGTGTCCTGCCATCTGTGCGGTTCGTGCGTACTGGTCAAGAAGAACAGCCTCGCGCACACCGAGGTCCAGTGGACGACCGACACGAACCGGTGCCTCGAACTGAACGAGCGGGCCGAGCGCGGCGTGCTCCGCGGCACCGTGCCCACCTGCCTGCAGATGCGCGACAGCATCGAGGCGGCCGTGCGCTCCGGGGCGGTTCGGGTGCCCGTCCCGGACCTCGAGGACGGCGGGCCGTGACCGGAACCGGGGCATGCGCGGTGACGGTCGTCGACGTCGTCGAGGAGACCGCGGACGCACGGTCGCTGCTGCTCGCCGCGCCGGACGAGGCGCGCGACCGGTTCGGCTACCGGCCGGGCCAGTTCCTCACGCTGCGGAACCCGGGCGACGGCGGCTCCGGGACGGCCCGCTGCTACTCGCTGTCGAGCGCACCGGGCGTCGACGAGCACCTGAAGGTCACGGTGAAGCGGGTGGCCGGCGGGTTCGGGTCGAACTGGATCTGCGACAACGTCCGGCCGGGTGACACGCTCGAGGTTCTTCCGCCCGCCGGCCTGTTCACGCCGGAACGCCTGGACGGCCGCCTCCTCCTCTTCGCCGGCGACAGCGGCATCACTCCGGTCATGTCGATCATCAAGGCGGTGCTGGCGCGGCCGGAGGGGAGCGCGGGGCCCGGCGGCCGCCCCCCGCGCCGGGCCGGTGCTCTGCTACGCCAACCGCGATGGCGAGGTGAAGATGCTGCGCAACGACGTCCTCGAAGAGGAGGACTTGGCGGAGGGCTGGGTGCTCGGCTGCCAGTCCGTGCCGGTGACCGACGGCGTCGACGTCACCTACGACTGAATGTCCCCGACGACGGAGACCGGGAACACGGGGGCCCAGCGGCGTTCCCGTCGCCGGGCCCTCCCCACGGACCGTCGCGTCACTCCCCGGGGACGGGCCGGGCGGCCGCGTGGCGGGCGGCGACGTAGCCGAAGGCGATGGCGGGCCCGATCGTGGCGCCCGCGCCGGCGTACTCGTTGCCCATCACCGAGGCGGACGCGTTGCCGGTGGCGTAGAGCCCCTCGATCGGGGCGCCGCCGGCGTCCAGGACCCGGGCGTGCCCGTCGGTGACGAGGCCGCCCTTGGTGCCGAGGTCGCCGACGTCGAGGCGGACCGCGTAGTAGGGCCCGGCGCCGATCCGGTCGAGGTTGGGATTGGGCAGCGTCGGGTCCCCGTAGTAGTGGTCGTAGGCGCTGTCGCCGCGGCCGAAGTCCTCGTCGCGGCCGTTGCGGGCGAAGCCGTTGAAGCGCTTCACGGCGGTCTTGAGGGCATCCGCGGGCACGCCGATGCCCCGGGCGAGCTCGTCGAGGGTGCCGGCCTCGGTGACCAGGCCGGTGGCGTACCAGTCCCGGGGGAACGGCTGTCGGCGTCGTGGTCGAAGCCGCCGGTGGCGATGACGGCGCCGCGCCGCGCCCGGACGCGCAGGGTGCGGCCGCCGCGCTCCACCACGGCGCCGGTCACCCGGCCGTCCTCGACGACCAGGTCGGTGAGCGGGCAGTCCAGCCACAGCGGGATGCGGAGGTCCCGCATCGTCAGCCGGAGCCGGACGACGAGCGAGGCGCCGAGCGTCTTCATGTGGCGGCGCCGCACGAGGTTGCCGAGCACCCGCCAGGCGGCGATCCATCGGGATGGCGGAGGGCGCGTACGCCTCCCAGGTCGGGTGGCTGCGGACCCGGCTCGGCGCGTCGTGGAGCGGGTTCTCGCCCGGCACCGACGACTTCGGCAACGCCCGCCTCGCCGCCGCGGGCGTCCCGATGGAACTGCGGCGGCGGATCCGGCGCGACCAGGTGGTGGCCACGCGGCGGGCGGCCGCCGCCGTGGACCATCTGTTCGAGCACTCCGGCGGCGAGGTCGTGCGCCTGGGCAACCCCGTGGAGCAGGCGTGGCGGAACATCCACACCACGCAGGCGCACGCCCTCAACGACCTCGACCGGACCCTGGTCATGTATGTCGCGGGCGAGCTGGCGGTCGACGTCCATCCGCCGATGGTCTGAGACCGCCGCGTCCGGGACGGGGGACAGGGGCAGGTTCGTCACCTCATCCTTCGCCGAACCGCGCCAGCCCGGAGGTGAGCACCGGCGTACCGGCCCTGCCGACCTCGAACGCCGCGCCGCCGCCCGCCACGTCCGCCGCCAGCTCCAGGACGTCCCCGGGGACGACCGGCGCGGTGAACCGGCAGCTCGCGGCGCGCAGATCGGCGGGGTGCGCACCGATGCCGCGCGCGAGGACGAGGAGGCTCGCGGCCATCGTGCACAGCCCGTGCAGGATCGGGCGCTCCTGGCCGATCGCCCGCGCCGCCTCCGGATCGATGTGGATCGCGTGCCGGTCGCCGCACAACCGGTAGAGAGCGGCTTGCTCCGGGAACGTTTCGACCGGCAGCGTGTGGGTCGCGGACTCCCCAGCGGTGCGCGGGCCGCTCGGCCCGCGCTCCCCGCCGAACCCCCCGGCTCCGGGCGCGAAGATGGACCAGCGGGCGACGAAGCACGCGCTGTCCACCCGGACCTCGAAGACGGCCGCCGAGCCCTTGTCCCACACGGCCTCCACCGCCGCCGACATCGTCAGCTCGCCGCTCGGCGGCAGCGGAGCCAGCACCTCCAGACGCTGCGCGCCGTGCAACCCGCGCGACGTGTCGAACGCGCCCGCCGCGCCCAGCGCGTCCGGTCCCCACTGGGCGAGCGTCAGCCCGAACGTGGGCAGCGTGCGGAGCCGCTCCTCGTGGACGAGGTCGAGTTCGCCGGCCTTCGCCCCGACGGCCAGCGCGTACAGGATCGCGTCCCGCTCGGTCCACGCGACCGTCCGCTCGCCGAGGGAGCGGCCCGCCCAGTCGCCCGCGTTCGTCACCGCGTTGTCGGCCGCCGTGTCCCCCCGGCCCATCAGGACGTCCGCTCCAAGATCAGCGCCATGCCCTGGCCGCCCGCGGCGCACATGGTGACGGCGCCGAACTGCCCGTCGCGGTGGCACAGCCCGTTGACCAGGGTGGTGATCATGCGGGCGCCGGTCATGCCGAACGGGTGGCCGAGTGCGATCGCGCCGCCGTGCGGGTTCACCGTGTCCGGGTCCAGGCCGAGGTCGTCGCACACCGGGAGGACCTGCGCGGCGAACGCCTCGTTGATCTCGACGATGTCGAGGTCGGACGTGCTCAGCCCGGCGTGGTCGAGGGCCCGGGTCATCGCCTCGGTCGGGCCGAGGCCCATGATCTCCGGAGAGAGCGCCGACACCCCGGTGGAGACGATCCGGGCCAGCGGCGCCAGCCCGAGGTCGCGGGCCCGCTCGTCCGACATGACGACGAGGGCGGCGGCGCCGTCGTTCAGCGGGCAGCAGTTCGCCGCGGTGACCGTCCCGTCCGGGCGGAACACCGGGGCGAGCCCCGACACCCCCTCGGCGGTCACGCCCGGCCGCGGGCAGTCGTCGCGGGCGACCACCGTGCCGTCCGGGAGGACGACCGGGGTGATGTCGATGTCGAAGAACCCGTCGGCGATCGCCTTCTCCGCCAGGTTCTGGCTCCGCACCCCGAACTCGTCCTGACGCTCGCGGCTCACGCCGCGCAGCACCGCGACGTTCTCGGCCGTCTGCCCCATGGCGATGTAGGGGTCGGGGAGTCCGCCGGCGTCGCGTGGATCGGTCCACGGGGGAGCGCCCGCGGTGGAGCGGGCCTCGGTCCGGGCCGCCGCCTCGGCGTACCGCGGGTTGCGGGTGCCGTCCATCCCGTCCGCCTTGCCCTTGCCGAACCGGGAGACGGACTCGACGCCGGCGGCGACGAAGGCGTGCCCCTCGCCGGCCCTGATCGCGTGCAGCGCCATCCGGGTCGCCTGCACGCTCGAGGCGCAGTACCGCTGCACGACCGTGCCGGGGACCCCGTCGAGGCCCGCACCGACGGCGACCTGCCGCGCGATGTTGTAGCCCTGCTCGCCCGCGGGCTGCGCGCATCCGACGACGATGTCGTCGAGGGACGCCGGGTCCAGGGCGGGGATCTGCGCGAACGCGGCGGCGAGCATCTGCCCCAGCAGATCGTCCGCGCGGACGTCCTTCAGCGATCCCTTGAACGCCCGGCCGATCGGTGACCGGGCCATAGCGACGATGACGGCTTCGGGCATGACTACCTCCAATGAAGAAACCTGTGCCGGCGGAGCCGGGGGTAGCGGACCGGGCCGGTCAGCCGGCGCCGTAGACCGGCTCGGGAGCGGGGGAGCCGCCGATCAGGCCGCGCAGCGCGGCGCCGGCGTCCGCGGCGTCCCACCGCCGGTCGCGGTCGGAGACGGGGCCGTGCCGCCAGCCGTCCTCCAGGCAGATGCGACCGCCCTCGACCTCGATCACCCGGCCGGTCACGTCCGCGGACTCCTCGGCGGCGAGCCGGGCCACGACCGGTGAGACGTTCTCGGGCGCCATGGCGTCGAATCCGCCGCCGGTCGCGGCCATCTTCTCGGCGAACGCCTGCTCGGTCATCCGGGTCCGGGCGGGTGCGATCGCGTTGGTGACGCCGTAGCGGCCCAGTTCCTCCGCCGCGACCAGGGTGAGGGCCGCGATCCCGGCCTTGGCGGCGCCGTAGGTCGCCTGGCCGACGCTTCCCTGCAGGCCGGCCGGTGCAGATTCCGTTCACTGTCTCTCCTCGTCCTCGATGTGCGCCGACGGTCCGCTCGGGAGGCGCGGGGGCGGGGCGCACCGCGATGCTAAGTTACCTAACAAACATTTGACCAACAAGCGTGCCCGCAGGTCGGCGCGCCGGAGAGGGGCAGGGCATGGGCATCGCGTCGGAGACGAAGGACGGCGTCCGCGTCATCACGATGGACTTCCCTCCGGTCAACGCGCTCCCGGTGGCGGGCTGGGGCGACCTGGCCGCCGCCGTGGACGAGGCGGGCCGTGACGAGGACACCCGGGTCGTCGTGCTCAGGGCCGAGGGCCGCGGCTTCAACGCGGGGGTGGACATCAAGGAACTGCAGCGGACGCCCGGATTCGAGGCGCTCGTCGGGGTCAACCGGCAGTGCTACGCCGCGTTCAAGGCCGTCTACGAGTGCGCCGTCCCGGTGGTCGCGGCGGTGCAGGGCTTCTGCCTCGGCGGCGGTGTGGGACTGGTCGGGAACTCCGACACCATCGTCGCGTCCGAGGACGCCTACTTCGGGGTGCCCGAGGTCGACCGCGGCGCGCTCGGCGCGGCCACGCACCTCGCCCGGCTGGTGCCCGTCCACCTGCTCCGCACCCTCTACTACACGAGCCGGACGATCCCGGCCCGGCAGCTCGTGCAGTTCGGCTCGGTCCTGGAGGTGGTGCCGCGCGAGCGGCTCGACGACGCGGCCATGGCGGTGGCCGGGGAGGTCGCGGCCAAGGACACGACGGTCGTCCGGGCCGCCAAGGAGGCGCTGAACGGCATCGATCCCGTGGACGTCAACCGCTCCTACCGGTTCGAGCAGGGGTTCACGTTCGAGCTCAGCCTGTCGGGGGTGGCCGACCGGCACCGGGACGCGTTCGTCGCCACCGGTGAGCCGCTGAAGGGGGACCAAGCGCGCTCCTGACGCGGGAGGCCGGCGCCGCCGCCGGACAGGCCGACGCCGCGATGCTCCCTTGACGTGTGATCCAGGTCATTTTACGCTCCCGAGGCTAACAAATGTTTGTTTTAGCCGCGGACGCGGCGGACGGGCGGAGGACCGGGAGATATGAGGCGACGTTTCATGGCGGCGGCCGCGGCCGCCGCGAGCGCGGCGGCGTTGCTCGCCGGATGCGGGAGCGGGGCGGGCGGCGGCGCCGGCGGCCCCTACCGGGTGCTGATGACCGCGGGGCTCAGCGCCCAGGGGACGCTGGCGGGCAACGCCGCGACGTCCGTGCTCGCGGTGAAGGCCGGTGTCGCGGCCGTCAACGAGGCCGGCGGCGTCGCCGGCCGCGAGGTGGAGCTGACCGTCGTCGACGACGAGGGCAACCCCACCACCGCCCTCACCAACATCCGGAAGGCGATCGCCTCGGACCGGCCCGACGTCGTCATCAACGCCGGACCGTCCCCGGTGACGGCCGCGACCCTGCCCGTGCTCGGGCAGCACGAGATCCTCTCCTTCAACATCGCCCCCACGGCGGACTCGGCGGATCCGAAGAAGAACCCGCTCAACTTCGACCTGACCGGCAACCCCGAGGACTACATCCGCGGCTTCGTCCCGTACCTGCGGGAGAAGGGGTACAGGTCGGCCGGGATCGTGCACGGCGGCACGGCCAGCGGTGTCACGTTCGCCGAGCAGATGGAGCCCGCGCTGGAGAAGGCGGGCATCACCGTGGCGGGGAACGAGGAGTACGACCCGGCGGCGCTCGACATGACGCCGCAGCTCCAGGCGCTGAAGTCGCGGAACCCGGACGTGCTGATCATGGACGGCTACGGGGCGCCGGTCGGGCACGTCCTCAAGGGCGTCGAGAAGCTCGGCTGGGACGTGCCCATCGTCGGCAACAACTCGGTGAGCGCGACCGGCCTCGTCTCGACGCCCCCGCCCGGCGGCGTCCTCGGCACCGCCCAGACCGAGAACCTCGTCATGCAGGTCTACACGAGCACCGTGCGCGATCCGGACGACACGGCCGTGAACGACGTCGTCGCGGCCATGGCGGGGCTGGGGAAGATCGAGTCCACGCTCATCATGGCGACCAACTACGACGCGCTGCCCCTGATCGCCGCGGCGGCGGCCGACGCCGGCCGCTCCGACGACCCCAAGGCGCTCGCCGAGGCGCTCGAGAAGCCCGAGGTGCAGCGGGCGGCCAAGGTCGTGATCATCGGTGGCTACCACTTCCGGCCCGACTCCCACGGGCCCAACCTCACCGCCGAGGACTTCGACTTCGTCGCGCCGGCACCGGTCGAGAACGGCCAGTTCACGTGACGGGGCCCGGGCGCGCCGGCGGAGGCGGCCGGCCATGACGATCATCTGGGGCGGGCTGGCGCTCGGCGCGGTGTACGCGCTGGTCGCCATCGGCTACAACATCGTCTTCATCTCGTCGAAGACGTTCAACTTCGCGCAGGCGCAGCTGATGATGGTGGGCACCTTCGTCGCCTACACCGGTCTGGTGACGCTGCGGCTCCCGGTGGCGGTGGTGGTCCTGCTCGCCACGGCCGCGGTCATGCTCGTCGCGGCCGTCGAGGAGCGGCTGGCCGTCCGGCCGGTCGAGGACCCCGAGACGGTGCTGGTCACCACCCTCGGCGCGGGGGTGCTCATCAACGGCCTGACCCAGGTCGTCTGGGGCGGGCAGCCGCTGGCCGTGCCGTTCTTCGGCGGCGACGGGGTACTGGAGCTCCTCGGCGGACGGGTCTACCCGGTGGAGATCGCGCTCATCGTCGTCGCCGTGGTCCTGGTCGTCCTGTTCGGCTGGTTCGCCCGCCGTTCTGTCACCGGCCTGACACTGCTCGCGATGGCCGAGGACCGCGAGGCGGCGATGCTGCGCGGGGTCGACGTCCGCCGGCTGGCCTTCGGGGCGTTCGCCGCGTCCGGGGCGCTCGCCGGGCTGCTGGGCGTCTTCGTGGGCCCGAAGACCTTCGCCGTCGCGACCCTCGGCGCCTCGCTGGCGCTCAAGGGCTTCGTCGTCATGGCGATCGGCGGATTCGGGTCGATGCCCGGCACGCTCGTCGGCGGCCTGGTGGTCGGGCTGGCCGAGGCGCTCGCCGCCCGCCATCTGGGCAGCGAGTTCGCCGCGATCTCCGTGTTCGCCGTGCTGATCGCCATCCTGCTGGTCCGGCCGTCCGGGCTGTTCGTCCGCACGCGGGAAAGGCTGGTGTGACGATGGGCCTCTGGCGGGGACTGCGCGCCCTCCCTACCTGGACCGTGCCGGTGCTCTGCGCGGCCGTGCTCCTGCTGCTCCCGGCGTTCGGGCTCGGCTTCTCGGCCACCCGGCAGATCCAGCTCGCCTGCATCCTGGCCCTCCTGGTCAGCGGGCTCAACCTGAGCCTCGGCTACGCCGGGGAACTCGCGCTCGGCCAGGCGGCCATGTACGCCGTCGGCGCCTACACGGCCGGTCTGCTCTCGGTGGCCGGGCACACCGACATCGTGCTGCAGCTCGCCGCCGCCGGCCTGGCGGTCCTGGCGGTGGGCGTGCTCACCGGGATGGTCGGGCTGCGGCTGGGGAGCTGGTCGCTGGCGATGACGTCGTTCTTCCTGGTGCTGATCGTGCCGGACGTCCTCGCCGTCTTCGACGACCGCACCGGCGGCCGGAACGGGCTCAGCGGCATCCTCGGCCCGACGCTGTTCGGCCGTCCGCTGGGTCCGACCGAGGTCTACCTCGTGATCGCGGTGGTGCTCGTCGCCTGGTTCGCGGTCATGCGCAACATCGCGACTTCCCGGCACGGCGTGGCGCTGCGGGTGCTGAAGCAGAGCCCCGTCCTGGCGTCGTCCATGGGGATCTCGGTCTTCCGGATGAAGCTGCTGGCGTACGCGCTGGGCGCCATTCCGGCGGGCCTCGCGGGCGCCCTCTTCGCGAACCTCGACCTGTACGTCTCGCCCGAGGCGTTCGGCTTCGTGCTCGCCACGACGATCCTCGCGGCGGCGATCCTCGGCGGCGTGACCAGCGTGTACGGCGCGCTGGCCGGGGCCGCCATCATGCAGTTCGGGCCGAACCAGTCCTCGCGGTTCCAGGAGTACGCGCTGGTCTTCACCGGCGCCTTCCTGATCATCGGCGGAGTCCTGCTGCGCGGCGGGCTGGCGGCCCCGGCCCGCCGCGCCGTGGCGCGCCTCGACCGGGCCGCGGGCATCCGCCCCCGGCCCGGGGCCGGTGCCGCGGAGGCGGACGTCCCGCGAATCCGCGGGACGGAGCTGGTCGTGGACGGCGTCACCAAGTCGTTCGGCGGCAACCGGGCCCTCGACGGGGTGAGCTTCCGCGCGGAGCCGGGGCGGGTGACCGCGCTGATCGGGCCGAACGGCTCGGGCAAGACCACGCTGCTCAACATGGTCTGCGGCTTCTACCGCACCGACTCCGGCCGCATCCTCCTGGACGGCGCGCGGCTGGACGGGTCCGCCGCGCACCGGGTGTCGCGGGCGGGCGTCGCGCGGACCTTCCAGACGCCCGGCGTCCCCGACGGGGTGACGGTGCTGGAGGCCGTCGCCGCGGGCCGGTACTCGGCGGACCGGGTGTCCGTTCCGTCCGCCGTCCTGCGGCTGCCGCGGTTCCGCCGCGCCCGGCGCGCGGACGTCGCGGAGGCCGAGCGCATGCTCGCGCTGGTCGGCATGGCGGAGCTGCGCGACGAACCGGCGTCCTCGCTGCCCCTGGGCATGCGGCGCCTGCTGGAGGTGGCGAGGTCCCTCGCCGCCTCGCCCGGGGTGCTGCTGCTGGACGAGGCCGCGTCCGGGCTGGACGAGGACGAGGTCGGGCGGCTGGCGGAGCTGATCCGGCGGATCCGCCGGGCGGGCGCGACCGTGGTCCTGGTCGAGCACAACTTCCGGCTCGTCCTGGACCTCGCGGACGACATCGTCGTGCTGGCGCACGGCCAGGTCGTCGCGCACGGGCCGCCGGCGGAGATCGAGACGAACCCGCGGGTGCTCGCCGAGTACCTGGGGGCCACCGAGGGGGTGTCATGACGGACGAGTCCCCGTACGCGTCCCCGCGGGAACCCGTGCTGCGGGCGCGCGGGCTCGCCACCGGGTACGGCGATCTGCGGGTGGTCTGGGACGTGAGCCTGGACGTGTGGCCCGGTGAGCTGACCGTGCTCCTCGGGCGCAACGGCGCCGGCAAGACGAGCACGCTGCGGGCCCTCGCCGGCCTGAACACGGTGTCCGGCGGGACGGTCGAGCTGGACGGCGCCGACGTGACGCGGACGCCCGCGCACCGGAGGGTGCGGCGCGGCCTGGCGTACGTGCAGGAGGGCAAGCGCGTCTTCCACCGGCAGACGGTCGAGCAGAACCTCATCGTGGGCGGCTGCACGCGCCGCATGTCGCGGTCGGCGCTGCGCGGCGAGGCCGACCGGGTCTACGAGATCTTCCCGGTGCTGGGCGAGAAGCGGAACGTGCTCGCGGGCGACATGTCCGGCGGGCAGCAGCAGATGCTCGCGATCGGCCAGGCGCTGATGGCGGCGCCGAAGGCGCTGATGCTGGACGAGCCGTCCGGCGGTCTCGCGCCGGTGGTCGTGGCGCAGGTCATGGAGCAGGTGGCGCGGCTCAAGGAGCACGGCATCGGCGTGCTGCTGGTGGAGCAGGCGCTCGAGGCGTCGGTCCGGGTCGCCGACCACATCGTCGTCCTCGACATGGGACGTGTGCTGGTCGGCGTCCGCAAGGACGAACTGGACGACATCGCCACGCTGCGCGAGGCGTACTTCGGCGGGCGGGCCCGGCGGCCGCCGGAGCATTCGCCGACGGAGCCGTGAGGAAGGAACGAGAGTTGGCGTTGCAGATCGATCTCGCGGGCCGCGTGGTCCCGGTGACCGGGGGCACCCGGGCGGCACGGCCGCATCGACGTTGCCGTGAACAACGCCGGTGGAGCGCCCTTCACCGGGTTCGCCTCGGCGTCCCCCCGCTTCCACCGCGGGGTCACCGATCTCAACTTCCTCGCGGGCGTCTTCGTGGCGCAGGCGGTGCACCCCGTGATGAGCGCGCAGGACTCCGGAGGCGTCGTCCTCAACGTCACCTCGATCAGCGCGCGGCGGCCGAGCCCCGGGACGGCGGTGTACGGGGCGGTAAAGGCCGCGCTGGAGAGTGTGACCCGCAGCCTCGCCGTCGAGTGGGCGCCGCGGATCCGGGTCGACGCCGTCAGGCTCGCCGCCCACATCACCGGTGCCGTCCTCAACGTGGACGGCGGCGGCGAGTGGCCGGCGTTCCTCCGGCACGCGCCGGGCACCGAGAAGCCGCCGGGATCGGCGCCCTGAACGCGGGCGGGGGCCGGGAGCGGGCCTCAGCCGCCGTCCGTCCGGGCGGCGGCGGCCCGCTCCCGCAGCACCGTCTTGAGGATCTTGCCGGCCGCGTTGCGCGGCAGGCTCGCGGTGAGGACGATCTCGCGGGGCGCCTTGAACCCGGCCAGCCGGGCCCGGCAGTGCGCGACGAGCTCGCCGGGGTCGGGCGCGGCCCCCGGACGGGCGACGACGTGCGCGACCGCGACCGAGCCCAGGCGCGCGTCGGGGCGGGCCACGACGGCGGCCTCGGCGACGCCTGGGTGCGCGGCCAGGACGTTCTCCACCTCGGCCGGGTAGACGTTGAAGCCGCCGACGGTGAACATGTCCTTCAGCCGGTCGGTGATCTTGAGGCAGCCGTGCTCGTCGAGGCGGCCGACGTCGCCGGTGCGCAGCCAGCCGTCCGGATCGACGGCGGCGCGGGTGGCCTCCTCGTCCTCGAAGTAGCCGAGCATGGTGTTGCGTCCGCGGACCAGGATCTCGCCGTCCTCGCCCGGCGCCGCCTCCGTGCCGTCGCGCCCCACCAGGCGCAGCTCCACGCCGTCGACCGGCGGCCCGGTCGTCTCCGCGACGTGGCGCGGGTCCTCGTTCGGGCGGGACCGGGTGACCATCATGCACTCGGTCAGCCCGTACGCCTGGGCCACCTGGTCGAACCCGAGCTCCTCCCGCATCCGGGTGAAGAGGGTCTCCGGGACGGTCGCCGCGCCCGCGGTGGCGAAGCGCAGCGAGGACAGATCGTGCTCCGCCAGCCGGGGGTGCGCCAGCAGCGACAGGAACAGCGTCGGCGTCCCGGGCATCACGGTGATGCGCTCGCGCTCGATCAGCTCCAGCAACCGGTCGCCGTCGAAGACCGGAACCGGGTGGACGGACGCTCCGGCGGTGAGCGCGGTGATCACCCCCGCCTTGTACCCGAAGCCGTGGAAGAAGGGGTTGACCACGGCGTAGCGGTCGTCCGGGGACAGGTTCGCGCCCGCGGCCCAGATGCGGGCGACGTCGACCGTCTGGCGGTGGGCGCTCATGACGCCCTTCGCCCGTCCGGTCGTGCCCGACGTGTACAGGATGTCGCACAGGTCGTCGGGCCCCACCCGGTCGGCGGCCTCCCGGGCGGCCTCCGACGGGACGCCGTCCCCGGCGGCGAGGAAGTCCTCCCAAGGCAGCGCGCCGGCGGGCGCCCGCCCGGCGGGCACGTCGATGACGGTCTCCAAGTGCGGCAGACCCGGAACGGGGCCGGTGTCTTCTGCGGCCTCCTCGGCGGCCGCCGCCCGCAGCATGCCCACGAGGTCGAGGTCGAGGAAGCCGTTCGCGGTGACCAGCGCGCGGGCGCGGGAGCGCGCGAGGATCGCCGCGGCCTCGTGGCCCCGGTAGCGTGTGTTCATCGGCACGACGACCGCGCCGACGGACTGGGCGCCGAGCAGCGCGACGACGAACTCGTACCGGTTCGGCATCCAGATCGCGACGCGGTCGCCGGACCGGACGCCGGTCGCGAGGTAGGCGCGCGCGGCTTGTTCGACGAGTTCTGCCAGGTCGCGGTACCGCAGGCGCACGTCCCCGTCCACGACGGCCGGGCGCGCGCCGTGGTCGCGGACGGCGTCGCGGAGCATTCCGGGGACGGTCGTCGACGGGCTCACGGCGTGCATGTCACTCCAGGGGTGCGGGGCGGATGCGGTGTCCGGTCGCGCCGTGCGCGACACTGGACCACCGAACGAACAAATACTTGGTCAACCAGAGGGAGACGCAGATGGCGGTGGCGAAGGCGGGCGGCCGGGCGCCGAAGAAGGAGGCGGTCCGGGCGGACGGCATCGACAGGCGCGCCCGCCTGCTGGCCGTCGCGGCCGAGCTTTTCGCGACCAAGGGCTACGCGGCCACGACGGTGCGCGACATCGCCGACAACTCCGGCATCCTGGCCGGCAGCATCTACCACCACTTCAGCTCCAAGGAGGCCATGCTCGACGAGGTCCTCCGGGACTTCCTCTCCCGGCTCTACGAGCGGTTCTCCGAGATCGAGCGGCAGGGCGACGACCCGCGGGAGGCGCTCGGCAAACTCATCCGCGTCTCCTTCGACTGGATCCACGAGGCCCCGCACGCGGTCGCGGTGTACCAGAACGAGAGCGACAACCTGATCGGGCAGGAGGGGTTCGCCTACGTCGGCGACTACAGCCTGAAGATCGAGCACATCTGGCTGCGGGTGCTCACCGCGGGCCAGACGTCCGGGGTGTTCCGCCCGGACCTCGACATCAAGGTGTCCTACCTGTTCGTCCGCGACGCCATCTGGTCGTCGGTGCGCTGGTACCGCCCGGGCGGGCAGCTGACGCCCGAGAGGCTCGCCGACGAGTTCCTCGCCCTGGCCCTGAAGGGCCTGCTCTAGGGGCGCCCGCCGCCCTCCGCTCAACCGGCGACCTCGCGCGCCCGCGCCGAGGACGGGTCGATCACCTCGCGGATCAGCCGCAGTTCCTCGGGCGTGGGCGCGCGGGTCTCCGTCGCGTCCGCCCCGTCGATCGCGAAGCCGGTGTTCCGCCGGACCTCCTCGACGGTGACGCCCGGATGCACCGACCGGATGCGCAAGGCTCCGTCGGGGGCGTAGTCCAGGACGGCGAGGTCGGTGACGACGACGCCGAGGTCGTGGAACCGCAGCGCCGCGCCCCCGGCCGCCCGCGCCCGGTCGTTGCCCACGCCGGACACGATGTCGACGCGCTCGACGAAGACCTTGGGCGAGTGGCGGGCCACCCAGTAGTTCGTCCGGTGGTTCACGGTGTTGCCCGGTGCGCCCCGCACGCCGATCAGCTGCCGCTTGGGGCGGCGCCAGTCGCCGATCGCGGAGATGTTCTGGTTGCCGTACCGGTCGAGCTGGCTCGCCCCCATCATGCTCTGCCGCCGGCCCGACTGCAGGACGTCGAAGACGCCGCGGAACGGTACCCACGCCTCGATCACGCCGCCGTGGGCGGCGGTCCGGCCGAGCGGCGGGGGCTCGCTCATGAAGAACGCCTCGCCGTCGGACAGCACGAGGTCGGGGGAGTGGGTCAGGCGGGCGAGGCGGGCGCCGATCACCGGGACGGTGCCCACGGCGTGCGCCAGCACCTCCCCGGCGCCGCGCCACGAATCGGACGCGGCGGCGATGCAGACCTCGGCTCGGGTGAACTCCACGGTCAGGCGCTCCTCTCGTTCGCGCCGGACGCGGCGGCGGCCGCGCGGCTCTCGACGGCGGCGCGGTAGCCGTCCTCGCCGGTGCTCAGGTACGTCTCCTGGAAAGCCCGCCAGGCGTCGGGGTCCTTGGCGGCGGTGGCGTACTCCTTCTGGAACGCCTCGTCGCGCTCGTAGGCGGGGGCGCAGGACGTGAAGTGGGCGCCGCCCGGCGCCTCGATCACGCCCGTCACGTACATGCGGCCGACGAGGAGCGACTGCACCGGTGCGGCGCGCCCGTCCGCGCCGGGCGCGAGCAGCCGCTCGGTCGGCACGACCTCCTCGCAGCTCAGGTAGCAGCGGTCCGCGCCCATGGCGTACAGGTCGTCGAAGTAGGGGTCCGGGCCGAGGTACTGCCCGTTGCCCGCGGCGTCCGCGCGGTCGAGGTGGATCAGCGCGGCGTCCGTCCGAAGCGCGGGCATCGCGACGTACTCCTCGTCGGAGTAGGGGGAGGCGACGGTGCGCAGGTCCGGGTTCATGGTGAGGACGTCGGAGGCCAGGCCGGCGCGCGTCGGCAGGAAGTCGAGCCGCTGCGCGGCGGCCCGCAGGCCCGCCACGTACATGCCCTCGTCGTACTCGGCGATCTCGACGGCGCCGCTCTCGCGGGCGGCGCGGAAGTGCGGGTCGAGGGGGATGCTGTCCAGCGACACGAAGCCGTAGACCAGCTTGCGCACCTTTCCGGCCGCGCAGAGCAGCCCGACATCGGGGCCGCCCAGGGTCACGACCGTGAGGTCGCGCACGTCCGTCCGCAGCAGTGCGCGGACGAGCGCCATGGGCTTGCGGCGCGAGCCCCAGCCGCCGATGCCGATGGTCATCCCCGATTCGATCGTCCCGGCGAAGTCGTCCAGGGACATCGTCTTGTCCGTCAACGTGGTCGGTCCTCCTCGGTCTTCGGGGACGCCCGGTGCTTGCCGGTGCACGTCGCGTCCCGCATACTCGTCGGACAGTATCAAAACAAACATTTGTTAGAGAGGGAAGGCCCCGTATGGCACAGCAGCCCGCCACGGCCTCGCCGACGCCCGACGAGAACGGCTCCGGGACGCGGAGGCACCCCGCGCTGAGAACCCGGGCGACGGAGCTGTTCGGCGTCGAGTACCCGATCGTCCAGACCGGCATGGGATACGTCTCGGACGCCCGCCTCACCGCGGCGACCGCCGAGGCCGGGGGGCTCGGCGTCCTCAGCGCCGGGCTGCTGTCCTACGAGGAGCTGTCGCGGGCCATCGACGATGTGCGGTCGCGCACCGACCGGCCGTTCGGCGTCAACCTCCGCGCCGACCAGCCGGACGTCGTCAAGCGCGTCGACCTGCTGATCCGCGAGAAGGTGAAGGTCGCCTCCTTCGCGCTCGCCCCGCGCGAGGAACTGATCAAGCGGTGCAAGGACGGCGGGCTGGTGGTGATGCCCTCCACCGGCGCCCGCCGGCACGTCGAGAAGGTCGCGGCCTGGGGAGCCGACGCCGTCGTCGTGCAGGGCGGGGAGGGCGGCGGGCACACCGGACAGGTCCCGACCAGCCTGCTGCTGCCCCAGGCCCGCGACGCGGCCGGCGACATCGTCGTCCTCGGCGCGGGCGGCTTCTTCGACGGCCGCGGCCTGGTCTCGGCCCTCGCCTACGGGGCCGACGGGATCGCGATGGGCACCCGCTTCCTCCTCACCACGGACTCGCCGGTGGCGCAGGTCGTCAAGGAGGAGTACCTCCGCCGCGGCGTCGACGACACCGTCCTCACGCTGCAGATCGACGGGGTGCCGCAGCGGGTCGTCCGCGGCCGCACCATCGACCGGCTCGAGCGCGGCACCGCCCCCGGCCGCCTGCTGCGGGCGGCCGGGAACGCCGTCGCCTTCCAGCGGATGTCCCGGACGCCCTGGAAGGAGATCGTCCGCGAGGGCCTGGCCATGAAGCGCAACCACGGCCTGAGCTGGAGCCAGGTCGTCATGGCGGCCAACGCCCCCATGCTCTACCGGACCGCGCTCCTGGACGGACGTCCCGACATCGGCGTCATGGCCACGGGGCAGGTCGTCGGCCTCATCGACGACCTGCCGAGCTGCCGCGAGCTGATCGCGCGCATCGTCGACGAGGCCGTCGACGTCCTTGAACGCCTCGAGCGCGGCGGGCGCTAGGGTCCCGCCGGGGCGGCCCCGGCCGCCCCGGCGGAGGCGGGCGCAAGCCGGCGCCGATGCTCGTGCGGCTGCCCGAACAGCTGCGACGTCGCGTGCGCCCGCTTGAACAGCATCTGCGCGTCGTGCTCCCAGGTGATCGCGATCCCGCCGTGCAACTGGACGGTCTCCGCGGCCACCGCGTTCAGCGCGTCCGAGCACCACGCCTTCGCCATCGCCGCCCGCTCCCCGAAGTCCGGTGCGTCCCGGGACACGGACCAGGCCGCCGCCCAGGACAGCGTCCGGGACGTCTCCACGTGCACGAGCATGTCGGCCATCCGGTGCTTGAGCGCCTGGAACGAGCCGATCGGACGGCCGAACTGCTCGCGCTCCTTGGCGTAGGCGACCGTCATGTCGAGACCGCGCTGGGCCGCGCCGACCTGCAGCGCGGTGACGGCGACGGCCGCGACGTCGCGCAGCCGGGCGAGCAGGCCGCGCGCGTCCGCGCACAGCGGGCGCGCGGGAGCCGCGTCGAAGTCGATCCGCGCGAAGCGCAGGGTCAGGTCCAAGCCGGTCACGGGGGTGCGCCGGACGCCGCCCGCGCCGGGATCGACCTCGTACAGGCCGACCCCGCCGGTCTCCCGCGCGGCCACGACGAGCAGCACGTCGGCTTCGGCGCCGTCGAGGACGAGGTGGGACGTCCCGCTCAGCGCGGCTCCGCCTCCGACGTCCGCGGCCCGCACGTCGGAGCCGTCCGGGCGCCAGTGCCCGTCGGAGGAGGCCCAGGCGAGCGCCGCCAGGGACGTGCCCGCCGCGATGCCGGGAAGCAGCCGCGCGCAGGCGCCGACGTCGCCCGAGCGCAGGACCGCCTGCGCCCCCAGGACCGCCGAGCCGAGCAGCGGGGACGGGGTGAGGGCGTAGCCGAGCCGCTCCAGCACGACGTGCGTTTCGAGCAGGGAGAATCCTGCTCCGCCGTACTCCTCCGGGATCGCCAGGGCGGCGGCGCCGATCTGCTCGCAGAGCGTCGACCACAGGTCCGGATCGTGGCCGCGCGGGCTCTCCACGGCGCGGCGGACGGCCGCGCCGTCGCCGCGCCGCTCCAGCAGGGAGCGGACCGCGGCGTCGAGCGCGGCCTGCTCTTCGCTCAGTGCGAAGTACACGAGACCCTCCTCAAACGGACGAGACCGGGGCCGCGGGCGCGGCGGTGACGGCGGCGAGCACCCGGGACCGGTGGAACCCGGCGGTGCCCCAGGCGGAGACGAGGGCGCGGATCTTCGTGATCCACAGGCCGAGGTCGAACTCCTCGGTGTAACCGATGGCGCCGTGCGTCTGCAGCGCGGTGCGGGACGCGCGGTACGCCGCCGCCGATACCGCCGTCTTGGCCGCCGACACGTCGCGGGAGGCGTCCGCCGAGCCCGCGCCGAGCGAGACGGCGGCGCCGTACAGCAGCGGACGGGCGAAGTCGAGCGCGACGCGGACGTCCGCGAGCGCGTGCTTGACCGCCTGGTACTCGCCGATGGCCCGCCCGAACTGCCGCCGGGACCCGGCATAGCCGACCGAGTCGGCCAGCACGCGTTCACCCGCCCCGAGCAGCTGGGCCGAGCAGGCCAGGACGGCCAGGTCGAGCGCTCGCGAGGCCCGTTCGGGCTCCAGAGTGCCCAACTCCTCTCCCGGGTGCGCCTCGAAGAGCAGGCGGGAGCGGTCGACGGACGTGCGGGCGGCGCCGGTCCGCGCCGCGCTCAGCGCCGTCCCGTCGAGCAGCAGCACCCGGTCGGCCGCGTGGGCGTCGAGGGCGAGCGGCGCCAGCGGCGGCGCGGCGGCGGTCACGACGGTGCTCCCGTCGGCGATTCCGGCCAGGGGCGGCCCGCCGGGGACGGCGCCGAGCAGCGCCGGCGCCAGGACCGCCGACTCGACGTACGGTCCCGGCACCGCGTGGCGTCCGAGGGCCTCGAAAGCGACCACGAGGTCGGCGGGGTCGGCGTCCAGCCCGCCATGGGAGCCGGGCACGCACAGGGCGGTGACTCCCAGGTCGGCCAGCCGCTTCCACAGCTTCATGCCCGGCCCGGTGTCGCCGTTCGCCCAGCTCCGCGCCACGGTCGGGACGCGCGCGCCGGCGAGCAGGTCGTCCAGCGCCCGGGAGAATGCGCGCTGCTCGTCGCTCAGGGCGAACCTCATCGGCGTCCTTTCGGCAGGCCGAGCAGGCGCTCGGCCACGATGTCGCGCTGGATCTCGTTGGTCCCCGCGTAGATGGGGCCCGAGAGCGCGAAGAGGTAGCCGTCCATCCAGGCGCCGCCGCCGGCCGCGCCCGCGTCGCGCAGCTCCGCCCCGGAACCGAGCAGGTCCAGCGCGGTCTCGTGCAGCCGCACGTCCAGCTCCGACCAGAAGATCTTGTTGACGCTGCCGTCCGCGCCGACGGAGCCGCCCTCCGCGATGCGGCCGACGGTGCCGAACGTGTAGAGGCGGTACGCCTGGGCGGCGATCCACGCGTCGGCGACGTCCCCGCCGAGCGTCGCCGCCTCCGGCGCCGCCGCGTCCGCGCCGTGCTCGCGCCACAGGTCCAGGAGCCGGTCGGCGGCGGCGCAGAAGCGGCCGGGGGAACGCAACGAGAGGCCGCGCTCGTTGCCCGCGGTGCTCATCGCCACCCGCCACCCCTCACCGGGGGCCCCGAGGACGTCGGAGTCGGGCACGAAGACGTCCTCGAAGAAGATCTCCGCGAAGCCGGGATGACCGTCCAGCTTGTGGATCGGGCGTACGGTGATGCCGTCGGCGTCCAAGGGGAACATGAAGTAGGTCAGCCCGCGGTGGCGCTGCGCCTCCGGATCAGACCGGAACAGGCCGAAGCCCCGGTGCGCGAACGCGGCCCGGGAACTCCAGGTCTTCTGCCCGTTGAGCACCCATCCGCCCCGAGACTCGTCGCGGGCGGCGGTGCTGCGCAGCGCCGCCAGGTCGCTGCCCGCTTCGGGTTCCGACCATGCCTGGGCCCAGATCTCCGTGCCGTCCGCCATCGGGCGCAAGTAACGTTCCTGCTGCTCAGACGTGCCGTACTCGAAGAGGATGGGCGCCAGGAGCGAGATGCCGTTCTGCGCCACCCGGGCCGGGCCGCCCGCGCGGTAGTACTCCTCCTCGAACAGCACCCACTCGAGGAGCGAGGCGTCGCGGCCGAGGTACTCCGCCGGCCAGGACACGACCGACCAGCGGCCGGCGGCGAGCGTCGCCTCCCATTCGCGGTGCGCCTCGAAGCCCTCGGCGGTGTCCATGCCGGGCAGGGGGACCGGCGGGACGTGCTCGCGCAGCCAGGCGCGGGCCTCGTCCCGGAACGCGCGCTCGCGGTCGTCCAGGTCGAGGTTCATCGGCCGTTCTCCGCGTTCGAGTCGCGCATCTTGCGGGCGTCCATCCCCGCCAGCGAGTCGACGCCGACCTCGGCGTTGTGCGCGTGCGCGGCGTGGTGCAGGCCGAACACCGAGTCCATCCCCGCCCGCATGCCCTGGAGGTCCTCGGCCTGGTTGATCGCCTTCTTGGTGAGCGCCAGCCCGAAGGACGGCATCTGGCCGATCCGCTCGGCGAGCGCCAGGGTCTCGGTCTCCAGGTCCGCGCGCGGCACCACGTGGTTCACCATGCCGAGGTCGAGGGCGCGCTCGGCCGAGACGCGGTCGCCGGTGTACAGGAACTCCTTCGCCGCGCGCGGGTTCATCACCCACGGGTGGGCGAAGAACTCCACGCCCGGGATGCCCATGCGCACCACGGGGTCGGCGAAGAAGGCGTCGTCGGCGGCCACGATGAAGTCGCAGGACCAGGCCAGCATGAGCCCGCCGGCGATGCAGGCGCCCTGCACCATCGCGATCATGGGCTTGGGGATCTCCCGCCACCGGCGGCACATGCCGAGGTACACCTCGGACTCCCGGGCGATCCGCCGGTCGACCCCCTGCCTGCCGGTGTGGTCCCACCAGATCACGGCCTTGCGCTCGAAGGACTCGTCGACGTCGCGGCCGGGGGTGCCGATATCGTGCCCGGCGCAGAAGTGCTTGCCGTTCCCGGCGAGCACGATGACCTTGACGTCGTCGTCGTCGACCGCCCGGGTGAACGCGGCGTCGAGGGCGTAGGTGACCTTCGAGTTCTGGGCGTTGCGGTACTCGGGGCGGTTGAGGGTCACGATCGCGACCGTCCCGCGCCGCTCGTAGGTGACGACCTCCTCCTCGGTTCGTCCCCCGGCGGCGTTCTCCGCGTTGCTCATTCCGTCTCCCGATTCCTGTCCGGTGAGTGGCACGCGCCCTTGCGATCGCGACCCTAACAAATGTTTGATTTCTCTTGCTATGGTGCAGCCCGCGGCGGACGGCCGCAACCCCGGCACAACGATGAGGACGGCGGAGGGGCGAATGTGGATCTGACGTACTCGGCGGAGGACGAGGCGTTCCGGCGCGACGTCCGGGACTGGCTCGAGACCCACCTGCGCGGCGACTTCGCCGGACTGCGCGGGCTCGGCGGGCCCGGCCGGGAGGACGAGGCGTTCGGCGAACGGCTCGCATGGGACCGCCACCTCGGCGCGCACGGCTGGACCTGCCTCGGCTGGCCCGTCGAGCACGGCGGGCGCGGGCTGAGCCTGGCGCGCCAGGTCATCTTCCACGAGGAGTACGCGCGGGCCGGCGCCCCCGCCCGGGTCAACCACCTCGGCGAGGAACTGCTCGGCCCGACGCTGATCGCCTTCGGGACCGCGGAGCAGCGGCACCGGTTCCTGCCGGCGATCACCGCCGTCCGCGAGCTGTGGTGCCAGGGGTACTCCGAGCCCGGCGCCGGCTCCGACCTGGCCGCCGTGTCGACCCGGGCGCGGCTGGACGGGGACGAGTGGGTCGTCGACGGCCAGAAGGTGTGGACGTCGCAGGCGCACCACGCGGACTGGTGCTTCGTCGTGGCCCGCACCGTCCCGGGCTCGCGCCGCCACGACGGGCTGTCGTACCTGCTCGTCCCGATGCGCCACGACGGCGTGGACGTCCGACCCATCCACCAGCTCACCGGGACGTCGGAGTTCAACGAGGTGTACTTCGACGGCGCCCGCACCGAGGCGTCCCTCGTGGTGGGCGCCCCGGGCGACGGCTGGAAGGTCGCGATGGCGACGCTCGGCTTCGAGCGCGGCATCTCCACCGTGGGGCAGCAGGTCGGGTTCGCGCGCGAACTCGACGCCGTCGTCGACCTCGCGCGCCGCAACGGCGCCTTCGACGACCCGGTGATCCGGGACCGCCTCGCGCACGCCCGCACGGGCCTGGAGGCCCTGCGCCTGCACGCCCTGCGCACCCTCTCCGGCGACGGCTCGACCGGCGCGATGCAGGCGTCGGTGACCAAGCTGCTCTGGGCGAACTGGCACCGCGACCTCGGCGAGCTCGCCATGCGGGTCGCCGGGGCGACGTCCCTGGTCGTGGAGCGGGAGCCGTACGGGCTCGACGACCTGCAGCGCCTGTTCCTGCACAGCCGCGCCGACACCATCTACGGCGGCTCGGACGAGATCCAGCGCAACATCCTCGCCGAGCGCGTGCTCGGCCTGCCCAGGGAGGCCCGACCGTGACCACCGCCAGGACCGAGCAGCCCGCGCCGGACTACGTCCCGGGCCACGCCCTCCTGGAGGGCCGGACCGTCGTGGTCACCGCCGCCGCCGGCGCGGGCATCGGCTCGGCCGTCGTGCGCCGCTGCCTGGAGGAGGGCGCCCGCGCCGTCGTCCTCGGAGACACCCACGAGCGGCGGCTCGACGAGGCGCGGGCGTCGCTGGCCGCGGAGTTCGGCGCGGACCGGGTGGCCGCCGTGCCGTGCGACGTGACCGACGAGTCGCGGGTGGCGTCGCTGCTGGACGCGGCCGACCCGTTCGGCGGCGTCGACGTGATGATCAACAACGCGGGGCTCGGCGGCACCGTCTCCCTCCTCGACATGACCGACGAGCAGTGGTGCAAGGTCCTCGACGTCTCCCTGACCGGGACGTTCCGGTGCGTCCGCGCGGCCGGCCGCCGCATGGTCGCGGCCGGACGGCGCGGCGTCATCGTCAACAACGCCTCGGTCGTCGGCTGGCGCGCGCAGGAGGGGCAGGCGCACTACGCCGCCGCGAAGGCGGGCGTGATGGCGCTGACCAGGTCCGCGGCGATGGACCTCGCCCCGCACGGGATACGGGTGAACGCCGTGTCGCCGAGCCTGGCGATGCACCCCTTCCTCGCCAAGGTCACCACGCCCGAGTTCCTCGCGGAGCTGAAGGGCCGGGAGGCGTTCGGCCGGGCCGCCGAACCCTGGGAGATCGCGAACGTGATGGTCTTCCTCGCCTCCGACTACGCGACCTACCTCACCGGCGAGGTCGTCTCGGCCAGCAGCCAGCACCCCTGATCCGCCGCACCCCGACACCCGAGGAGGGTTCACATGGCCGAGGCCTACATCATCGAGGCGGTCCGGACGCCGGTCGGCCGCCGGGGCGGCGGGCTGTCCGGCGTCCACTCCGCCGACCTGGGCGCCCACGTCCTCTCCGTGCTCATGGACCGCAGCGGCGTCGACCCCGGACGGGTGGACGACGTCATCTTCGGCTGCACCGAGACCATCGGCTCGCAGGCCGGCGACATCGCCCGGACCGCCTGGCTGGTCGCCGGCCTCCCCGACCACGTGCCGGGGGTGACGATCGACCGGCAGTGCGGCTCCAGCCAGCAGGCGGTGCACTTCGCCGCGCAGGGCGTGATGTCCGGCACCGCCGACCTCGTCGTCGCGGGCGGCGTGCAGAACATGTCGGCGATCCCGATCTCCGCCGCGATGACGGTGGGGGAGCAGTACGGCTTCACCACCCCGTTCGCCGAGTCGCCGGGCTGGCTCGCCCGCTACGGGGACCAGGAGGTCTCCCAGTTCCGGGCCGCCGAGATGATCGCCGAGGAGTGGGACGTCTCGCGCGCGGACATGGAGGAGTTCGCGCTTCGCAGCCACCACCGCGCCATCGCCGCGGCCGACGAAGGGCGGTTCGCCGCGGAGATCGCGCCGCTGGGCGGCGTCTCCACCGACGAGGGGCCGCGCCGCGACACCGACCTGGCGAAGATGGCCGGCCTGCGGACGCTGCGCGAGGGCGGCCGCATCACCGCGGCCGTCGCCAGCCAGATCAGCGACGCCGCGTCCGCCGTGCTGGTCGCCTCCGAGCGGGCCGTCCGGGAGTTCGGCCTGCGGCCCCGGGCGCGCGTCCACCACATCTCGGTGCGCGGCGACGACCCCGTCCGGATGCTGACCGGCCCCATCCCCGCCACCCGGCACGCCCTCGAGAAGACCGGCATGGCGATCGACGACTTCGACCTGATCGAGATCAACGAGGCGTTCGCGTCGGTCGTCCTCGCCTGGGTTAAGGAGACCGGCGCCGATATGGACCGCGTCAACGTCAACGGCGGCGCCATCGCGCTCGGTCACCCCATCGGCGCCACCGGGACCCGCCTGCTGACGACCCTGCTGCACGAGCTCGAACGCCGCGGCGGACGCTACGGCCTCCAGACCATGTGCGAGGGCGGCGGCCAGGCCAACGTCACCATCATCGAGCGGCTCTGACTTGCCCGGACACCACCCACCGACAAGGGAGCAATCATGAACGACACCGGCCGCCGGATGCATCTCGCGGTCTTCGCCCGGGGACTGGGCGCGGCGCACTCGGTGTGGCGGTCCCCGCGCACGGAACCCGAGAAGGTCCACACCCTGGAGCACTGGACGCGCGTCGCCCAGGTCGCCGAGCAGGGCAAGCTCGACGCGGTGTTCGTCGCCGAGGCCCTGAACCTCAGCACCTCGATCGGGACCGACGCCACCGAGTGGCCGGACGCCGTGAGCCTCGTGGCCGCGCTGTCGGCGGTGACGTCCCGCATCGGACTCGTCGCCACCAGCTCGACCACCTACAGCCACCCCTTCACCGTGGCCCGCCAGTTCGCGACCATCGACCACCTCAGCGGCGGCCGCGTCGGCTGGAACATCGTGACCACCGCGATCGCCGCGGCGGCGGGCAACTACGGCTCCGCCGACCTGCCCGAGCACGAGTCCCGCTACGAGCGCGCCGACGAGTTCGTGGACATCGTCACCCGGCTGTGGGACGGCTGGCGGGACGACGCGATCGTCCTGGACCGGGACGCGGGCGTGTACGCCGACCTCGACCGGATCCGGCGGCTCGACCACGAGGGCGCCCACTTCACCGTCCGCGGGCCCCTGACGATGCCGAGGTCCCCGCAGGGCCGTCCGGCCCTGGTGCAGGCCGGATCCTCGCCGACCGGCATGAACCTGGCCGCCCGCTACGCGGACATGGTGTTCACCACGCAGTTCGACATCGGGGACTCCAAGGCGTTCGTCGACCGGATGCGGGAGCTGGTGGCCGCCAACGGCCGCGACCCGCGCGCGGTCGCCGTCATGCCGGGCCTGACCCCGATCATCGGCAGGACCGTGCGGGAGGCCCGGGACCTGGCCCGGGAACTCGGCGGCTTCGTGCACACCGACGCGACGCTCGCCTTCATGCAGCAGATGTTCGGCGGGATCGACTTCACCGCCTACGACCTCGACGAGCCGTTCCCCGACGTCGCCGGCCTGCTGCCCGCGCACGCCGGCGTGTCGCGGCCCCGCCTGTTCATGGACATGGCGAAGGAGGAGGGCCTGACCCTGCGCCAGGTCGCGCAGCGCATCGGGCTCAGCACCGGCCACCGCTCCATCGTCGGGACGCCCGACCAGGTCGCCGACGAGATGGCCGCCTGGTTCACCGCGGGCGCCGCCGACGGCTTCAACCTCCTGCCCGCCGACCTGCCCCGCGGACTCGAGGACTTCGTCGAGGAGGTCGTCCCGCGCCTCCAGGACCGCGGCCTGTTCCGCGAGGACTACACGGGGACCACCCTCCGCGAGCACCTCGGCGCGCCCGCGCCCGAGCCCGCACCCGGGGGCGCCCCCACCCTGAAGGAGGCCCGGTGAGCGCCCCGGCCGCGCCGTTCGACAAGCGGCGGTTCCGCGACGTCCTCGGCCACTACCCGACGGGCGTGGTCGTGATCACCGGCGTCGCCGACACGGGGGAGCCGGTCGGGATGGTCGTCGGCTCGTTCTCCTCCGTGTCCCTCGACCCGCCGCTCGTCTCCTTCCTGCCGAGCAGGACGTCGAGCACGTGGGCGCGGCTGCGCACCGCCTCCTCGTTCTGCGTCAACGTGCTCGCCGCCGACCAGGAGCACGTGTGCCGGCAGTTCGCCGCCAAGAGCGGCGACAAGTTCGCCGACGTGCCGTGGCGGCCCGCCCCGTCCGGCGCGCCGCTGCTCGAGGAGGCCGTCGCCTGGATCGACTGCGGCTTCGACGCCGTCCACGAGGCCGGCGACCACCTGATGGTCCTCGGCCGGGTCCGCGATCTCGGGGTGCTGGAGCCGAGGTCCCCGCTGCTGTTCTTCCAGGGCGGCTACGGCGGGTTCTCGCCCGGCGCGCTCGTCGCCCCCTACGAGAGCGACCTGCTCGGCCACATCCGGGTGGCCGACATCGCCCGCGAGCACATGGAGGCCGTGTCGTCCGACCTCGGGCTCGAGTGCTACGCGCAGTGCATCGTGGCGGACGAACTCGTCGTCGTCGCCGGTTCCGCCGGAACCGGGCAGAGCACCGTGCACGGTCACATCGGCCGCCGGATGCCGTTCGCGCCGCCCTACGGCGCGCTGTTCGTCGCCGGACGCGACGACGCCGCGGTCGACGCCTGGCTCGCCCGCCGCAACCTTCCGCTCACGGAGCAGGCCCGGGACCACTACCGGCGGGCGCTGCGCCGGGCGGCGACCCGCGGCTGGTCCATCGCCCTGCGCGCCCCCGAGCACGACGAGGTCTGGGACGAGATCGACGCCTTCTCCACCGTGCGGCGCACGCCCGAGCTGGAACGCCGGGTCGGCGCGCTGCTGGAGCGGCTGAAGGAGCACTACGAGCCCGCCGACCTCGACCCCGGCCGCCGCCACGACGTCCGCCTGCTGGGCGCCCCCGTCTACGGCCGGGACGGGGACGTCGTGCAGGTGCTCGCCCTGTTCCGGATGCCGCCGCGGGCGAGCGTCGAGCGGATCGCCGGCTGGCGGGACCGGCTGGTCCGTGCGGCCGACGCGGTCACCGCCGCGATCGGCGGCCGCCCGCCGAGGGACCGCTGACACACCGAAGAGGAGTTGAGCCCATGCCCGGAGAACAGGCCCCTCGAGAACACGCGGTCGTCACCGGCGGCAGCAGCGGCATCGGCCTGGCGGTCGTGCGGCGGCTGATGAAGCGCGGGCTGGCCGTGACCGTCTTGGACATGCAGGAGCCCCCGGACGACGTGCCGCGGGCGTTCCGGGTCGACGTGACCGACGAGGCGAAGGTGCGGGACGCGCTGGACGCCTCGGCCCGGGAGGCGGGGACCCCGACCCGCCTCGTGACCTGCCACGGCATCCGCGGCGAGTTCAAGCCCGCCCTGGAACTGGACCTGGACGCCTACCGGCGGGTGCTCGACGTCCACCTCGTCGGGACGCTCGTCACCGCGCGGTCGCTCGTCGCGGGAATGCTGGAGGCCGGTCTCCGCGGCGGGTCCGTCGTGACCATCTCCTCCACGACCGCGTACGGCGGGTGGCGCGACCAGGCCGACTACGGCGTCGCCAAGGCCGCGATCGAGCAGCTCACGCAGAACCTCGCGATCGAGTGGGCGCCGCACGGGATCCGCGTCAACGCGGTCGCGCCGGGGCACACCCTGACGCCCATGGTGCAGGAGATGGTCGACCAGGGATACGACCTGTCGGCCACCGAGGCGCGGATGCCCCTCGGCCGGCTGTGCTCCCCGGACGAGATGGCGGCGGCGATCGAGTTCATGCTGCTCGACGCCACCTTCTCGACGGGCGTCCGGATGCCGGTGGACGGCGGCTGGACCGTGGTCGGCAAATGACGGACGTTCCCCTCCGGCGGCTCGGGGACCTGCGGGTGTCCGCGATCGGCCTGGGCGCGATGACCCTGACCCAGGTTCCGGGCCACAACGAGGAACGCGGCATCCGGACGGTGCACGCCGCCCTGGACGCGGGCGTCACCCTGCTCGACACGGCCGACGTGTATGGCCCGGCGGGCGGGGACTACGGCGTCAACGAACTGGCGGTCGCCAAGGCGCTCCGGCTGTATCCCGGTTCCACCGGCCACGTCGTGGTCGCGACCAAGGGCGGCCACGTCCGCTACTTCGACACCGACACCTGGTGGATCGACGGCCGTCCCGCATGGCTGCGCCGCGCGTGCGAGGCGTCGCTGCGCCGGCTCGGCCTCGACTCCCTCCCGCTCTACGTGCACCACCGCCCGGACCCGCGGGTCCCGTACGAGGAGAGCATGGGCGGGCTCAAGGAGCTCCACGAGAAGGGGCTCGTGCGGCGCGTGGGCGTCTCGAACGCGAGCGTCGAGCAGGTCCGGACCGCCCACGACGTGCTCGGCGGCGCCCTCGTCGCGGTCGAGAACGAATACTCGCCGCGCGCGAGGGCCGCCGAACCCGTGATCGACCTGTGCGAGGAACTCGGCCTGGCGTTCCTGTCCTGGGGGCCGCTGGGCGGGATGCGCGGTGCCAAGGACCTCGGGTCGCGGTTCTCCGCCTTCGACTCCGTCGCGAAGGACCGCGGCGTCAGCCCGCAGCGGATCGCGCTCGCGTGGCAGCTCCACCGGTCCCCCTCGATCATCCCCATCCCCGGGGCGAGCAGGCCCGAGTCCGTCCTCGACTCGCTGGCCGCCGCCGACCTCGTCCTCACGTCCGACGAACTCGGACGGCTGAACCGGAAGTGAGAGCGAACCAGTGACCACAGAGAACACCGACGTGATCGTCGTCGGCTCCGGCGGCGCCGCCCTCGCGGCCGCCTACACCGCCGCCGCGAACGGGCTGCGCACCATCGTCCTGGAGAAGACGGCGCACTTCGGCGGCACCAGCGCCTACTCGGGCTCGGGCATCTGGCTCCCGGGCAACCAGGCGCAGCACCGCGCGGGAGTGCCCGACAGCGTCGAACTGGGGACGGAGTACTTCACCGCGGTCGTCGGGGACCGCACCCCGGCCGAACTGCAGCGGGCGTACCTGTCCACCGGCCCCGAGCTGGTCGAGTTCCTCGAACGCGACCCCGCCCTCCAGTTCCGGTACCAGCCGTTCCCCGACTACTTCGAGGCTCCCGGGCGCATCGAGAACGGCCGGGACATCTTCCCCGTGCCGCTTCCCGCCGCCGAACTCGGCGACCGTCTCACCCAACTCCGCCCGACCATCGCGCTCGACCAGCACGGCATCGAGCAGGACCGCGCGACCCTCACCGGCGGCCAGGCGCTCATCGGCCGGTTCCTGCTCGCGCTGGACAAGACCGGCAACGCCGACCTCCGCACCGGCACGCGGATGCGGTCGCTGATCCTCGACGAAGGACGGGTCACCGGTGTCGTCGCCGAAGGACCGGACGGGACCGTCCGGCTGCGGGCCGCTCGCGGCGTCGTGCTCGCGGCGGGCGGGTTCGAGCGCGACGACGAGCTGCGCGCTCGGCACCACGGCCTGCCCGGCGGTGGCTGGACGTCCGCCGCCGCGGGCACGAACACCGGCGACGCGCTCGCCGCGCTCCGGGCCGCCGGCGCGTCCGTCGACCTGATGGACGAGGCGTGGTGGTGCCCGGCGATCCCCTTCCCGAACGGGCGCGCCGAGTTCACCCTCGGGCTGCGCGGCGGGATCTTCGTGAACTCGGCGGGGGAGCGGTTCGCCAACGAGTCCCTGCCCTACGACCGGATGGGCCACGAGATCCGCCGCGGCCACGCCACCGGCGTCTCCCACCTGCCGGTCTGGTTCGTGTTCGACGACAGGTTCGACAACGTGCCCGCGCTGTGCGAGCCGCGCCCGGACCCGGCCGCGTTCCGCGAGGCCGGCCTGTGGCGCACCGCCGACACCATCGAGGGCCTGGCCGACCTGATCGGCGTCCCCGCGCCGGCCCTGGCGGGCACGGTCGACCGGTTCAACGGCTTCGCCGCCGCCGGCGAGGACGCCGACTTCCGGCGCGGCGAGGACCCGTTCGACCGCTTCTTCGCCGCCGGCGACGGCCCGAACCCGTGCCTGGTCCCCCTCGACCGCGGGCCGTTCCACGCCGTCCAGATCGTCCTCGGCGACCTCGGGACGAAGGGCGGCGCCCGCATCGACGCCGACGCCCGGGTGCTGGACGACTCCGGCGACCCGATCCCGGGCCTGTACGCGGCGGGCAACTCCGCCGCGTCCGTCGCCGGTCACGTCTACCCGGGGCCGGGCGTCCCGCTCGGCTCGGGGATGGTCTTCGGCTACCGAGCCGCCCGCCACCTCCTGGCCGGCTGACCGTGCCGGTCCCGATCTCGGGAGAGAACCCGATGCAGATCACGAGGACGACCCCGGTGCCGATGTCGGACGTTCGCGGCTGGTCGGCCGAGACGGACGTGCTGATCGTCGGCCACGGCTGCGCCGGGGCGAGCGCCGCGATCGAGGCGGCCCGTGCCGGGGCCGAGGTACTGGTCGTGGAGGCCGCGGGCGGCTGGGGCGGGGCCACGGCCATGTCCGGTGGGGAGATCTATCTGGGCGGGGGCACGCCCGTACAGATCGCCTGCGGTGTGCACGACACCCCGGAGGCGATGTACGACTTCCTTCAGATGGCCACCGGTCCGGGCCCCGACGAGGAAAAACTCGCTGCGTACTGCGAGGGGAGTCTGGAGCACTTCGACTGGCTCGTCGGGTGCGGTGTGCCGTTCGGGGCCGGGCTGTGGACGGAACCGAGCTGGGAGGCTCCCACCGGCTACGGGCTGATGTACACCGGCGGTGAGAACGCCCACCCGTTCGCCGACCGGGTGCCCGCCGCACCGCGCGGGCACATCGTCCACATGGAGGACAAGAGACCGGGCGAGCGGTCGGCCGGCTGGATGCTGATGAAGCATCTGGCGGCCACCGCGGAGCGGTCCGGGGCCTCGGTCCGGTACGGCGTCCGGACCGAGCGGCTCGTGGTCGACGGCGACCGCGTCGTCGGAGCCGAGACGGTGACGTTCGGCGAACGCGCCTTCCTGCGGGCACGGCGCGGCGTCGTCCTCGCGGCCGGCGGCTTCGGAGCGGATCAGCGGATGCTCGCCCAGCACTCGCCGCGGCTGTCGCGCAACCGGCTGGTCGGCACCGACCACGACGACGGGGGCGCGATCCGCATGGGACAGGCCGCCGGCGCGGCGGTCCGGCACATGGATGCGGGCCAGGTCGCCTTCCCCGCCGATCCCGCGCTTCTCTTCCGTTCCGTGCTCCTGGACGCGCACGGGCGCCGGTTCATCAACGAGGACACCTATCCGGGACGCGTCGGGCAGGCCGCGCTCTTCCGACAGGACCGCCAGGTGTTCCTCCTCTACGATGAGGCGATCAACGAGGAGGTGGAGCGGACCGCCGGTCGTCCCGTCGAGCCGACCTGGGTCTCCGACGACCTCGCCGAACTCGAGGACCTGGCGGGCATCGCGTCGGGCGTGCTCTCGGACACCGTCGAGATGTACAACGCGCACGCCGGGAAGGGCGAGGACCCGCTGTTCCACAAGTCGGCGCGATGGCTCAGGCCGCTCGCCCCGCCCTACGGGATGCTGGACCTCCGGAACACGCCCTTCGGGATCTTCACGCTGGGCGGGCTGCACACCTCCGTGCGGGGCGAGGTCCTCGGCGTCGACGGCGACCCGATACCCGGGCTGTTCGCCGCCGGTCGGACGACCGCGGGCATCCCCTCCTGGGGCTACTGCAGTGGTACCTCACTGGGCGACGGCACCTTCTTCGGCCGCCGCGCAGGCAGGAACGCGGCGGCGGTCTGACGTACGGCCGCCGCCGGAAGCGAGGGAGGTGCCGCGTCGCGGCCACCTCCCTCGCGTGCGCGCCCCCGGCGGCGGCATGCTCGTCGACGAGGCCCACTGCACCGCCGAGGAGATCACCGCCGACAGCCGCCGGCCTCGGTGTGCGACAGCACGGAGACTTCGACGCCGGCCTTCTCGACGGCATCCCGGACGGCGGCGAGCGCGAACTGGTCGCGCACCTCCCAGCCGACGTCCAGGACCCGGTCGGCGTCGCCCGGCAGGACGGCGAGGCGGTACCGGCGCTCGTCCATGCGCAGGTACAGGCCGTCGGAGACCGGGCCGGACTCCTCGGCCTCCTCGGATGTATGTAACTGTGCCTCCTGTGGCCAACGGACACGCCGGAGTCGCCGGCGGACTCTCCCGATCAGTGGAAACGCGGGTCAGATCATCGAGCGCATCGGGCCCTGCGGGGGCTCGATGTCGAGGTCGGTCAGGGCGGACACGTGGTAGACCGCGCCGGGGACGTGGATGGCGTGCGCGAGGCCGACGTGGGCGTCCCGCCAGAACCGCTGGATCGGGTTGTCGACGCGCATGGCGTTGCCGCCCGAGCGCACCACCAGCTCGGTCACCGCGTGCACGGCCCGCCAGGCCGACCGGACCTGGAGGCGGCGCCCGGCCGCCCGCTCGCCGAACGAGACCTCCTCGCCCGCGGCGGCCTTGTCGTACATGCGGGAGGCGAAGTCGAGGAGACGGGTGCGGGACGCGGCGATCTCCTCGGCCGCCTCGCTCATCGCGTACAGGACGTACGGGTCGTCCTTGACCTTGGTGCCGACGATCTGCACCCGGTCGCGCTGGTACGCCATGTGGTGCGCGAGGACGCCCTCGGCCATGCCGATCACGGCGGAGGTGATGCCGAGGGGGAACGCGCAGGAGAACGGCACCAGATAGGTGGGGTTGGTCAGTCCCGCCTCGCGCGGCGCCGACCCGTCGATGACCTTGCCGAACTCCATGACACGGTAGTCGGGGACGAACGCGTCGCGGACGATGATGTCCTTGCTGCCGGTGCCCTTCAGCCCGGCGACCTCCCAGGAGCCCTCGACGATCTCGTAGTCGGAGCGCGGCAGGATCAGGTGCAGGCCCACGAACGGCTCGACCGGCTTGCCGTCCTTGTCGCCCAGCATGCCGCCGAGGAAGATCCAGTCGCAGTGGTCGGTGCCGGAGGAGAACTGCCAGCGGCCGTTGAAGACGTAGCCGCCGTCCACCGGACGGGCCACGCCCATCGGCGCGTACGGGGACGCGATCCAGGTGTCGGGGTCGTCGCCCCAGATCTCCTGCTGCACCCGCGGGTCGGCCATCGCCATCTCCCACGGGTGCAGGCCGACGATCCCCGCGACCCAGCCGGTGGACCCGTCCAGCGCGGCGATGCCCATGACCGCCTCGGCGAACTCGCGCGGGTGCGTTTCCAGGCCGCCGTGCGTCTCGGGCTGGAGCATCCGGATCACGCCGGAGTCGCGCAGCACCTTGGCGGCCTTGTCGTCCAGCTTGCCGAGCCGCTCGTTGACCGGGCCCAGCTCGCGGATCTCCTCCGCCCGTTCCATGATCGTGTCGAGCACGCGGTTGGTCATCGCCTGTTTCTCCATTGCTGTCTCGAGCCGGCCGGGAGCCGGTCCGGGCCGGCGGCGCCGGGGGGTGGGAAGGGAGCCCGTCACGCCGGCCCGGAGCCGTGCGACAGCAGCGGCGGGGGGCTGTCTCCGGCCTCGTCGTACCGCGGCACGCCCTCGTCGGTGGCGAGCTCGCGCGCCGTGGACGCCCAGGTCAGCTCCGTGGTCATGGCCCTCGGTCCGCTCGTGGTGGCTTATCGAGGAACGTAATCGCGGCCGTCCCGGGGGCGCCTCGCGGTCTCCCAGCCAGTGGGAGGCTTGTGGGGTCAGGACGTGGTCGTGCCGCCGTTGAGGCCGATGGTCTGGCCCGTCATCCAGGACGCCTCCTCGGAAGCCAGGTAGGCGACGAGGTGTCCGGCGTCCTCGGGGGTGCCGAGGCGCCCCACCGGGATCGGGTCGGCGAGCTTCTTGACCAGCTCGGGGTCCTTGACGTTGCGGAGCACCAGGCCCAGCGCCACGGTGTTGGCGGTGACGCCGGACCGGGCGTTCTCCTTGGCGATGTGCCGCATGAACCCGATCGCGCCCGCCTTGGCCGCCGCGTAGGTGGACACGCCGATGTCCAGCCCGACCGTCCCGGCACCGGACGAGATGGTGATGATGCGGCCCCAGCCGTTCTCGACCATCGGGTCGAGGGCGGCCTTGCAGCAGTTGAGGACGCCGTACAGGTTGACGTCGATGATCTGCGACCAGTAGCCGACCGGCATCTCGCGGAACTGGTGCATCTCCATCGTCCGGTCCGGGCCGCCCGTCCCGGCGTTGTTGACCAGGATGTCGACGGGCCGGCCGCGGTCGGCGACCGCGGCGAACCCGGCGGTGACGGCGTCGAGGTCGGTGACGTCGAAGGGCAGCGGGAACGCGGCGCCGCCGGCCGCGGTGATCTCCTCGGCGACCTGCCGCGCCCGGTCGGGGTGGTAGTCGTTCACCGCGACCGTCGCGCCCTGGCCCGCCAGGGCGCGGGCGATCCCGGCGCCGACGTTCTGCCCGGCGCCGGTGACCAGCGCGACCTTGCCGTCCAGCTTGAACATGGATGCGTCTCCTGCCTGTCGAAATGCCGAAGTCCTACGGATGCGGGGGCGGCGCGGCCCGGGCCCGCGCCGGTTCGGGTCAGTGCCACTGCTCCGCGCCGGGGGCGGCCGACGCCTCGATCTCGGCGAGCAGCGCGTGCGGGTTGCGCGGCGGCGACCGGTGCGCCAGCTGGTCGGCGCGGGCCCGCATGGAGGCGATGCCCGCCTCGTCGTCGGAGAAGACCCAGAAGTCGCCCGCCGCGAGGGCGTCGGTCATGTGCGCTGCGGCCTCCACCGGGTCGAGCCCGGCGGCGACGTTCGCGGCCTGCATCGCCTCGAAGAGCCGGGCGGCGACCGGGTCGCCGGTCGGCGCGGACGCCTGCGCGCTCGTGAAGATCCGGCTCCTGACCGAGTACGGCAGGATCGCGGAGACCTGGATCGGCGCGCCGGTCAAGGCCACCTCCTGGTGCAGGCATTCGGTGAGCGCCAGCACCGCGTGCTTGCTGACGATGTACGGTGCCTGCAGCGGAGCCGACGACACCCCGCCGACCGACGACATGTTGGCGATGACCGCGGGCCGTCCCGCCTCGATCATCCGGGGCAGGAACGCCCGGACCGCGTGGAAGATCCCGTCGACGTTGACCGCCATCACCTGCCGCCACCGGGCGACCGGGACCTCCCACAGCGGCCCGGCGGTCTCGAGCCCGGCGTTGTTGACGAGCAGCTCCACCGAGCCGAACCGCGCGAACGTCTGCTCGGCCAGCATCGACACGGCCTCGGGGTCGGTGACATCGGCCTCGGCGGCGATCGTCCGTCCCGGGGCGGAACCGAGTGCGCCGGCGAGCCGCCGGGCCCCGTCCGCGTCGAGGTCGGCGATGACGACGTTCATGCCGATCGCGGCGAGGTGGCGGACGAAGCCCTCGCCGATTCCGGAGGCGCCGCCGGTGACCACGGCGGTCCCTCCGGTGAACCGCTCCCGCGCGGTGCGGCGCGTCCTGTCCGGTGGTCCTGCGGTCGGCCCTGTCATGACGGCTCCTGGAACTTGGCGCGGGCGAGCGCGCCGATCTCGGTGAAGGCGGTCCGGGCCCGGCGCAGGTGCGCGGCCTGCGACAGGAACCCGTGGCACACGCCGGGGTAGCGCAGCAGCGCGGTCGGGACGCGGGTCTCCCGCAGCCGGCGGCCGTAGTCCTCGGCGGCGTCGCGGAGCGGGTCGGCCTCGGCCGTGACGACGATCGCGTCGGGCAGGCCCGCCAGGTCGCGGGCCAGCGCGGGCACGCCGTACGGGGTGTCGGCGGACTCGTCCGGCCCGAGGTACTGGTTCTTCATCCAGACGACGTCGGCGCGCGTCAGGATCGGTCCGTCGGCGAACTCCGCCATGGACGGGCGGTCGGAGGCGCGTTCCAGGCCGGGATAGAAGAGCAGCTGCGCGCGGATCGGGGGGCCGCCCTCGTCGCGGGCGCGCAGGGCGGCGCCCGCCGCCAGCGACCCGCCCGCGCTGTCCCCGGCGACGGCGATGCGCGCCGGGTCGACGCCCAGTTCGCCGGCGGCGGCGTGGGCCCAGCCGACCGCGGCGAACGCCTCGTCGCTCGCGACCGGGTAGCGGTGCTCGGGGGCCAGCCGGTATTCGACGCTGAGCACCGCCGCGTCACAGGAGGCGGCCAGGCGGCGGGCGAGGGCGTCGAAGGAGTCGAGGGTGCCCATGATCATGCCGCCGCCGTGGAAGTAGACGATCGCCGGGCCGCCCCGCTCCGGCCTCGGCCGGTACAACCGGACCGGGACCGTGCCGTGCGGCCCCTCGAACGCCAGGTCGGCGACCTCCGCCATCCCGGGTGCGGGCGGCCGGGGGCCGCCTCCATCCGCGCCCGCACCGCCTCGATGCCGATCTCTCCGTACGGTTTCGCTCCCGCCGCCTTCGCGGCGTCGACGAGCGCCTGCGCGTCCGGGTCGAGAACCACCATGCCGGGTCTCCTTTCCATGTCGGCGCGGTCGGACGTCAGCGCAGCTCGAAGCAGGACGGGTCGGGGGTGCGGCACATGTGCCAGTAATCGACCATCCGCCAGGGCTGGGGCAGGAGCACCCGGCCCGAGGCGTTGCGGTAGTAGGTGTGGGCCCGGTCGGAGTTCCGCCAGATCGATCCCTCCATCTGGGCGTCGACCCGCGCCACGAACCCGTCCAGCGCCTCCGGCGTCACCTCGATGGAGCGGGCGCCGCGCTTGACGAGCAGCTGCAGGCACTCGGTGATGTAGTGGACGACGACCTCGGTCATGAAGTTGTGGCCGCCGCCGTGCCCGTTGCTGGAGTTGGGGCCCGAGGTGACGAACAGGTTCGGGAAGCCCGCGACCGTCCCGCCGAGGTACGCGCGCGGGTCGTTGCCCGCCCACGCGTCGGCCAGCCGGACGCCGTCCCGCCCGACGATCTCGATCGTGGACAGGAAATCGAGGGTGAAGCCGGTCGCGTAGATGATGACGTCGAGTTCGACGAAGGCGCCGTCCTCGGTGCGGACGCCCCGCGGGGTCACCTCGGCGAGCCCGCCGGTGACGACGTCGGCGCGGTCGCCGGCGAGCGCGGTGAAGTAGCCGCCCGGGTCGCGGATGATGCGCTTGCCGTGCGGGGGGAAGTCCGGGGTCATCTTCTGCAGCAGGTCCGGGTCGTGGCCGAAGGACGCCTCGAGGTGCCCCAGGCACATCCGCAGGTACCGGTCGTTGGCCTCGGAAATCGACAGCGGGTGCGCCGCCATCCACTCCGGGTCGGCCCGCACGGTCGGATAGTTGTTGTCCGTGACGAACCAGTAGGTTTTGGCGCGCTGCCAGCGCTCGTAGAACGGGACGTGCCGTTTGAGCCACCGCTCGCGTTCGGGGACGATCCCCTCGCCGAGGTTGTTGGGCATGACCCAGTGGGGCTGCCGCTGGAACAGCGTCAGATGCTCGACCTCGTCGATGATCGCGTCGACGACCTGCACCGACGTGGCGCCGGCGCCGACGACGCCCACGCGCTTGCCGGTGAGGTCGATCGACGGGTCCCAGGCGGCCGAGTGCACGCTCGTCCCGGCGAACGTCTCGCGGCCGGGGACGTCCGGGTACTTCGGGCGGTTGAGGAACCCGGCGGCCGTGATGACGGCGTTGGCGCGCGAGGTGACCTTCCGCCCGCCGCTGTCCGCGGTGATGACCCACACCTGGTCGTCGTCGTCCCACACCAGTGACTCGATCGCGGTGTTGAAGCGGATGTTGGGCCGGACGCCGTACTTGTCCACGACGCGCCGCAGGTACTCCTGGTACTCGGTGCCGACGGGGTAGTACCGGGACCAGCCCGCCTCCGGTTCGAACGAGAACGAGTAGTAGATGCTCGGGGTGTCCACGGCGACGCCCGGGTAGGTGTTGACGCGCCACGTCCCGCCGATGTCGTCGGCGCTCTCGAAGATTTCGTAGGCGAACCCCGCGTCGCCCACCGCGATGGCGGCGCCGATCCCGCTCATGCCCGCGCCCAGGATCGCCACGGTGAAGCCGGCGGGCGGCGGCGTGCGCCGCTCGATCACGGGCGTGCTCGGCACGAACCCGGCCTGCTCCTTGATGACGCCGACGAACTCGTCGGCGACGTCCTCTCCGGTGGCCAGGCCGATCATCCGGCGGAACAGCGCGTCGTCCGGTACCTGGAGGTACTCCGGCTGCGCGGTCGCGGAGAGCGCCTCGACGAGCAGCTTCTTCAGTTCCGCGAACGCCTGCTCGGGGAGGCGTCCGGCGGGCAGCAGGCGGAGGTCGCCCTTGTGGGCGGGCTGCTCGACGCCGATGAGAGGCCCGAAGCGGTCCAGCGGCGAGACGTCGCCGGTGATCTGCACCAGGCTCATCAGCAGCAGGGCGGGGTCCCCGGCGTCCAGGTTCTCTTCGAGTTCGGCGGGGTCGAGGCGGCGGGGCGGGACGTGCAGGTCGAGGAGGCGGTGGGGCTTCGGTGTCATCGACGGCTCCTGCCGGAGGATCCGGGCCGGTGAGAGGGCGGGAGGAGAGGGAGGTGATCGGGGTCACCCATTGAACGGCCCCGCCCGAGGGCTTGTCAACAATCCTGTTTTTCAAGATAGGATCCAATTCCATCGTCGAACGTGAGGAAGAGCGGTCACGTGACACTGAGGATCACGGCGGTCGACGAGCCGCCCGGGGCGCTGCACGCGCTGAGACGCGAGGTCGCGGAGTTCCTGGACCGGGAGATCGCCGAGGGCGGTTTCGAGCCGGAGGCCGACGCCTGGATGTCCGGCGTCGATCCGGCCTTCAGCAGGCGGCTGGCCGGTCGCGGCTGGGTGGGGATGACCGTCCCCGCCCGGTACGGAGGGCACGGCCGTTCCGCACTGGAACGGTACGTGGTCACCGAGGAGCTGCTGGTGGCGGGCGCCCCCGTGGCCGCCCACTGGATCGCCGACCGCCAGATGGCGCCCGGCATCCTGCGCAACGGCACCGAGGAGCAGAAGCGGCGCTACCTGCCCGGGATCGCGCGCGCCGAGCAGTTTATGGCGATCGGCATGTCCGAGCCGGACTCCGGTTCCGACCTCGCCTCCGTCCGCACCCGCGCCGTCGAGGCCGACGGCGGCTGGCGGCTCACCGGCACCAAGGTCTGGACGAGCGGCGCGCACATCGCCACCGCGATCGTCGTGCTCGCCCGCACCGACGACGGCGGCGGCGACCGGCACGCCGGCCTGTCGCAGTTCATCGTGGACCTGCCGTGCCCCGGCGTCACCGTCTCGCCGATCATCACCATCGACGGGGCGCACCACTTCAACGAGGTGGTGTTCGACGACGCCCTCGTGCCGCCGGCCGCGCTCCTCGGCCGCCGCGGCGACGGCTGGCGGCAGGTCACCGCCGAGCTGGGCAACGAGCGGTCCGGCCCGGAACGCGTCCTCAGCACGATGCCGCTGCTGCGGGCGTGGGCGCGCTCCGGCGCGTGGCGGGACGACCCCGTCGCGCGGGCCGACCTCGGACGGCTGGTGTCCCGGCTGACCGCGCTGCGGCGGCTCTCCCTCGGGGTGGCCGGGCGCCTGGCGGCGGGGGAGGACCCCGCCCTCGAAGCCGCCCTGGTCAAAGATCTGGGCACCGCCTTCGAGGGCGAAGTCGTGGACGTCGTCCGGCGGCACGCCGCCCAGGACGCCGGCGCGCCGCCCGACGGGTTCGCGGCGATGCTCGCCAAGGCCGCCCTGCACGTGCCGGCCTTCACGCTCCGCGGCGGCACCAACGAGATCCTGCGGACCATCGTGGCGAAGGGAATGGCCGGGCGATGAGCGATCACCTGACGGACCTCGCCGAGGCCGTCCGCGGAGTCCTGTCCGCCCGGCGGGCCGTCGACGCCGCCGCCCCGCCGGGCGTCGACACCGCCCTGTGGGACGGGCTCCAGAGCCTCGGGTTCGTCTCCCTCGCCGTCCCCGAGGAGCTGGGCGGGGGCGGCGGCACGCTCCGCGACGCGGCCGTGCTCGTCCGGGAGGCCGCCGCGGCGGGCGCCGCCGTTCCGGTCGCGGAGGCCGCGTTCATCGCGGCGCCGCTGCTGGCGGCCGCCGGGGCGCCGCTCCCGGACGGCCCGTTCACCGCGGCCCTCGGCGACCTGCGGGCGGAGCCCGGGCCCGGAGGCGGTCGGCGGGTCGACGGCGCCCTGCCGCGCGTGCCCTGGCTGCGGTCCGTCGAGCACGTCGTCACCCTCGTCCGGACGCCGGACGGGCCGGCGGTCGCGATCGTGCCGGCCTCGGCCGCCGGGCTGCGCCCGGCCGACCGCCCGGACCCGGCGGGCGGGCACGACCCCGGCGCCGTGCTGGAGGCGGTCGAGCCCGCAGGGGTGCATTCGCTCCCGGCGGGGGAGTGGGACCGCGAAGCCGAACTGCTCGGCGCGGCGGCCCGTTCGGTGCAGATGGCGGGCGCGGCCCGCGCGGCGCTCGACGCGACCCTGCGGCATGCGGGGGAGCGGGAGCAGTTCGGCCGCCCCCTGGCGCGGTTCCAGGTCGTGCAGCATCGCCTCGCGGCCATGGCCGCCGACGTCGTGACCATGGAGGTCGCGGCGGACGCGGCGGTCTTCTCGCTGTCGCGCCGGAATCCGGACCGCGAGCTCGCGGTGGCGACGGCCAAGGCGGAGACGTCCGCGCTCGCCCGGTCGGTGGCCGCCGCCGCGCACCAGCTGCACGGCGCGATCGGCTTCACGATGGAGCACCGGCTGGGCGCGTTCACCCGCCGCCTGTGGTCCTGGCGGGACGAGTACGGCAACGAGCTGTACTGGCACCGCCGGATCGCCGACCTCGTGGACGGCAACGGCGGCGACGTGTGGGGGCTGGTGTCCGGCGCGGGCCGGCCGCCCGCGGAAACGAGGGCCCGTGTCGACGTCTGAGCCGGTGGCCGAGACGCCCGAGACGCCCGGGGAGTTCGCGGCTTGGGCCGTCCCGGAGCGACCGGCCGGCATCCTGCACGGGCTGCGCGTCCTCGACCTCAGCCGGGTGCTCGCCGGGCCGTACTGCGCCCAGATGCTGTCCGACCACGGCGCGAGCGTCATCAAGGTCGAGGGACCGGCCGGCGACGAGACCCGCGGATGGGGGCCGCCCTTCCACCCGGACGGGACGAGCGCCTACTTCCACGGGCTCAACCGCAACAAGCGCAACATCGGGCTGGACCTGTCGACCGGGGCCGGGCGGGCGGTCCTCGCCCGCCTCATCGCCGAGGCCGACGTCGTCGTGGAGAACTTCAAGGCCGGCACGATGGCGCGCTGGGGTCTCGGGTACGAGGAGACGCTCGCCGCGCGGCACCCCGGGCTCGTTTACTGCCGGATCAGCGGGTTCGGCGCCGACGGGCCCATGGGCGGGCTGCCGGGCTACGACGCCGTCCTGCAGGCGTACGGGGGGCTGATGAGCGTCAACGGGTACCCGGACCGCGAGCCGCTGCGGGTCGGCGTGCCCATCGTCGACCACGTGGCCGCCAATCTGGCCTTCAGCGGGATCCTGCTCGCGCTGCACGCCCGCCGCGACGACGGCCGCGGCCAGCTCGTCGACATCGCGCTGCTCGACGCCGTCGTCTCCGTCCTGCATCCGCACGGTGCGAGCTGGGCCGCGGACGGGCGGGCGCCCCGGCGGACCGGCGGAGCGCACCCGATCGTCGCGCCGTACCAGGTGTTCCGCACCCGCTCGGGCGACTTCTTCATCAGCGCCGCCAACGACCGGCAGTTCAGGGCGCTGATGACCGTGCTCGGACGCCCGGAGGTCGCCGACGACCCCCGGTTCGCCGACAACGCGGCGCGCATCACCCGCCTGGACGAGCTGGTGCCGCTGCTGGAGGACCTGATCGGGGCCCGCGACGGCGGCGAACTGGCCCGGGAGCTCATCGCGGCGGGCGTCCCCGCCGGACCGGTCAACGACGTCGGCGAGGCGCTGCGGACGGCCCAGGTGCTGCACCGCGGACTGTTCGTCGACACGGACGACTACCGCGGCGTGGGCGTGCCCATCTCGTTCGGGCGCTCCCCGACGCGGAAACCCACCGCTCCCGTGGCCCGCGGTACGGACACCGAAGCGATCCTCAGCGGGCTCGGCTACGACCCGTCCGACATCGTCCGGCTGGGTGCGGAGGGCGCCATCGACGGCCGCTGACGGACGGCCGCGGACGCGGTCCCGCGAGCGCCGCCGGGCACGGACGCCCGGCGGCGCCGCGCCATGCCCGCCGGTCTCGGCATGCGTTCGTCCTGCTCAGAGGCGGATTCTGAATAGGGCAGATATTTCGGACCAACTCTTGTAACCAAGATTGGATCCTGTCACGATGAGACCCGCATCACAGCGGTGTCCACCGTCGACGGCCTTTCACCGGCCCGTCCGGGGACGTGCCGAGGAAGGACCGAACATGAGCGCCGAACCGATGTCCCCCCGGCTGCTGGGGGCGGGGCTGCTGACACTCGCCCTGCTGACCGCCGGCTGCGTGAGCGAGTCCGGGGCCGGGAAGCCCGAGTCCGGCAAGATCGCGGGCGACCTCGTCCGGGGCGGCGACGAGGGCGAGTGCACCCCGGACAAGGCGGGCGGTTCCGTCACCATCGCCGAGCAGAACGAGTACGCCACCCTCGACCCGGCCGGCGGGTCGTTCCTCTTCAACCCCGCCCAGCAGATCTACTCCAGCCTGATGCGCTGGAACCCGGGCGCCGCCGAGCACCGGCCGCTGCTGGCCGAGTCGCTGAGCGCGAACGACGACCACACCGTCTGGACCCTCGGACTCCGGCGGGGCGCGGCCTTCGGCGACGGGACGCCGCTGGACGCCGACGCGGTCATCGCCTCGATCGACCGGCACCGCGCCGACGACTCGCTGTCGACGTGGGCGCAGCGCGCCCGCTCGATCTCCGCGATGAAGGCGGTCGACGACCGCACCGTCGAGTTCACCCTCGACGGCCCCTGGACCGAGTTCCCCTGGCTGCTCGGCACCGGGGTCGGCATGATCACCAACCCGGAGGTCGACGAGAAGGCCCTGGCCGCCGAGCCTCCGGCCGCCGCCGGGGCGGGCGCGTTCGTCTTCGACCACTGGACGCCCGGCAACGAACTGGTGGTCACCAAGAAGTCCGACTGGTGGAACGGGCCCGTCTGCCTCGACTCGGTCCGGGTGATAGCCCAGGTCGACAGCAAGGCCCGCAAGGACGCCTTCGACAAGGGCGAGGCGCAGGTCTTCCTGGGCACCGCGGACCTGGACGTCTCCCAGAAGATCATCGACGAGGGCGCGAACCACGCGAAGTACCCCCTCCGCCTGGGGCTCACCCCCAACTTCGGCGTCGGCGAGGACGCGAAGACGACCGACGGCGCGAACAGGACGATCCGGCGGGCGCTCCAGCTCGCCATCGATCCCGAGCTGATGACCGACCGGGTCACCGGCGGCGTCGCCGAACCGGTGACCACCCTGGTCTCCGGCGACAGCCCGCTCAACGACGGCCTGCAGGGCGTCCCCCACGACCGCGCGGAGGCAAAGCGGCTCGTGGACCAGGTCAAGGCGGACGGCTGGGACGGCCGGCTCGCGGTGATGGCCCTCAACCAGCCCAACAACATCGCCATCGGCAACCAGGCGATCGCCCTGTGGAAGGCCATCGGCATCGAGGCCGAACTGGAGACCGTCGAACTCTCCGAGTTCGTCAAGGCGTCCATGATGGGCGGCGGCGGATTCGACGTCCTGGTGTCCGGCGGCGGCAACCACCCGCTGCCCGAGTGCGTCTCGTGCGACCTGGACCAGTACGCCACCGAGGGGGCCGGCAACCGCGTCGGCTACAGCAACCCCAAGATCGACGACCTGGCCGAGCGGCTGAACGCCGCCGCCCCCGACCAGCGCCCGGCGCTCCTCAAGGAAGTGCAGGCCGTCTGGAACGAGGACATCCCACGCATCCTCTACGGCCAGCAGTACTACATGGTGGCCTGGACGCCCGAGCTGAAGGGCGCGAAGCCCGGACGGCTCCTCACCATCGACCTCTCCCGCGCATGGCTGGCCAAGTGACCGTCGCCGAGACGCGCCCGGCCGGGAAGTCCGCCGTCCCGGCCGGGCGGGGCCGCACCCGGCGCGCGAAGACCGCGCGCTACGTCCTCTCCCGCGTCGTCCGGCTGCTGAGCATCATCGCGGGCGTCACGTTCATCAGCTTCTTCCTCCTCAAGCTGACGCCGGGAGACCCGGTGGCCACCGCCCTCGGGCCGGAGGCCACCCCCGAGCAGGCCGCACGGCTCCGCGCGTCGCTGGGACTCGACCGTCCGGTCTGGGAGCAGTACCTCGACTGGCTGCGCGGCGTCGTGACGGGGGACTTCGGCGACACGCTCGCCCAGCCGTCCCGGCCGGTGAGCGGCGAGCTCGCCGCGCGGCTGCCGGTGACGCTCCAGCTCATCGGCCTGACGGTCGTGCTGAGCCTGGCCGTCGCGATCCCCCTCGCGGTGTGGTCGGCGCACCGGGCCGGCCGGACGTTCGACCGCGCCGTGTCGTCCGTCCTCTACGGCTTCGTCGCGATGCCGGGCTTCGTCGCGGCCCTGCTGCTGGTCATGCTCTTCGTCTTCCACGCCGACGCGGTGCGCACGGCGGGGCTCGCGCTCGCGTGCGCGGCGCTCGTGCTCGGGCTGGTCGCGGCGTTCCGCGCGCGGCGGCGGGAGGCGTCCCCGCTGCCCGCGCTCATCGGCGGCGGCGCGGCCGCCCTGGTCGGGATCGCGGTGCACACGCTGCTGCCGGAGTTCCCGCGGCAGGGCTTCGTGCCCGTGAGCGACGGGCTCGGCGCCAACCTCACCAGCGTGGCGCTGCCGGTCCTCGCGCTGACCTTCGTCGACATCGCCGTCTTCACCCGGCTGCTGCGCGGAGACCTCATCGGCGAGCTGGCCAAGCCGCACGTCCTCGCCAGCCGCGCCAAGGGCATGTCCACCGCCCACGTGCTCGTCCGGGAGTCCCTGCGCCCGTCGATGTTCTCGCTGATCACCGTGGTCGGCCTGACCATCGGCCAGCTCATCGGCGGCACCATCATCGTCGAGCACGTCTTCCGGCTGCCCGGCGTGGGCTCGCTCCTGGTCACCAGCGTCCGCAACGGCGACTACCCCGTCGTCCAGGCCGCCATCTTCGTCATCGCGGCCGTCTATGTGACGGTGAACTCCCTGATCGACATCGCCTACACGTACCTCGACCCCCGCGTGAGGCAGGTGAACCCCGTATGAGCCTCCCCCTGGCCAAGACCGGCGGCGCGCGCGTGCCGGACGCCGTCGGGCGCTGGGCCCTCGTGCTGCTGGGCGCGATCCTCGTCGGGACCGCGCTGTCCACACCGATGGTGCTGCCGGCGGTGCGGCTCCTGCTGGGCGTCCTCGGGCTGGTGTTCGCCTACGCCGGTGCGTCGCGCCTCCTGCGCGCGCGCTTCGGCCCGGGCTTCGACCCCGGGGTGTGGCTCGCCGGAACCTGGCTCGCCGCGATCGTCCTCGCCGCCGCGACGGCCGACCTCCTGCCGCTGCCCGAGTCGCTGGACCCGTCCAAGGCGCTGACCGAGCCGACCTACGCCGCCCCCTCGGCCGCCCACCCGCTCGGCACCGACCAGTACGGGCTGGACGTCCTCGGACAGATCATCTACGGCGCCCGCGTCTCCCTCGTCGTCGGCCTCGGCGGCGTCCTCATCGGCGGGACGATCGGCACCCTCCTCGGGCTCACCGCGAGCTACCTGCGGGGCCGCGTCGACGGCGCCGTCGGCTGGGGCACCGACGTGCTGCTCAGCTTCCCGCCGCTGGTGCTCCTCATGGCGCTGGCCGCGGTCCTCGAACCGCGCACCCGCAACATCTGCCTCGCCCTCGGCATCCTCGTGATCCCGTCGTTCGTCCGCCTGTCCCGGGCCGCCGGGCTCAAGGTCGCCGGGCAGCCGTTCGTCCTGACGGCGCGGGCGATGGGCGCGACCCGCCGCCGGATCCTGTTCCGCGAGATCCTGCCGAACATCCTGCCGTCCGTGCTGTCGTACGCGCTGCTGGTCGTCGCGATCCTCATCGTCGCCGAGGCGTCCCTGTCGTTCCTCGGGCTCAGCGTCCAGCGGCCCGCGCCGACCTGGGGGAACATGATCGCCGAGGCCGAGGCGGAGTTCCAGACGCACCCGTTCCTGCTCGCGCCGGCCGTCCCGCTCTTCCTCACCGTCTACTCCATCAACCGCATCGGCGACTTCCTGCGCGCCGGCAAGGAGGGGGACTAGCCGATGACCGGCGACACCACCGACCTTCTCGTCGTCCGCGGCCTGCGGACGACGCTGCGCACCCCGCGCGGCCCCGTCACCGTCGTCGACGGGGCGGACCTGCGGGTCCCGAGGGGATCCACCGTGGGCGTGGTGGGGGAGTCCGGCTCGGGCAAGAGCATGCTCGCCAGGTCGCTGATGAACCTGCTGCCCGCCGGCGCCGACGTCACCGCCGACGAACTCGCCTTCGACGGGCGGGAACTGGACCCGCGGCGCCCACCGGACCGCCACTTCTGGGGCACGGAGATCGCGATGGTCTTCCAGGACCCGATGACCGCGCTCAACCCCGTCCGGACGGTCGGCGCCCAGATCTGCGACCCGCTGCGCGTCCACCGGCGCATGAACCGCCGGGACGCCCGCGCCCGCGCCGCCGAACTGCTCGCCCACGTCGGCATCCCCGCCCCGCACTCCCGGCTCCGCCAGTACCCGCACGAACTGTCCGGCGGCATGCGCCAGCGCGCGATGATCGCCGTCGCGATCGCATGCGAACCCCGCCTCCTGATCGCCGACGAACCCACGACCGGCCTCGACGTCACCGTCCAGCGGCAGATCCTCGCCCTGCTCCGCAGGCTCAAGGACGAGCACGGCATGGCGATGGTGCTCATCAGCCACGACATCGCCCTGCTCGCCGACGAGGTCGACGAGGTCACCGTCATGTACGCGGGCGAGGTCGTCGAGCACACCGGCGTCGAGCGGATCCGCGACGCGGCCGTCCGGCACCGCTACACCGCGGCGCTCCTGCGCGCCCACCCCGACGTGGACGCGCCCGCCCGCACCCGCCTGGAGAGCATCCCCGGCGGCCCGCCGGACCCGCTCGCCATGCCCGCCGGATGCCGGTTCGCCCCCCGCTGCGGCCACGCCCGGGACGTCTGCGCGACCGAGCCGCCGCGGCCGGCCCGCGACCCGCGGACCGGCGCCGCCCACGCCTGCCACTTCCCCGCCGAGCCGGCCGAGGAGCTCGTATGAGAACGATCGACGCACCGGTCCGCGACCCGCTCCTGCGCGTCGACGGCCTCGTCGTCGAATACCCGACGAGCGACGGGACCGTCCACGCGGTGTCGGGCGCGACCTTCGAGGTGGGCGGGGGCGAGACGCTCGGCATCGTGGGGGAGTCCGGTTCCGGCAAGTCGACGCTCCTGCGCGCGATGCTGCGGCTCACCCCCCACAGGGGCGGCTCGGTGCGCCACGGCGACACCGTGCTGACCGACCTCGACGAGAAGCGGATGCGCCCGCTGCGGCCGTCCCTGCAAATGATCATGCAGGATCCGATCGCCTCGCTGAACCCCCGGCGCCGCGTCCGCGACATCGTCGCCGAGGGCCTGCGCATGTGGCCCGACCGCGTGGTCACCTCGGTCGGGCAGCAGGTCGCGGAAGGGCTCGACGCCGTCGGCATGGACATCGGCACCGTCGGCGACCGGCGGCCCGGCTCGTTCTCCGGCGGCCAGTGCCAGCGCATCGCGATCGCCCGCGCCCTCGCCCTGCGGCCGGACGTCCTGTTCTGCGACGAGCCCGTGTCCGCGCTCGACGTGTCGGTGCAGGCACGGGTGCTCAACCTGATCCAGGACGCCAAGGAGGCCCTCGGGCTGACGGTCCTGTTCGTCTCCCACGACCTCGGCGTCGTGAAGAGCGTCAGCGACCGCGTGATGGTGATGTACCTGGGGCGGATCTGCGAGATCGCACCGGTCGAGGCGATCTACGACGCCCCGGCCCACCCCTACACGAACCTGCTGCTGTCGTCGGCGCCGGGCTCCCGCCGCCCACCGGTGCCCGACCCCACCGGGGAGACGCCGTCCCCGCTCGACCCGCCGTCCGGATGCCGGTTCCGGACCCGCTGCCCGCTCGCCCGCGACCGCTGCGCCGCCGAGACCCCGCCGCTCCGAGACCTGCCCGGCGGCCGAAGCGTCGCCTGCCACTTCCCACTCGACTCCGAGAACGAGGCCGGTGCCACAGCATGATCGAGACGTCCTTCGACCGGGGAACCGCCCGGCTGACCCTGAACAACCCGGGACGCAAGAACGCCATCACCCAGGAGATGGCGTCCGCGATGCAGGCGTTCTGCGCCCGCGTCCACGCCGACGACGCGATCGGCGCCGTCATCGTGGACGCCGAGGGCGGCTACTTCTGCAGCGGCGCCGACACCCGGGACCTCGCGACCTCCTCGTCCGACCCCGCCTCGCCGGAGGCGGTGGCGCGGACGTCGGCCGTCTACGACGCGTTCGTCGGCGTCGGACGGCTGCCGGTGCCGACGGTCTCCCTGGTGGCCGGCGGCGCGGTCGGCGCGGGCCTCAACCTCGCGCTCGCCACCGACCTCATGCTCGTCACGCCCGACGCGGTCCTCGACAGCGGATTCCTCGCCCGCGGCATCCACCCCGGCGGCGGGCACCTGGCGCTGCTCGGCCGCGCGGCCGGCCACCGGCAGGCCGTCGCCCTCGGCGTCCTCGGCGTCCCCCTCTCGGGCACCGAGGCCGTGCGCCGCGGACTCGCGTGGGCGGCCGTCGAACCCGGCGACCTGCTCGGCACGGCGAACCGGCTGGTCGAGAAGGCCGCGGCCGACCCCGCCCTCGCCCGCCGCGTCAAGAACAGCGCCACGCTCGAACTCGGCCCCCCGGCGGTCCCGTGGAGCGCGGCGGTCGAGATCGAGCGCGGCGTCCAGATGTGGTCGCTCGGCCGCAAGGGACACGACGGCTGGGCGCGCAAGCCGTCCAAGCCCGGCGTCCGGGACGGCGGGCCGTGACCGGAGCCGGCCCGTACGCGGGCCCACCCGCCTACGACGACACCGTCCAGGCGGCGTCCGGGCTCGCCTGGCTGCAGAGCCTCGATGGCTCGGTGACCCGTGACCGAGACTGAATCCACTATCGTATTCCGAGGATCGCGGACAGGCGGATGGGAGCAGAGGATGCCGGCCGAGAAACTCGCGACCGGCGGACGGTCCCGGGCCGTGGAACGCGTGGTCGAGGAGCTCCGCCGCATGATCACCGTCGGCGAGCTGCTCCCCGGCCAGCAGATCCGCCAGGAGAACATGGCCGAGCGCCTAGGCGTCAGCCGGCTCCCCATCCGCGAGGGCCTCCGCCAGCTCACCGCCGACGGCCTGGTCAGCCACACCCCCAACATCGGGTACACGGTCACGAGGCTGAGCCAGGCCGAGTTCGACCAGATCTACCTCATGCGCAACCTGCTGGAGACCGAGGTCATCGGCAGGCTCCCCGAGCCGACCCCCGAGCAGCTGCAACGCGTGAGCGACCTCAACGCCGAAGTCGCCGCCGCCGCCGAGCGCGTCGACCTGGTCGAGATGCGGCTGCGCAACCACGAGTTCCACTTCGAGATCTTCCGCCTCGGCGGCCTCGACCTGGTCATCGACGAAATCGAACGCCTGTGGAACTGGGCGGCCCCCTACCACGCCGTCTACCTCGTCTCACCGGAGAGCCGCCGCGCGATCCTGCACGAGCACGACCAGATGGTCGAAGCGCTCCGCGACGGCGACAACGCCCGCCTCGCCGACCTGATGAACCAGCACAGGCACGGCTCGGAGACCGTGCTCGGCTCGATGCTCGGCGCCGCCCCCATCGTCCGCCCCACCTGACGGCGATGTAACCCGCACCCGCCGCGCCGACCGTCCGGGACGGACACTCTCCCACCCAGCCTCGGCGGGGGACTCCCCGTGCTGCCGTAGAGAGGGTCCATCAAGTCGTTTCATGAGTGCGCTTTCGTGTGTTGAGGCGCTGCGTCCGTGAGATGCGGACAGCGCATCCGAGGGTGATGAGGGTCGCCGCCGCGCACAGCCAGGCGAAGACGTCGCCGACGACGCGGTAGACGGTCGTCGTGCCGTTCGTGGGAACGTCCACGATCCAAAAGGGAGTGTCGTCGGGCGTGGTGTCCTGCTGGGAGAGGACGTGGCCCTGGTAGTCGAATGCCTGCGACGAGCCGTTGAAGTCCTGCCGCACGAGGGTGTAGCCGTTCTCGATCGCCCGCAGGCTCGCCATCCGGGTATGGATGCGTCCGATCTCCGGCCAGTCGCCACCGGGGACGAGCATGATGTCGGCGTCCACCTTCATCATGGCCGGGAAGTCCGCGTCGTAGCAGATGACGTTGCTGAGGCGGCCGTACGGCGTCTCCACCACGGGCACCGGCCCCTCGCCGGGCGTGTTGGGCTCCAGCCCCGGGATGGGGTGGTGCTTCTCGTACGTCCACAGCACGTTGCCGTCGGGGCCGACCAGGACCGTCTGATCCCGGACGTAGGGAGGGTCGGGCAGGTAGATGTTCATGGCCATGTTGAGGTAGATGCCTTCTTGCCGGGCCAGTTCGACGGCCTCGGCCTGGAAGGCCGGCACGTCCGAGGACAGCAGGCGCGCCGCGTTCTCCGACCAGAAGACGATCTTCGCGCCGGTCCGGGCCGCCAGGCGCGTGTCGGCGAACAACTGGTCGGCGATCACATCGGTGCCCGCGCGCATCGCCGCGGGGTCGGCGGTCCGGGAGACGGCCTCGAAGTCGTCGAGGTCCGTTCCGGCCAGCCGTGCGGCCTCCGCGTTGACGGCCATGTCCGGGTTGATGCCCGCGATGCGCACGGTGGGGGAGGTCGGGGCGGGGGCGAACGCGAGCCTCGCCTGTCCGCCGATGACGACCACGGCGAGGACGGCCGCCGCGGCGAGGGCGGGCCTGGCGGCGTGCCGGGTGAGGCCGCGCTCCCAGAGGTGGTTCACCGCGGTCGCGACGCCGCCGATGAGGAACCCGATCGCGTACGGCCCGGCGACGGCGAGTACTTGGAGCAGCGCCAGGTTGGTGTGCTGGGTGACCGCCGGCAGCCCGTAGGCGGTACCGAACGGGTTGAAGGTTCCGACCAGGAACGAGGTGGCGGTCAGCGCGGCCGGGAACGCGAGCAGCCGTCCGAGCGATCTCAGTCGCGTTGAGACGAAGCGGTCCACCGCGAAGGGCACGAGGCCGCCGGACGCGAGGCTCAGCACGCCGACGAACGTCAGGAAGGTCAGCGGCACAGCGAGCTGTACTGCCCAGAACAGTCCGCCGGCGACGCCCACCAGCCACACCAGCGGGAGACCCACCTGCGGCCGGCTGGTCCGCAGGAACCTGAGCAGGAAAATCTGGAAGACCCATGCGAACAGCGTGAGATCCCACCGGCCACCGACGGCGAACAACTGGAAGAACAGCCCGAGGCCCAGCCAGAGATACCGGCGGTGCTCGGGCGGGGACCGGTGTTCGGAGTCGTCGCCGTGCCGGAGTGCGGGGGCCGTTTCCTCGTTGGAGTCCGGACCTGGTCCGGTGCCGGCGGTTCTTCCACCCATGATTCCTCCGCTCACCGCTCTGCCGGCCTGAAGGCCGTGACCACGGCGGCGCCGCCGAGGCCGATGTTGTGCGCGAGCGCGACGCCCGAACGGGACGCGGCCGCCGGCACCTGGCGGGCACCGGCCGCGCCGCGCAACTGCCAGGTCAGCTCCGCGCACTGCGCCAGCCCGGTGGCACCCAGAGGGTGCCCCTTGGAGATCAGGCCCCCGGACGGGTTGACGACCCAGCTGCCGCCGTAGGTGGTCTCCCCCGCATCGATGAGCCCGCCGCCCTCACCGGGCCCGCACAGGCCGAGGGCCTCGTAGGTGAGCAGCTCGTTGGTGGAGAAGCAGTCGTGCAGCTCGATGACGTCCACATCCTCCGGGCCGATGCCCGCCTGCTCGTATACCTGCCTGGCCGCGGTCCGGCTCATGTGCGCCCCGACGAGCGCGGCGGCGGTGCCGTCGAAGGTGCCGTCCAGGTCGGTCACCACGGATTGCCCCACGATCTCGATCGCCTGGCCGGCCAGTCCATGCCGGTCGACGAACTCCTCGTCCGCGAGCACCGCCGCCGCCGAGCCGTCGGACGTCGGCGAGCACTGCGGCTTGGTGAGCGGCTCGGCGATCGTCGGCGCCTCCAGAATCTCGTCGAAGGAGAACGCGCGGCGGAATTGGGCGTAGGGGTTGTTCACCGAATGCTCGTGGTTCTTGTGCGCGATCCGCGCGAACTGCTCCGCGGTCGTGCCGTAACGCTCCATGTGTTCCCGGCCGGCCGCGGCGAACATCCACGGCGCCGTCGGCGCGCCCGGTCCGCGGAGCTCGGCGAGAGCGCCGATGTGCCGCTCCAGCGGTCCCTCCCGGTCGGTCCAGACCTCCGAGAGCGAACCGGGGGACATCTTCTCGAACCCGACCGCGAGCACGCAGTCGGCGAACCCGCCGGCGACGGCCCGGGCCGCGAGCCACAGCGCCGAGGATCCGGTGGCGCAGTTGTTGTTCACGTTGACGATCGGCGCGCCGGTCATGCCCAGCTCGTACACGGCCCGCTGGCCGCTGGTGGAGTCGCCGTACACGTACCCGGCGTACGCCTCGCGCACGTCGGTGAACGCGATCCCGGCGTCCGCCAGCGCCGCCGACCCGGACTCGGCGACCATGGCCGGGTAGTCCCAGCCTTCGCGGCGGCCCGGCTTCTCGAACCGCGTCATCCCGACCCCGATGACGAACACCTTGCGTGGCATGGAATCTCCTCTGCTGCGAGGGTGGTCAAGCGGTGAACTCGGCGCGGCCGTCGGTGATCACGCGGGCGCCGCCGTCGTCGACCGTCTCGAAGACGCACCGGTCCGTCCCGGCCGTCCACACGGTCGTGGTGATCGCCCGGCCGGGACGCGCGGGAGCGCTGAACTTCACGGCCAGGCGCCGCAGTCGGCCCGGGGCGTCCGGGGCGACGTGCCCGATCAGCGCGTGAGATGTGAAGGCCATCGTGCACAGGCCGTGGACGATGATCCCCGGCAGACCCGCCCGGCGGGCGGCGTCCTCGTCGAGGTGGACGGGCATGGTGTCCCCGGACGCCTCCGCATAGCGGAAGGTCTGGTCGGCGTCGAACTTCTGCACCACCGTGGCGGCGGGCTCACGGTCGCGTACCTCGCTCCGCAGGCCGTGGTCGGGGCCCGTGCGCCCGGTGTCGCCGCCGGTGTGCTCCGCTCCGCGGAAGAAGCCGGTGAAGTACTGCTCGTTGACCGGCTCCGCCGCCGCGTCCCGCGTCTCCACCAGGGTCGTGACCAGGACACCGGAGCTGCGCACGTGGACGCCGATGACCTGCGCGCGGGTGCTCAGCACGTCGCCGGGCACGATCGGCCGGCGGATGTGCAGATCGTGCCGACCGTGCAGGATCGTGCCGGCCGCCGCTTCCGGGGCCGCCGCCAGTGTCCGCCGCGCCATGACGGAGAAGCCCGGTACGACGGCGAACACCGGGGGTGCCAGGGTGCCGTCGAGGTGTGCGGTGACGGGGTCGTTGGTCGCCTCGGCATAGCCGACCGTGCGCTCCGCCGTCACCGCGAACTCGACGGACTCGCTCCACCGCCCGACCTGCTGTGTGTTGAACATACCGGGGAAGCTACGGGGCCTTCCCCGGTCCGTCCGAGCACCGTGCCTCGCAGATCTCATGACCGCCGCGCGCATGCGGTCCGTACGTGGTACGGGCACCGAGCCGGGCGTTATGGTGCGCTTGTGACCAGTTCAACGCTGCCGGGAGACGTTACCCGGCGGCTGGCGCGCATCGGCGAGCGGCAGGGATTGGACTCGGCCTCCCTGCTACGGCGCGCAGGTATCGCCGCCGACGTCGCGAGCCCGACCACGGGCGCCGGTGTGACGCTCTCCCAAGCGGCCGAACTGACGCAGGAACTGTGGATCCTGACCGGAGACGAGCTCTTCGGGCTGGGACCGGCCGTCCCGCTCGGCTCGTTCCAGCTCATGATGCGTTCGGTGATCCACGTTCCCGACCTGCGGGCGGCGCTCCAGCGCCTCGCCGAGGCCAGCGAGGCCATGACCGGCATGCCGCGGCTCCGCGTGGCGGTGCGTGAGACGCTCGTCGAAGTGGAGATCGATGTCAGCCGGCTGGACGATCCCGACCATCTGGGCGGCGACATCCTGGCCACGCTGATCCACCGTGTGCTGGGTTGGCTCATCGGACGGCGGATCGGTCTGCGCGAACTGCGCCTGCCGTGGCCGGAAACTCCGTATGCCGCGGACTACGAGATCGTCTTCGGCCGGCACCCGGTGTTCGGCGCCGACCGGCTGGCCTTGGCCTTCGACCGTCGGCTCCTGACCGCGCCCCTGGTGCGGGACGAGCAGCAACTCGCCGACTACCTGGCAGACCAGCCGAACGTGTGGTTCGCCACGCGTGACTACGGGACGACGGTCGCCGACCGGGTGCGCAAGATCCTCGAGCGCGGACTGCGAGGGCACTGGCCGACGCCCGACGACATCGCCGCACAGCTCAGCGTGAGCACGCAGCATCTGCGCAGACTGCTGCGAGCCGAACACACCTCGATCCGCCAGCTCAAAGAAGATCTGCTGCGCGAGGCCGCCGTCGCCAGCCTGGCCCGCGGCGAGGAGTCGGTCGAGGAGTTGGCGAGGCGGCTGGGCTTCTCCGAGGCCAGCGCCTTCCGCCGCGCCTTCCGCCGGTGGACCGGGCGGCCGCCCGGTGCCTACCGCGGCGCGGACGGGGCCGCGCCCGCCGCCGCCCGCGAGTGAGCGGGCGCCGTCAGCCGGACGGGTCCGGCTGACGCTGCCGCCGGTAGAGGGCCTCGATCTCCTCGGCGTACCGCTCGACGATCGCCGCCCGCCGCAGCTTGCCGGTCGGGGTCAGCTCCGCGCCGCCCGGGAGCCAAAGCACCGGCAGGATTCGGAAGTGCTTGATCTGCTCGACCCGCGACAGCGTCGCGTTCGCGCGTACCACTCCGGCCTCGACCGCCGCCTGGACTTCGGGCCGCTCCGCGAGCACGGAGACGTCCTGGCCGGTGGAGGGTCCGCCGACGAGGGCCGCCGCGGCCACTGGGTCGAGGGTTACCAGCGCCACCACGTAGGGACGGCGGTCGCCCACGGCGAGCACGGAGGCGACCAGTGGGCAACAAGCCAGCACGGCGCTCTCGATATTGGCCGGTGACATGTTCTTGCCCGAGGAGTTGATGATCAAGTCCTTCTTGCGGTCGACGATGGTCACGTACCCGTCGGCATCGACGGTGCCCACGTCTCCGGTATGAAGCCACCCCTCGACGTCGATCGCCCGGGCGGTTCCCGCCGGGTCCCCGCGGTAGCCGCGCATGAGGGTCGGGGCGCGGAGCAGTAGTTCACCGTCGTCGGCGACCCGCACCTCGACGCCGCTCATCGGCCGGCCGACCGTCCCCGGCCGGATCTCGCCCGGACTGTTGATCGTCCCGGCGGCGGCCGACTCCGACATCGCCCATCCCTCGCAGAGTTCGACGCCCAGTGACTGGAAGAAACGGACGACATCGGCGGCGATCGGGGCGGAACCGGTGATGACCGCCCCGGCTTCGTCCAGGCCGATCCTCGCCCGGAGCCGGTCCAGCACCAGCCCGTCGGCGGCGGCCAGCCGGATCGCCAGGTGGAACGGCAGCGGGTGGCCCGACATCCGCAGTTCCGCGGCCTTCCGGCCGGTCCCGACCGCCCAGCGGGCGAGACGTCCGCGGGCGCCGGTCTGGGCGGTGATCGCCTGGGTGAGCGCCGCCTGCAGCTTGTACCAGAGGGCCGGCACGCCCATGAAGATCGTCGGCCGCACCGCCGGCAGCACCTGGGCGACGGTCTTCGGGTCCGCCACGGTGGTGATCGAGGAGCCGCCGGCCATCGCCAGGTAGTGGCTGAAGTACCGGTTGGCCACGTGCGCGTCGGGGAGGTAGGAGATCAGGCGCCCGGCCTGCGCGGCCGACCCCAGATGGGAGAGGAGGAGTCCGCCGCGCAGGCACGCGAGGATGGCGCGGTGCTCCACCTCGACGCCTTTCGGTGGTCCTGTCGTGCCCGACGTGTAGATGAGTGTGGCCAGGTCGTCGGGACGTACGGACCGCCAGGCGGCCTCGAAGTCGAACCCCTGCGGCCGTCCGGTCTCGAGGCCGCTCAGCGGCACGGTGTCCTCGGCCGCGCCGTCCACGCAGACGACGTGTTCCACCGTCCCCCCGGCCGCCCGGACCGTGTCCACCCACCGCTGTTCGGTGACCACGACCCGGTTGCCGGCATTGGCGAACAGGTGGGCGATCTGCGTCGGCGGACTCGTGTTGTAGACCGAGAAGGGCGTGGCGCCGAGGTGCAGCGCCGCCGTGTCCACGAGGTGGTACTCGGGCCTGTTGGTGAGCATGAGCGCCACGGTGTCCCCGCGGCGGACGCCGAGCGACGCCAGGCCCCCGGCAATGCGTCGCACACGCTCGGCGTACTGGCCCCAGGTCAGTTCCGCTGCGCCGTCCGAACTGCGCAGCGCCGTCCGGTCGCGGTGTGCTTTCGCGGTGTGCTGGAAGAGTTCGGCGAGGCTTTGCGCCGACTGCAGCGCGTCCATGGCATCCATCGGGACCTGGCTCCTGTCTCCGGGCCGTCCTGACTCCTGCCGGGTCATTGTCGACCGCCCGGACACCCGCCATCATCGGCTCGGCCGCGCGGACCGCCCAGGACCCTCCCGCGCTCGTTGCGGGACCCCCGCGCGCAGGCTCCGAGGCTCACGGCGGACCGGCAAGTACGTGGATTTTCCAATTAATGGATTTTCCATGTATCTTGCCGATCATGGACGACCGGCGCCTGAACGAAGAGCTGCACGACTACCTGTTCGCGATCCGCACCCAGGTGCATTCCGACCTCAGGGAGCTCGCCCGGGAAGCGGGGCTGACCGACACCCAGACCGGTGCGCTGTGGAGGCTGAGCCGCGGGCGGGAGATGACGGCGCGGCGGCTGGCGGACCTCCTGCAATGCGACGCCTCGACCGCCACGGCGATGATCGACCGGCTGGAGAAGCGCGGACTGGTCCGCCGCGTGCCCCACCCCACCGACCGCCGCGCGAAGGTCGTCCAGCTCACCCCCGAGGGATGCGCGCTGCGCGATCGCGTCGTCCGGCACACCACCGAGCACTCGCCCTTCGCCCGCCTCGACCGCGAGAGCAGGCGGCGCCTGCACTCGCTTCTCCGCGAGGCGATCGACGGCACCGGCTCGGCGGGCGAGGCCGCCGGCGGCAAGGACACCATGGAAAAGGAGCAGCAGTGAGCGTCAAGACCGCAGTCATCACGGGCGGAGCCTCCGGCCTGGGCCTGGTGATGGCACGCCACTTGATCAAGGCCGGTCAGAACGTCGTCCTCGTCGGCCGGGACGAGGCGCGCACCCGGGCCGCCGCCGACGGCCTGCGCACCCTGGCCTCCGCGAGCGGTGACGCGGTTCCGCCGCGGACGTACATCGCCGACCTGGAGCAGAGGGCGCAGGTACGGGCACTGGCGGCGAAACTGGCCGCCGATACCGTCCCGGTGGACGTCCTCATCAACAACGCGGGGGCGGCCTTCCCCCGGTACGAGCAGACGGTGGACGGTGTCGAGCGCACGTACGCGCTCAACCACCACGCCCCGTTCCTGCTCACGCACGACCTCCTGGCCGAAGGGGCGCTCACGTCCGGGGCGCGGATCATCAACATGTCCACGTTCGTGGAGAAGCGCGGCAGGCTCGACGTCGCCGACCCGGACGTCGCGGGGACCTCGTGGAGTAACCGTTTCTACAACCAGATCAACGTCTATGCGACGAGCAAGCTCGTCGGCCTCCTGGCGGCGCGAGAGATCGCGAACCGCTTGCCCGGCGGTATGAGCGTCTACAACGCCAACCCCGGCATGGTGAAGGGCACCGCGATCAACAGCAACGCCGGTGGCCTGATGCGGCTGACCGCCCCGTTGTTCCGTCCGTTCGCCATCAGCCCGGACGAAGGCGTGCAGACCCCGGTCTGGCTCGCCACCGCCGCGTCCGCCCCGCAGCCCAGTGGCGGCTTCTTCAGTAAGTCCCGGCCGGACACCCCTTCGCGCCGGGCAATGGACGACGATCTCGCCCGCACCGTCTACACCAGAACCGCGGCTCTCCTCGGAGTGGAACCCCTCGTGAGGTAGAGCCGTCCGTGAACGATTCTCTGAAGTAGCCGATAAGCCCAAAGACACGATGGGGGTGTCCGGGGCTCCCACCCGACGCTCGCGCGGTTGCCCCGTCTCCTGCTTTGACTGCGTCGGGGGCGTGCCGGTGGATGTGTTCAGGGGGTGGCTGGTTTGCGGGCGGTGAGCAGGCGGGTCGGGACCCACGGGCTGCCCCACCACGCGCGCCAGCCGAGGCCGCGCACGCGGATGTCCTGGGCGTTCAGCCGGGCCAGCACCGCGGCGTACTCGCGGGGGGTCCGCGCCAGGTCGGCGATCAGCAGGCGGCCGCCCGGCCGCAGCACCCGGTACGCCTCGGCGATCGCTTGGGCGCGGGCGTCCGCGCCGAAGATGGTGTGCACCGTCAGGCTGGACACGACCAGATCGAAGCTCGCCTCCGCGTACGGGAGTCTGCGCAGGTCACCCCCTTGCACGCGGACGCGGTCGGCGACGCCTTCGGCGCGGGCGTTGCGCAGCGTCGCCGCCGGGGTGTTGCCGGACTGGTCCCGTCCGCGCCACAGGTCCAGGCCGACCGCCCGGCCCCGCGGGAGGCGGCGGGCGGCGGCCAGCAGGACGGCGCCGCGCCCGCAGCCGAGGTCGAGCAGCCGTTCGTCGCCGCGCAGGTCCAGCTCGTCCAGCACGTCCCGCCAGACCAGGAACTTGCCGCGCAGCGTGGCGTGCAGGCTCAGGGCCAGGCATCCCGCCAGCAGGGTGCCGGAGACCAGCGCGGGCAGTGCGGCGGCCAGATCGGCGGTGACCGCCATCACCAGCCCGGTCGCCCAGAACCCCAGCACGACCAGGCCCATGAAGCCGAACCCGTAGGGCGAATCCATCCCGTACCGCGCGCCAGGCATCCCGCCACTCTGCCACGAATCAGCCGCTCGGGGGACGACTGCGACGCACTGGTCCACCGCCGTGTGCGGCCGCGGGCTCGGCGAAGCCGTCCGCGCCCCGGCGGGGCCGGCCGTCGGGGCGCGGATAGCGTACGGGGGCGCATCGCGGTCGGCGCATGCGCTTCGCGCGTCTACCAGAGTTCGGGGTCGTGCTTGGTGCGGACCGAGGGGTTGAAGGCGTCCCGGAGCGCGTCGCCGAGCAGGTTGAACGCGACCACGATCGCCATGATCGCCAGGCCCGGGGCCACCGTCGCCCACCAGGCGAGCTGGAGGGTGTTGCGGGAGTCGGCCAGCATGCTGCCGAGCGAGAACTGCGGCGGCTGCACGCCGAGGGACAGCAGGCTGAGCGCGCTCTCCACCAGGATCAGGACGCCGGCGCTCGTCGACCACAGGATGATCACCGGCCCGAGGACGCTCGGCGCGATGTGCCGCAGCAGGATCGCCGGGGTGCGGGTGCCGATGGTCCTGGCGGCGGTGACGAACTCCATCCGCTTGACGCGCGCCACGGAGTCGGCGATCGTCCGCGCGTAGTTCACCCAGCCCCAGAGCGCGAGGACGATCATCATCTTGGTGATGCCCGGGCCGACGACCGCGGCCAGAGCGACGCCGACCGCGACGAACGGGATGGCGAACTGGATGTCGGCGAGCCGCATCAGGACCATGCCGACCGTGTTCTCGTAGTAGCCGGCGATGAGACCGAGCAGCAACCCGAAAAGGGCGGAGGCCGTGGCGGTGACGACGCCGATGAGCAGGCTGAGCCGCAGTCCGTACATCAGCCTGCTGAGGACGTCCCGGCCCAGCGGGTCCGTGCCGAACGGGTGCGACCAGGAGGGGGCGCGGCTCGCCTCCTGCAGATGCTGCGCGGTCGGGTCGGCGGGGGCCAGCAGCGGTGCGAGCAGCGCCACGAGGACGAGCAGCCCGAGCAGGACGATCGCGAAGCGTCCGGTGGCGTCCCCCCAGACGCGGCGGGCGGTCTCGGCCGCGCGGGAGCCGCCGCTCACGGTCTCCGAGGGCCGCGCGCCGGTCTGCTTCCGTAGGGTCGTGTTCACGCTCATGTCGCCGCCTTCGCGCGCAGCCGGGGGTCCACCAGCCGGACGATCACGTCCACGCCGATGTTGACCAGGGTGATCAGCATCGCCATGCAGAACACGCTGGCCTGGACCAGCGGGAAGTCCTGATTGGTCACGCCGCGGATCAGCAGCGCGCCGAGTCCCTCGTAGCCGAGGATCGGCTCCAGGACGAGCAGCGCGCTGAACAGGAACGAGAACTCGATGCCGAGCCACGCCAGCATGGGCGGCAGCGCCCCGGGGAGCGCGTGCCCGAGCAGGATCCGCCAGGGGGCGACGCCCTTGGAGCGCGCCGTCAGCACGTAGCCCTCGCCGAACGAGTCGAGCAGCTGGCCGCGCGCCATCCGGGCGCTGGTCGACATCGCCGTGATGGTCAGGACGGTCACCGGGACGACGAGGCTCGCGTAGCCGGTGCTGCCGGTCGCCGGCAGCCAGCCGAGTTCGACGGCGAACAGCAGGACGAGCAGCAGGGCGAGCCAGAAGTACGGGACGCTGCCCGTGACGAACGTGACCGCCATGACCAGCCGTCCGCTGGGCCGGCTCGGGCGCAGCGCCGCCAGCACGCCGATGCCGAACGACAGCAGGACGGCGAGCACGATCGAGGGCACCACGATCCACAGGCTCGGGCCGATGCGCTCGAACACCATCTGCGCGGCGGGCTGCCCGAACGCGAACGAGTCCCCGAAGTCGAGGGTGAACGCTCCGCGCAGCGCGTCGAAGTACTGGACGATCGCCGGCGCGTCCAGTCCGAGGCGTTCGCGGGTCGCGGCGACCACCTCGTCGGACGCCTCGGGCGGCGACAGCAGCGCGGCCGGGTCGCCCGCGAGTCTGGACAGGGCGAACAGGAACGTCGACACCCCGCAGGCGACCATGATCACCAGGAGCAGCCGACGGACGATGTAACCGATCACCGGGCGGCCACCGACTCCATGAGCCGTTCCAGGAAGCGGGCCCGCTCCGCGGCGAGGCGCTCGCGGAGTTCCGGGCTCGGCCGGTGCAGCTCGATGTCCTCGCGGGTGACGGCGCCGCGCTCGTCCAGGAGCTCCTCCAGGACGGCGAAGCGGTCGCGCAGCACCCACACCTCGGAGGCGACCTCCATCAGCGCGTTGAACACCCCGTCGAGGGGGACGGAGCCGTCCAGGTAGACCGGACGGTCGGCGGCGAATCCGGGCATGGGTCACCCGTCTTTCTGTGCGAGGGCCGGGGCCACCAGCGGTGGCGCCGCCGGCGCGTGGACATGGACGTCGGCGCCGCCGACGCCGAGTTCTCCGGGGAAGTGGCAGGCCGCGGTGCGGCCCGGCGCGATCTCCGCCGGCGGTGGCGCCTCGGCGGCGCAGCGCTCCCGCGCGATCGGGCACCGGGTGCGGAACACGCAGCCGGACGGGCGGTCGACCGGCGACGGGATGTCGCCCGCCGGGACGATCCGGTGCTCGGCGTCGCGGCGCATCGAGACCAGGGACGCCGTGTACGGGTGGGCGGGGTCGGCGAACACCCGCGCGGTGTCGCCGACCTCCATGAGCCGCCCCAGGTACATGACGGCGACGCGGTGGCTGAAGTGCCGGACGAGGCCGAGGTCGTGCGTGATGAACAGGTACGACAGCCCGAGGTCGCGCTGCAGGTCCTGGAGCAGGTTCACCACCTGCGCCTGGACGGAGACGTCGAGGGAGGCGGTCGGCTCGTCCGCGACGATGAGGGACGGGTCGAGCATCAGCGCGCGCGCGATGCCGACCCGCTGGCGCTGCCCGCCGGACAGCTCGTGCGGGTACCGGCCGGCGAACGCCGGGTCGAGCCCGACCCGTTCCATCATCGCGGTCGCGGCCGCCCGGCGGGACGCCTTGTCCCCGACCTTGTGCGAGCGCAGCGGTTCGGCGAGGACGTCGCCGATCCGCTGGTAGGGGTTGAGCGAGGTCGACGAGCTCTGGAACACCATCGCCATCCGGCGCCGGACCCGGCGGCGCAGCTCGGCGCCGCGCGCCCGGGTGACGTCGGCGCCTTCGAACTCGACCGTCCCGGCGGTGGGACGTTCCAGGCGGATCAGCATCCGCGCGAACGTGGACTTGCCGCTGCCGGACTCGCCGACGAGGCCGAGCGTCTCGCCGCGCCCCACCGACAGGGACACGCCGTCCACGGCGCGGAGGGTCCGGCCGCCCGGCACGCGGTAGTCCTTCACCAGCCCGGTGACCCGGGCCACGGTTTCGTCGGTCACGGGCGGCCTCCTGCCGGGTCGGATTCGTAGCCCTCCGCGCGGATGCACGCCACCATGCGTCCCGGCCGGACCTCCCTGGGTTCCGGACGGACGGTCGTGCACGCGTCGTGGACGCCGGGGCAGCGGTCGGCGAACGCGCAGCCGGGCGGCTCGTCCGACGGGGCCGGCGGACGTCCCGCGATGGCCTGCAGGCGGCCGTCCCCGGCGAGGCCGGGCGCCGCGCGCAGGAGGGAGTAGGTGTAGGGGTGGCGGGGCTCGGCGAGGACCTGCGCGGTCGGTCCCTCTTCCACGACCTGGCCCGCGTACATCACGACGATCCGCCCGGCGATGTCGGCGATCACCTCGAGGTCGTGGGTGGCGATCACGACGGAGATGCCGAACTCGCGGTTGAGGTCGCGCAGCAGCTCGAGGACCTGGGCCTGCGTGGTGACGTCCAGCGCGGTGGTCGGCTCGTCGCAGAACAGGACGTCGGGCCGGGCCACGAGCGCCATCGCGATGACGATGCGCTGCGCCTGCCCGCCGGAGATCTCGTGGGGGTGGCTGCGCATCCGTGCCGCGGGCTCGGGGATGCCGACGCGTTCGAGGGTCCGCTCGGCGAGCTCGCGGGCGTCGGCCGCCGACAGGCCGGGGTCCGCGGTCCGCGCCGACTCGACGAGCTGCGCACCGATCCGCTTCATGGGGTGCAGCGCCCGCCACGGGTCCTGGAAGATGATCCGGGCCCGGCGCGCCCGCAGCCGGCGCAGCTCGCGCCGGGGCATGGCCAGGACGTCCCCGCCGGCGCACTCGATCGAGCCGGTCACCCGTGCCCCGGGCGGCAGCAGCCGCAGCGCCGCCAGGATCGAGGTGGACTTGCCCGAGCCGGACTCGCCCGCGACGGCGACGATCTCGCCGCGCCCGACCGTGAACGTCACGCCGCGCAGGATGCGCAGGTCGCCGCGGGCGCCCGGGAGCGACACCGAGACGTCCCGCATGCCGAGGGCCGGGGTCGCGGCGGTCCCGGCGGCCGCCGGGACCGCGTCGCGGGACCGCAGCTTGCCGATCATGAGCCGTCCTCCGTGCCGGGTTTGCGGGCGGTGGTCACCCACGGGTAGGAGCCGGGGCCGAGGGCCGCCTGCCGGACGTCGCCGAACCCGGCCGCCTCGGCGACGGACACCAGGTCGGCCTGCGCGGCCGGGCGCCACCACGGCTCGTGCCCGTGCTCGGCGTCCCAGTCGTCCAGCCATGCCTGGTAGGCGCCGCGGCGGCGGTAGGGGGCGACGTCGGAGAACACCAGGTCGCCGCCGGGCCGCAGCAGGCGGTACGCCTCCGCGAACACCGCGGCGACGGCGTGCGGCGGCATCTCGTGCAGCAGGATGAAGGACGTCACCAGGTCGTGGCCGTCCGCGGGGAGGCCGGTGTCCTCGGCCGGAGCGCGCAGCAGGTGCCAGCTCAGGCCGCGGTCGGCGGCCCGCCGCTGCGCGTAGCGGAGGGAGGCGGCCGACAGGTCCACGCCGGTGATCCGCGCGTCCGGGTACCGCTCGGCGAGCTTGAGCGTGTACTGGCCCGTCCCGCACCCCAGGTCGCAGATCGCCCGGTAGCGGTCCCGCGGCGCCGCGTCGGCGACCGCGGCGCGCTGCGCGAAGATGTCGCCGTACACGGGTACGAGCAGGTGGCGGTAGACGAGTTCGTGGTGGACGAAGCCCATGTGCTCGTGGCCGTCCCAGCCGCCGCGGGTCCCGTGGAACTCGTACTTCCAGTAGCGCGGGACGGCCGCGTCGCCGCGGTCGGCGATCGCGCCGGGGTCGGGCGCGGCGGCGAGGTCTTCGAGGACGTCGCGGCGCGCGTCGAACGCGTCCTCCGCGCGCGGGGTGAGCATCCGCCTGCTCCAGCGGAGCGCGGCGCCGATGACGGCCTGCTCGGGCATGCCGTCCAGTTCCGCCGCCACCGCCGCGCGCAGCCGGGTGATGTCGGCCCCGCCGTCCTGCTCCCAGCGGGCGGCTTCGGGCGACGCCTCGATCCGGTCGCGGACGCGGGCGCGCAGCGGCGCCAGCGACGCGCGGGCCGCCGCGAGGAACTCCAGTTCCGCCCGGCCGCGCTGGGCCAGGACGACCGACGGGTTCATGCCGTCGGGCACGTGTTCTGCGGTCGGCACCTCAGCCTCCCTGCTTGGTGACGCCGTCGAGCAGCAGCATCAGGCCGTTGCTGTTGTCGAAACCGGAGACGCCTGTGCGGTGCCCGCCGACCGTCGGCGCCCCGTAGGTGTAGAGGACGTAGGACCGTTCCAGCAGGTGCTGTCCGCACGCGATCAGCTTCTGCTCGCGTTTCGCCTGATCGAGCTCGGTGCTCTGCGCGTCCATCAGCTCGTTCCAGGTGGAGTCCTCCACGAACGGCTTCTTGGACGACGAGACGTGCGCGTAGGGGCGGTCCGCGTCGAAGATGCCGGTGTAGGACGCGCCCCGGTAGAAGATGTCGGCGTCGGAGCCGCTGCGGAACGTCTTCACCCAGATCGGCACCTCGACAGCGTTGATCTTGGGGCGGAACCCGGCCTGCTCGAGCTGGGCGCCGATCGCCTCGTACAGCTTCTTGTAGAGGGACATGCCGAAGATCTCGACCTCGGCGCCCTCCGCGCCGGCGGACTTCAGCAGGCTCTTGGCTTCGGCGAGGTCGTACGCCGGGCGGGTGACGTCGGGGGAGTGGCCGAACACCCCCTTCACCGGCAGCTGCCCGTCCTCGAGGATCCCCGAGCCGTAGGTGATCGTGTCGATCAGCGCCTGCGCGTCGACCGCCTTGATCGCCGCCTGCCGGACGCGGATGTCGTCGAAGGGAGCCTTGGTGGTGTTGAGCTGGAACATGTTCTGGTTGCCGCTGAAGTCGGTGCTGACCGTCAGGTCGTCCCGGTTCGCGAGCGTCTTGATCGATTCGGCGCCGAGGTTCTGCGCGGCGTCGATCTGCCCGGCCTGCAGCGCCGACGCCATCGCGCCGGGGTCGCTGAAGTAGCGCAGGGTGACTTGGGACGACTTCGGCCGGTCGCCCCAGAAGCCGTCGAACGCGGTGAACTCGATGCCGCTGTCGACGGCGAAGTTGGTGATCCGGAACGGTCCGGAGCCGATGGGCGCCTTGGCGAACCCGTCCGGGCCCTTCTGGGTCCACTCCTTCTGCGGGACGATGAAGATCTGGCCGACGCGGTTCAGGAGCAGCGGGTCGGGCTTCTTGGTCTCGATCTCCACCGTGGTCGCGTCCACCTTGCGGACGTCCTTGATCGTGGAGATCACGGTGGCGAGCGGGTACTGCTCGCGGAGGACCTCGGTGAGGCTGAACACCACGTCGTCGGCGGTCACCGGCGCGCCGTTGTGGAACACGGCTCCCGAGCGGAGCCTGAACCGCCACACGGTGTCGCTGCTGCGGCTCCACTCGCTGGCGAGCCGCGGCGTCGCCTCGGTGTCGCCGCGCAGTTGCCGGACCAGCGCGTCGAACGCGTTGAACTGGAACGTCGTGTACTGCTCCTGCATCGGGTTCAGCGTGTCGTCGACGACGACCGTGCCGATCGTCAGGCCCTTGCGTCCGCTCCCCGAGGCGGAGCCGGGGCCGCCGCAGGCGCCGAGCAGACTGGCGCCCGCCACCGCACCGCCCAGGGCGATGCCCGCTCGCAGAAAGCTCCGGCGGTCGAGCGCGGGTCCGTTCTTGAACACAGAACTCTGGCCCACTGGCCTGCTCCTTTGGGTCGTTCGTTCGCCCTCCGCGTGACGGCGCGGCGGGCGTGAGGGTGGGTGGTGATGCGGGGGGGCGGCCCCCGGGCGGTGTCCGGCGGCCGGCTCGGCGGCCGTGCGGCTTCGCCCGGGAGCCGCCGGGAGCGGTGCGGAGGCGGTCGGGGGACGCCGGTCGGGAAGGTCGGTCGGGAAGGTCGGTCGGGGCGGTTCGGGTCAGGCGGCGGGACCGGTGCGGGCGGTGGCCGCGGCCACCCGCGCGTCGGGGTCGAGGACGGCGCCGAACACGCGCCCGACGAAGTCGCCGCGCTCGCGCCCGAGCCGTTCGAGCAGGTCGCCGGACGGCCGCAGCGCGTCCACCGCGTCCTCGTCGAGGCAGCCGCGCTCGCGGAGCAGGTGCTCCAGCACGAGGGTGCGGTCCCGCAGGATCCACACCTCCGACGCCAGTTCGGTGAGCATCCGGGTGATCTCGTCGAGCCGCTCGGACCCGAGGTACGCGTTGTCGCCGCTCATCACCGCTCCTTCCGGGCCCGCACGACCCAGGGATAGTCGCCCGCGCCGAGGCCGTACGCCTCGACGTCGCCGAAGCCGGCCTGCTTGACCAGGGCCGGCAGATCGAGTTGCAGGTAGGACCGCATGAAGGGTTCGCCCCGGTGCTCGGTCTCCCAGTCCAGGACGACGGAGCGGAAGGCGTCGTTGCGCTCGACCGGCGCGATGTCGCCGATGACGAGGTCCCCGCCGGGCTCCAGCACCCGGAACATCTCCGCGAGGATCGCCTCGGTGGCCTTCGGCGGCGTCTCGTGGAAGAGCGTGAAGATCGCGACGAGGTCGACCGAGGCGTCCGGCAGGCCGGTGTCCTCGGCCGCCGCCTGGATCAGCTCCCAGGCGTTCCCCTCGTGCACGCAGCGCGCCCGCGCGTACTCCAGCTGCGTCCTCGACAACTCGACGCCGGTGTACCGCGCGTCCGGGAACTCCCTGGACAGGACGGACGCGAACCGCCCGTTGCCGCAGCCCGCCTCGAGGACGCGGCGGTAGTCGCGGCGGGGGGCCTCCAGGGCGACCTGCGTGCGCTGGTCCATCAGGTTCTCGCCCGCCCGGACGGCGCCGACGCCGCCCGGCATCAGGACGTACCGGTAGCCGAGGTCGTGGATGACCACGCCCATGAGGTCGTGGCCGTCCCAGCCGCCCGTCGTCAGGTGGAAGCCCTCGCGGTAGTAGGCGGGCGGGACGAGCGACGGGTCCAGGGTCAGCGACCCGGGGGCGTCGGCGGGGACGTCCAGCCATTCCTCGATGCCGGCCCGGGAGTGTTCGGCCGCCGGGATCGCCCGCACGTAGATCTCCTCGGCCACGTAGCGGGTCAGCAGCCGGTCGAGCAGCCAGGGGCCGTGGTCGCCCAGCGTCTCGGCCACCGAGCGGCGCCGTCCGGGCAGGTCGGCCGGCGGGTCGTCGACCAGCTCGGCGTAGCGGCGCCCCGCCGCCGGCTGGAGGACCCCTCCGGTGTGGTGCTGCAGGGAACCCAGGAACTCCAGCCCGGCGCGGTCGCGCTGCGCCACGGGTACGTCCATGTCCGTCTCCTCTCCGATCGTCGTTGTGCCGTGCGGGGCGCGCACGGCGGTCCGGTGCCGGACGGTCAGCCGGCGGTGCGCTCGGGCTCGCCCACCGCGAGCATCGAGCTGCGCAGCAGGTGGGCGCGGGCGAGCGCGGGGTCGGCCGCGGTGCGGCGCATGTGGTCGGCGCGTCGGCGCCGCTCCTCGGGGTCCTCCTCCTGGAGGGACTCCCAGTTCTCGTGGGTGACGGTCCGCACGTAGTCGTGGGCGACGTCGCGGCGGAGTTTCTCGTAGGCGTCGACGGGTCCGGTGTCGCCGCGCAGGGCGGCGGTGACGGCGGCGGCGGCCGCGGCGGCGTCGTGGATGCCGCTGTTCATGCCGAGGCCGCCGAGCGGGTTGTTGATGTGGGCCGCGTCCCCGGCGAGCAGGACCCGCCCGCGCCGGAACCGTTCGGCGATCCGCTGGTGGACTCGGTAGATCCGGGCGTGCGCGATCGTGTAGCCGCGTTCCAGCGGTGCGATTGCCTGCAGCCGCCGCTGGATCGCGCCGGGGTCGAGGGCGCCGCCGTCCGCCTCCGCCTCCGGGATCGGGAACAGCGCCCGCCAGTGCAGCGGGGTGCGCAGCAGCACCAGCCATTCGCGGGGGTCGGAGATGTAGTTGACCGCACCGATGCCCGGGACGAGCTCGGCGAAGTCGTCGGTGGTGGAGACGACGAGGAACCGCTCGGGGTAGGTGATGCCGGGGAACTCGATGCCGAGGTCGCGCCGGACGGCGCTGTGCGCGCCGTCGGCGGCGATCACCCAGCGGGCGCGGCACCGGGCCCCGCCGTCCAGGACGACCGTCGCGCGGGAGTCGGGGCCGCCGTCCCCGGGGTCGACGGAGGTCACCCGCGCTTCGTGGACGAGGCGCGCGTTCGGGATGCCGGCGAGGCGGCGCCCGATGATGCGGACGAGATTGCGCTGCTCGCTCTGCAGCCGGTAGGGGAAGCGGGTGTCGTCCTTGATGCTGGCCAGGTCGAAGTGCGCGACGAGGCCGTCGGCGCGGTCCCGGTACTGGTAGGTGTCCGCGATGAGCCCGGCCTCGTGCAGCTCGTCGGCCACGCCCAGGTCGTCCAGGATCTCCAGGGTGGGGGGATGGAACGTGGAGGCGCGGGACTCGCTCAGGTCCTCGCGCGCCGCCGCCTCGCGCCCGGTCTCCTCGAGGACCACGACGCGCAGCCCGGCGCGGGCGAGGGCGAGGGCCGCGGTGGCACCCACGGGGCCGAATCCGACGATCGCGACATCGGCCTCGGTGTCGCGCGGCGGATCGTTCTGGCCGACAAGCACGGGTTCCCTCCAGAATGGTCGCATCTCTCACAATGCGGTAACCGCGTACTCAGGATGTGGAAGAAGCTAAAGGCTTCCCTGTGACGGTTGTCAATGCTTCCCGGTCGCGGAGTTTGCGACGAAGCAATGGTCGGACGCGCAAAAGGCCGACGGCATCGGGGTTTCGCGGCACGCGAGACCGTCCGGGAAACAGGAAAACGGCGCCGCTCATCTCGCAGTGTGAGACGAGCGGCGCCGTGATCGACGCCGAAGGAAGGGCGGTCCGCCGCCCGGCGGAAGCGGCCTCAGGCCCGGTCGAGGGCGCCGGTGATCTCCTCCGCGCCGGAGATCACGAGCTGGATGATCCTGGCCCGGTCGTTCTGCTGGAGGCGGTACAGCGGTCCGGCGACGCCGAGCGCCGCCACCACGCGCCCCTGGTCGCGGATCGCCGCCGAGACGCCCCAGATGCCGTCGTCGACCTCGCCGAAGCTCTCCGTCCAGCCGATCCGGCCGATGGTCTCCACGTCGGTCTCGAGCTGGTCGCGGACGGGTTCGGTCAGCTCCGGGGCCGACGCCAGGTAGCGCCGCCGCTCGGTCGCCGGCATGGAGGCGAGCAGGACGCGCGCCGCCGATCCCTCGTGCAGGCTCATCGGCTCGCCGGGGGTGAACTGCAGGCGCACGTGGTGCGGGGAGTCGACGCGGTCGACGCACACGGCGCTCCACCCGATCCGCTTGATCAGCAGCGCGGTCTCGCCGCAGTCCTCCACGATCGACTCCAGTACGGGGCGCGCCGTGTCCTCCAGGCTCCGCCCGCCCGCCCGGGCGGCCCCGGCCAGCCGGACGAACACCCACGACAGGCGGTACTCGCCCGTCCCGACCTCCTCGATCATGCCGGTCTCGCGCAGCACCGACAGGTACCGGTACATCGAACTGCTGGGCATGTCGAGGGCGGCGGCCAGGTCGGCGGCGCCGCGGGTGGGGCGCTCCTCGTCGAACTCCAGGAGGATCTGAAGAACCTTGCGGGCGCTCTCGGCGCCGCTGCGCCTGCGAGCGGGCTCTGGCATGTCGTCTCCTCGTCGGGGGGCGCCTGTGGCTTGACGGGGCACGGACTCCGGACTTACCGTGCCTCACATAGCGAAAACTACTCTCTCACAATGTGGTAGCCGGGTGCATCGTTTCGATGAAAGAGCCCGGAGGGACGTCGCCATGCTGCGACACATCATTCTGCTTCGCTGGAGCCCCGAGGCCACCGAAGCGCAGCGGGCGGCCGCCGCGGACGCCTTCCGCGCGCTGCCCGCCGCGATCGGCCAGATCCGCGCGCTCTCCTGCGGACCGGACCTCGCCCTCGGCGAGAACGGCCACGACTTCGCGGCCGTCCTCGACTTCGACGACGCGGACGGCTGGCACGCCTACCAGCGGCACCCCGCGCACCGCGCACTCGTCGCGGACCTCGTCGCTCCGATCCTGGCCGAGCGCGCGGCGATCCAGATCGATGTCTGACTCCGCGACCGGCCGGCCGCTCGCCGACGACTACCGCGAGGCCGGATTCGGCGGACGCCTCGGCCTCGGCGCCCGTCCGGCCCTGCTCGTCGTCGACCTGGTCCGCGCCTACCTCGACCCGGGCAGCCCGCTCTTCGCGCCCGCCGCACCGGCCGCGCTGGAACGCGTCGTCACGCTGGCGGAGCACGCCCGCGCCCAAGGGCACCCGGTGGTCTTCACCTACGTCTCGTACACGCCGGGCGGCGCGGACGGCGGCTGGTTCTACCGCAAGGTGCCCGCCCTCCGGCTGTTCGACGAAGGGTCCCCCCTGGCCCTGCCGCCCGCCGAACTCGTCCCGAGGGAAGGCGACCTCACCGTCCGCAAGCAGTACCCCAGCGCGTTCTTCGGAACGTCACTGGCGGCGACCCTGCACGCCCAGGGGGTGGACTCGGTGGTGGTCACCGGTGTCAGCACCAGCGGCTGCGTGCGGGCCACGGTCGTCGACGCGCTGAGCCACGGGTTCCGTGCGGCCGTCGCGGCCGACGCCGTCGCCGACCGCGACCCGCGCCCCCACGACGCCGCCCTGTTCGACATCGACGCCAAGTACGGGGACGTCCGCACCGGCGCCGACATCGCCGCCGCGTGGACGGGGAGCGGATCGTGAGCACCGCGGACACCCATCCCGCCGACCGGCTGCGCGGCTCGCTGAACTCCGGGCCGCCGGTCCTGGCCGCCGGATGCCACGACGCGCTGAGCGCGCGGCTCGCCGAGGCCGCGGGCTTCGAAGCGGTGCATCTGTCCGGCGCGCTCGTCGGCGCGAGCGAACTCGGGCTGCCGGACCTCGGCTTCACCGGCGCGAGCGACATGCTCGCCGCCCTGCGGCGCGTCGTCGCAGGCACCGGCGTGCCGATCGTCGCCGACGCCGACACCGGCTACGGGGACCCGCCGCAGGTCGCCGAGACCGTCCGCCGCTACGAGCGGGAGGGAGCCGCCGCCCTGCACCTGGAGGACCAGGTGCAGCCGAAGCGCTGCGGCCACGAACCCGGCGTCGAGGTGGTCGGCCTTCCCGTGGCGCTGGCCCGGCTCGACGCGGCCGTTTCGGTGCGCCGCCGCCTGGTGGTGATCGCCAGGACGGACGCGCTGCGGGCCGCGGGGCCCGACGAGATGCTCCGCCGGGTCGCCGCGTTCGCCGCGGCCGGAGCCGACGCGATCATGGCGGAGGGCGTCGTGGACGCCGAGCTGCTGCGCCGGGTCCGGGACGCGGCCCGCGGGCTCCCGCTCGTGGTGAACTGCTCGGCGGCCGGGCCCGCCGCCGACCCGGCCGACGTCCTCGGCCGCGCCGGCGGCCGGCTCCTGCTGTACCCGGTCGCGGCGGCGCTCGCCGGCGCCGCGGCCATGCGCACCGCCTACCGGAGCATCCTGCGCCACGGCCGCGCCCCCGACCCCGCGATGACCTGGACCGACTTCAACGACCTGCTCGGCCTGCCCGGGCTGGCCGCCCGCTTCCCCGACCGACCGCCAGCCGAGGAGAGGACTCCATGACCACCGTGCTCGCCGACCGCCGCGTCTTCGGCGTGATCGTCCCGTCCACCAACACCGTCGTGGAGGACGAGTACTACCGCCACCGCGCGGACGGCGTGTCCTTCCACGCCGGGCGGATCCTCATCCGCAACGCGGCGCTCGACGACGACGCGAGCTTCAGGACGTTCCTCACCGAGCTGCGCGCGGAGATCGGCAAGGCCGTGGAGTCGGTGCTCACCTGCGAACCCGACCACCTCATCATGGGCATGAGCGCGGAGACCTTCTGGGGCGGCGTGGACGGCAACGCCGAGTTCGAACGCCTCATCCGCGACCTGTCCGGGCTGGACGTCACGACCGGCGCGTCCGCGTGCCGGGCGGCGCTGGCCCGGCTGGGCGTCTCCCGCATCGGCGTCGTCACCCCGTACCAGCCCGTCGCCGACGAGCAGGTCCGCCGGTTCTTCACCGAACTCGGCCACGAGGTGGCCGGCGTCCGCGGCCTGAAGTGCGCGTCCGCGACGTCCATCGCCGGCGTCACCCGGGACGAGCTGCGCGCCGCGTTCGCCGAGGTGGACGGCCCGGACGTGGAGGCCCTCGTCCAGGCGGGCACGAACCTGCCGGTCATGGGAGTCGCGGCCGAACTGGAAGAGGAGCTCGGCAAGCCCGTGGTCGCGATCAACGCCGCGACCCTCTGGCACGCCTACCGCACCAACGGGATCGGGGACCGGATCCCCGGCGCGGGCCGCCTGCTGGCGACCCTCTGACCGGCCGCCCCACGACGAGAGGAGCACCACCATGACGAAGATTCGCGTCGCCGCCGCCCAGTTCTTCTCCGGGACCGACCCCGTCGAGAACCTGGCGCTGTGCAGGGAGTACGTGCGCCGCGCCGCCGCCGCGGGCGCCCAGTTGGTCGTCCTCCCGGAGAACGCCAACCGGGTCCGCGACTACGCCGACCGAGCCGAATGCTGGGCGCGCAGCGAGGAGCTGTCGGGACCGTTCGTGACGGGGCTGCGCGCCACCGCCGCCGACCTCGGCGTCCACATCGCGGCGGGCGTCGACCTGCGCGGCGCCGCCGAGCCGGTCGTGCACATCGCGTCCGTGCTCATCGGCCCGGACGGCGAGGTCATCGGCGTCCACAACAAGCACGTCCTCTGGGACTACGAGTACACGCTGTTCGAGCCGGGCGACGAGCCGTACGAGGTCCACGACACCGCGCTCGGCCGGATCGGCCTGCTGCTGTGCGCGGACGGCATCGTCCCCGACACCCCGCGGGCGCTCGCGCTGCTCGGCGCGGAGATCCTCTGCAACTCGCTGAACTCCCGGGGCCCGGACGAGTTCCGCGTCCACGTGCCGCTGCGCGCGATGGAGAACCGCGTGTGGCACGTCGCGGCCAACACCGTCGGCGGCCCCGAACACGAGTGGCCCTGGATGGGCGGCAGCCAGATCGTCGCCCCGGACGGGACCCGGCTCGCCGACGCGGGCGAGGCCGAGCCCGGCCTCGTGACGGCCGACATCGAACCCGCCGCGGCCCGCGACAAGCGGATGCCCGGGGTCGCCGACCTGTTCGCGTGGCGCCGCCCGGACCTGTACGCCCCGCTGGCCCGCCCGCTGGACGAGGTCCCGGCCGCCGCCATGTACGGTCCGGCCCCGGCGGACATGCCGCCCCGGCCGCTGCCGGTCGCGATCATGCAGGTCAGCTTCTCCCGCAACACCGAGTGGACGGTGCGCCGCGCGCTCGGGCAGATCTCCCACGCGGCCCGGTCCGGCGCCCGGCTCGGCGTGCTGCCCGAGCTCTTCTGCTTCGAGTCCGGCGAGGTGGCGGCCGACCCGGCGCGCGCCGCGGCGGTGTCCCGGGACGTCCTGGCGCGCATCGCGGCCGCCTGCGCGGAGGCGAAGATCTGGGTGGCCGTCGACCTCGTCGAGGAGTCCGGCGAGGGGTACCACTCGACCGTCCACCTGGTCGACGACACCGGCGCGACCGTCCACCGCTACCGCAAGACGCACCTGACCGACGGCGACCGCGCGTGGGCGGCGCCCGGCGATTCCCTGACGGTCGCCGACACCCCGATCGGACGGCTCGGCTTCATGATCGGCGACGAGGTGTGGGTGCCGGAGATCGCCCGCGCCCTCGCGCTGGAGGGCGCCGAGCTGATCGTCCATCCCACCGCGTGGGGCACGCCCGAGGCCATGCACGTCGCCGCGACCGAGCGCACCGAGGAGAACCGCGTCCACCTGGTGTCGGTCAACCGGTTGGACGACCCCGCCGGGCTGGGCAGCCAGGTACTGCGCGCCGACGACTTCGTCCCGGGACAGCCGATCGCGGTGATGCGCTACCCGACCGGCTACTGGACGCGCCCCGAGTTCGAGGAGCAGCTCGTCTTGGAGCTCGACCTGCGGGAGTCCAACGACAAGATGATGGGGCACCACCTCGATCCGCTGGCCAAGCGCCACCCGCATCTGTACGGCAGCCTGGTCGAAGAAGCGACCGGGTAACGGCCGCCCGCACTCCCGACCGGCGAACGAACCGCGCAGACTCGAACCCCGGAACTACGGAGCTCTCGTCACCTCCGGCGCCGCTTCTGGCGGCGGTGCTTGGAGGCGGGGCGCTGTTGCGGCGGCTTCTTGCGGGCGGGCTGCTGGGGATTGCGGCCACGGGAGCTGTTGGGGGTGCGGCCGCGGACGATGCCGATCAGTTCCTCCATGAGGTCGGTCGTCTCGGCATCGAGCCAGGCCAGACCGATCCGGGACTGGGGGGCGTCGGTCACGGTCCGGTAGGTGAGGTCTCTGCGGTGGTGGAGGCGGGCCAGGGACTGCGGGAGCAGCAGGACGCCGGTTCCCGACGCCACCAACCCGATCGCGCCGGCGGTGCTCTCGGGACGGGTGAAGGCAGGCTGCCCCGGGCGGTCGTCCCAGGTCAGCACGTCGTCGAGGGGCTCGAACACGTCCTCGTCGGCGAGATCGGCGAGCTCCACCTCCTCCACCGCGGCCACCGCGTGGTCCTTCGGCACCACCACCACGGTCGTCTCCAGGTACAGCGGGATCACGTGGAGCCCCTCGCGGTCGACGGGCAGGCGTACGAACGCCGCGTCCACGCCACCGTTCCGCAGCAGGGGGACGACCTCGGTCGCCGGCGTCTGCAGCAGGCGAAGCGGCACCTCCCGGACCCGCTCGGCCCACACCCCGGCCCACTTCCCGGGCGTCACGCCCGGCACGTAGGCCAGCCGGAACTCGCTATCGGTCACTCCGCCACCCTAGTCACGTCCAGACGGTCCCCTCCCGCTGGCTACCCTTGAGGTCATGGGCACGTCCAAAACAAAGACCCCGCAGACCATGAAGTCCGCGACCGCGGCCAAGAAGCTGGGGATCCTGCTGTCGGCAGCACCCGCCGAGTTCCAGGAAGGTCCCGTCTCCCGGGACGAATTGAACGCGCTCCAAGCCGACCCGCCCTCCTGGCTGGCGGACCTGCGCCGTGAGGGCCCCCACCCCCGCCAGGTCGTCGCCGCCAAGCTCCGCGTCTCCATCTCGGGGCTGGCCCGCGCCGGTATCACGGGCCCCCTCACCACGGCCGAGATCGAGAACCTGAAGGCCGAAAGGCCCGACTGGCTGGAACGCGAGCAGGCCGTCCAGGCCGAGGTCCGCAAGGAGGAACTCCGCCTCAAGCAGCAGCGCGCCGCATCCTGACTCACGCCAGGCCCGGCCGAACCGCCGGGCAGCGACCGGTGTCCCGGCCACGCGACGCCGGGGATGTCGTCGCGGCGACCGAACGGTGCCGCGCTTCCCGGCGGCCCGGCCGCGGGGGTCACGTGGTGCGCCAGCGCGGGGCGACGACGGCTCCGGCGACGGCCAGGACGGCCGCGAGCGCGACGGTCCACGTGAATCCGGCGGCGGCGGCGAGGGCCAGGGCCGCCGAGCTTGCGACGGTGACGAAGATGCCCTCGATCGCCATCGGGACGCTGTAGTCGGTCGCCGCGGACGCGGGACGGGCGAGCGCCATGGACGTCGCGGCGATCCAGGTGACCTTCGCCCCGTAGACGATCGAGACGACGGTCATGGCGGCGAGCGTCGGCACGAGGGGGGCGTGCCCGGCGGCGAGGGGGAGGAGGGCGGCGACCCCGGCGATGCCGAGCACCCCCGTGACGAGGGCGGGACGTGTCCGTCCGTACCGGCCGACGGCCGCGCCGGTGGCGAGCGCCGCGACGACCTGGGCGCCGGTCGCCGCGGACGTGGCCAGCGCGATGCGGTCGGTGGACCACCCGGCGGACAGCAGCATGGCGGGCTGGACGGCCGTCGCGAGCCACTCGCTGACGGCGAAGACCGGGATCACCAGCAGCGCCCACGCGGCGGCCCGGCGGTCCCGGAACAGTGCGCCGAGCACCCGCGGTGCCGCGGCCGCTCGGCCGTCCGGTTCGGGCGGTTCGCGGATGCGGGTGAGGACGGCGAAGGGGACGAGGTGGACGGCGGCGAGCGCGAGGAGCGTGACGGTCCAGCCCGCGTGCGCGTACAGCAGCAGGGCGCCGCTGGAGCCGATGAGGAGTGACGCGGAGGCCGACGCCATCTGCACGCCGTTGCCGACTCCGTGCTCGCCGCGCCGAAGGAGCCGTACCGCCAGCCCGTTCAGCGCCGTGTCGTGGAACACCGACAACCCCAGGAAGACGATCGTCAGCGCGAGCGTCAGCGGCAGGTCGGCGACCGGGTCGAGCGCGGCGAGTGCGGCCAGGGTCGCGATCAGCGGCGGCTGCGTCAGCAGCAGCCAGCCCCGGTAGCGGCCGAACCCGGACGGGCGGGCGCGGTCGATGATCGGGGCCGTGAGGAACCGCAGGAAGTACACCGCGCCGAGCATGTTGATCGCGGCGACGGCTCCGAGCGGCACGTCCCGCGAAAGCAGGATCGTGCCGAGGGCGAGGAAGAAGAACGAGTAGCCCGTGTTGGCGACCAGGTAGAGGGCGCCGACGACCGCCAGGGTGCGCCCGCGGGGTGCGGGCGCACACCGGGCGGTGCCGGCGCGGTGGGGCGCGGTCACGCGTGCGGCGCCGGGGGACCGGACGAGGTGATGCGCCAGCTCTGCGTTCGCTCGTACTGGTCGAAGAGCCGGGCGAAGGCGCCCCCGGCGGCCCGCAGGTCCACCGGACGCCCGGTCTCGGTGACCCGGCCGCCGTCCAGGGCGACGACGTGGTCGGCGGCGGCCAGCGTGGCGGGCCGGTGCGCGATCACGATGACGGTGCGGTCCGAGTCGCGGGCGAGGCGCCCGATGGCCTGCCCGACCGCGCTCTCGCTCTCCGGGTCGAGCGCGGACGCGGCCTCGTCGACGAGGACGATCCGGGCGCGCTTGAGGAACGCGCGGGCGATGGACACGCGCTGCCGCTCGCCGCCGGACAGCTGCGCGCCGCCCTCGCCGACGCGCGTGGCCCAGCCGTCCGGGAGCCGGTCGACGACCTCGTCCAGGCGGGCCTCGCGGGCGGCGGCGTCGAGGTCGGCGCGGGTGGCGTCCGGGCGGGCCAGCAGCAGGTTCTCCTCGATCGTCGTGTCGAACAGGTACACGTCCTGGAACACGATCGCGATGTCGTCGAGCAGGGCGGCGTGGTCGTACTCGCGGACGTCCCGGCCGCCGACCCGGACGTGCCCGGAGCCGGTGTCGTGGAACCGGGCGACGAGCCGCGTCACGGTCGTCTTGCCCGAGCCGGACGGTCCGACGAGCGCGGTGGTGCTCCCGGCGGGGCAGCGGAACGAGACGCCGGACAACGCGGGCGCCGAGGCGTCCCCGTAGGCGAAGGTGACGTCGTCGAACTCGATGGAGGCGTCCGCGGCGCGCCGCACGGGGTGCGGGGCCCGCGGCAGGGCGGGCGCGTTCAGGACGGCTTCCACCCGGCCGACGTTGTTCACCATCGCCCGCAGCGCCCCGTCCAGTTCGATCAGCGTGCCGAGCGGCTCCAGGAACCGGACGGCGAGGACGAGCAGCGCGACGGTGTCGGGGACGCCGAGGCCCCCGGAGACCAGAAGGTGCGCGCCGAGCACCAGGACGGCGACGAACCCGGCCATGACCACGCCGGTGAACCCGAGGTCGGGGAGCATCGCTCGGTTGAGGCCGCGCCGGTAGCTGCTGCGGTGCTCGTCGAGGGCCTCGCGCATCCGGTCGCCGCCCGTCCCCCCGCGGCCCGCGGCGCGCAGCACGGGCTGCGCCTGGCCGATCTCGATCGCGCGGCCCGCGATCTCGGTGGCGGCCGCGTGCAGCTCCTCGTCCGCGGCGGTCGACACCCGCCCGGACCAGCGCAGCGTCACGTACGCGAACGGCGCGACGGCGACGAACAGCAGCGCGAGCCGCCAGTCGACCGCACAGGTGACGCCGACGATGGTGGCGGGCACGAGGACGGACGTCAGGGCGGGCTGCCCGATCGTCACGGCGAGCGTGCCGATGGCGCCGGCGTCCGTCGTGACCGTGCGGGCGAGCCGCGCCTTGCGTTCGGTCGTGAACCAGCCGAGCGGCAGCGTCGTCGCGTGCTCCATCAGCCGGTGCCGCAGCCGGGCCGTCATCTGCATGGCGGCGGCGAAGCCGACCGGGACGGCCAGCACGGTCAGCACCGCGTACACGGCGAGGCCCGCGCCGCCCGCGACGAGCCACGGGACGGCCGCGCCGACGTCCGGTTCGGGGCGCAGCAGCGCCCGCAGGATCGGGACGAGCGCGCCGAGCAGCAGGCCCTGCAGGACGGCGAGGACGGTGGTGAGCGCGCCCAGCCGGGCGATCAGCCCGGGGTGCGGCAGCAGCCGGTACAGCTTGCGGATCATGTGTCGGCTCCGTTCCGCTGGGCGCGCCACATGCGGGCGTACAGCCCGTCGCGGGCGATGAGGTCGTCGTGGGCGCCGGTCTCGGCGACGCGCCCGCCGTCGAGGACGACGATCTGGTCGGCGCCCCGGACGGTGTTCAGGCGATGGGCGATGACCAGCACCGTCTTGCCCGCGGCGAGCGTGGACAGGGCCTCCTGGACGGCGTCCTGGCTGTCGGGGTCGAGTGATGCGGTGGCTTCGTCGAGGACGACGATGGGCGCGTCCGACAGGATCGCGCGGGCGATCGTCAGCCGCTGGCGCTCGCCGCCCGACAACCCGGCGCCGTCGGTGCCGAGCACGGTGCCGTAGCCGTCCGGGAGCCGCTCGACGACGTCGTGGATCTGCGCGGCCTCCGCCGCGCGCCGCACGTCCCGGAGGCCGGCGTCCGGTCGTCCCACGCGGATGTTCTCGGTGACGGTGTCGCGCAGCAGCGCCACGTCCTGGAACACCAGCGACATCGACGACAGCAGCGCCTCGGCCGGGATCTCGCGGAGGTCGGCGCCGCCGATCCGGATCGCGCCGCCGGTCACGTCGTAGAACCGGGGCAGCAGGCTCGCGATGGTCGACTTGCCCGCGCCGGACGGCCCGACGAGCGCGGTGACGGTGCCCGGTTCGCACACGAACGTGACGTCGGTGATCGCGTCGGTGACGCCGTCGTAGGAGAACGAGACGCGGTCGAACTCGACGCGGTGGCCGTCCGGGGGCCGCGGCGCGGTCGGCCGCGGCAGCGGCTCCCGGGACAGCAGGGCGTCGATGCCGGTGGCGGCCATCCGTCCCTGCCGCAGGCCCTGGCCGCCCTGGACGGCCGGGACGATCGGCGTCGGCAGGCCGATCCCGACGATGAGGAACGGCAGCAGGTCGGCGGCGGGGAGCCCGCCGGACGCGACGAGCGGCACCCCGGCGGCCAGGACCACGGCGAGGACGGCGGGCTCGCAGGCCAGCAGGCGCGAGAGGGCCGAGCTGATCCGGGTCTCGGCCACCCAGACGCGCATCGCCTCGGTGTGCTCGGCGACCGCTTCCCCGAAGCGGCCGAGGCCGGTGTCGCCGCCGCCGAACGTCTTGACGACCGTGATCCCGTCGGCGTACTCGACGACGGTGGTGTTGATGCGTCCGGTGGCCGCGGCGAGCCGGGCGAGGTGAGCGGACATGGAGCGCATCGAGACCCGGTAGGCGACCAGCATCGCGGCCGGGACCGCGGCGGTGACCAGCGCCATCCGCCAGTCGACGAGCACCAGGTAGGCCAGCCCGACCGCCATCGCCGTGACCGCGCCGACGAGTTCCCGGAGCGAGTGCGCGATGAGCTGGTGCATCTCCTCCAGGTCGTCGGTCATGGCCTTCTTCACCCGGCCGGACCCGGCGGCGCGGAACCAGCCGAGCGGCAGGAGCCCCAGGTGCCGGACGATCCGGACCCGGAGGTGGTGCAGGATCGCGGCGTCCGCGTAGTGCCCGAGGCGCGAGGACGCGAAGAGCAGCACCAGCCGCAGTACCGCGCCCGCCGCGCCGACGGCGACCCACGTCCGGATGGCGGCGTCGGGAGCGCCGGCGAGCGCCGCGCGGGCGATCTCGGCGATGGCGATGTAGGGGGCCAGCCCGGCGGCCGTGCCCACCGCCGACAGGACGGTGCAGCCGATCAGGTGGGGGCGGACGGGACGCAGCAGCCGTCCCAGCGCGCCCGCCCGCACGAGTCGCGAGGTGTCGGTATCGGGGGCGGGGGGCGGTGCCGGCGGGGGATCTTCGGCGTCCTGGGTCGACGTCGTTTCGGTGATCGTCACGAATACGTTCCTTAGGGAAGGCTATCCTCACCGAGATCCTCGGAGTTAAAGTCGTCTTCATGTCAAGCGACGATGCGGTCCCGATCGGTGAGGCCGCCGCCCTGTACCGGCTGGCGCCGTCCACGCTGCGCTGGTGGGACCGGCAGGGCGTGGTCGCGCCCACCGCCCGGCACGGCGGCAGGCGGTTCTACGGGGAGGACGACCTGCGGCGGCTCGGCCTCGCCTACCTGTGCCGCGTCGTCGGCATGATGCCGCTCGACGCCGCGGCGGTCGTGGCGTCCGGCACGGCCGACCTGGACACCTGGCGGCGTACGATGCGCGCCGAGATCGACCGCCTGGACGAGCGGGTCGAGCGGCTCACCGCCGCCCGCGACTACCTGAACCATCTCCTGCGGTGCGAGGACGACGACATCATCCGGTGCTCGTACCTCGACGCGGAGCTGGAGACGCGCACACCGCTCGGCCCTCGCGCCCGCACCGATCTCGTCGCGGCGGCCCGCGCCCGTGACGTAAAGACGGATGCCGTGCGTGACGAAAAGGCCGGGCCGATCTGTCCGTCCTGCGGAGGCGCCGTCGAGCGGCCCGCACGCGGACGCCCGCGCACGTACTGCTCGCCCGGCTGCAGGCAACGTGCCTACCGCGCCCGCGCGCGCCGAGACGAGACCACTTCTCAGACGCGACCGACTGCGAGAAGTCGTCCTACGTGAAGAGGTCGAGTGTTCCGACGATGTGGGATTCCATCGCGACTCGGGCGACCTCGGCCTTCCGGGAGCGTATGGCGTGGCGGATCACGTCGTGGTCGTGGTTGCGCTCGCGCACCGCGTCCGCCATGAGCCGCGCACTGCCGAACGTGGCGATGAAGAAATCGGACATGTCCCACATGCGTTCGCTCAGCTCGGCCATGATCCGCGAGTGCGCCATGCGGTGGATGGTGAGGTGGAACTCGCGGTTCAGGCCCCGGTAGCCGCGGCGCCGGGTCTCCGGATCGGGGCCGGCGCCCAGATCCTCGGTCCGCTGCCAGACGTCCTCCAGGGCCCGGAGCTGCTCGTCGGTGCGCCGGGCCGCGGCCGCCGCCGCGAGCTCGCCCTCGGACCGGCCGAAGAGCTTGAAGAAGTCCCGCACCTCCTGGAGGGAGTACACGGCGACCCGGCAGCCGCTCTGCGGGATGATCTCCACGATGCCGACCGTCTCCAGCCGGCGCAGCGCGTCCATCACCGGCTGCTTGCTGACACCGAACTCGGCTTTGAGCTCCTCGATCGAGAGGCGCGCGCCCGCCTCGTACCGACCGTCGAGCAGCCGCTCCTTCAACTCGTCGAGGACGACCTGCCCCAGCCGCTGCCCCGAGCGGCCGTTCGGGGCCCCGCTCACCACGTGTTCCTCTCGTTCATACCGGGCCGAGTGTACGGCGCCGGGCGGCCGGGCCGCCCGGCGCACCACCGGTCAGGCCGACGCCCGGACCGGCTCGCCCGCGACGGGACCGGAGGACTCCGCCCGCCCCAGCCTGCCGGGCAGGAGAAGGACCGAGACGACCGAGATGGCGGAGACCAGCATGAGGTAGCCGACCACGGGCCCGCTGGAGTCGTTCACCGCGTACAGGGCGGTGGCGATCATCGGGGCGAAGGCCGCGCCGCAGATCTGGGAGATGGTGTAGCCGACCGACGCGCCGCTGTAGCGGACCTCCGGCGAGAAGATCATGCTGAACAGCGATCCGGTGACTCCTCCGGCCGGTGCCATGGCGATGCCGAAGACCAGGACGAGCGCGATGGCGAAGTTCACGGAACCGCCGGCGTTGATCAGCGCGAACGCGGGCCAGATGGTGACGAGCATGGCGACCGCGCCGATGAAGTACATGGTCTTGCGGCCCCACCGGTCGGCGAGGGCACCGCACACCGCGTACAGGACGACGGCGACCACGGCGGCGACGAACACTCCCATGAGCGCGTGGGAGCGCTCGATGCCGACGTTCTCGTCCGCGTAGGACACCAGGTAGGACATGCAGATGTAGGCGAACACGCCCTGGCTGAGGTACGCCCCGGCGACGAGCAGGATCTCCTTGGTGTGGCGCCGGAACGCCTCCGCGATCGGCAGCTTGACGTCCGCGTTGCCGGCCCGCACCTTCTCGAACTCCGGACTCTCCGCGACCGTCAACCGGATCACCATCCCGACGAGCACGAGCAGCGCGCTGAACAGGAACGGCAGCCGCCAGCCCCACGATTCGAACTGGGCACTGCTCAGCTGGGAGGCGAGGTAGAAGGCGATCGTCGCGAGACCGACGCCGGCGGGCGCGCCCATCTGCGGGAACGCCCCGTAGAAGCCGCGCTTTCCGGGCGGGGCGTGCTCGACGGCCATCAGCGTGGCGCCGCCCCATTCGCCTCCCACCGCGAAGCCCTGGACGAGGCGCAGCAGCGTCAGCAGGATCGGCGCGGCGACGCCGATCTGGGCGTAGCCCGGCATGAGTCCCATCAGAACCGTGGCCGCGCCCATGGTGATCAGGGAGATGACCAGCATCTTCTTCCGGCCGACGCGGTCCCCGAAATGGCCGAAGAGCACGCCGCCGGCGGGCCGGGCGAGGAAGCCGACGCCGAGCGTGGCGAAGGACAGCAGCGTCCCGACCAGGGGGCTGGAGTCGGGGAAGAACAGACTCGGGAACACGAGCGCGGCCGCGGTCCCGTAGATGAAGAAGTCGTAGTACTCGACGGTGGTGCCGATGAAGCTCGCCGTGGCGACTTTCAGCGGCGATGCCGACGCGGGCGCGTGGCCTGGACTGGGCATGGGATCTCCGGTCGCTGCGGGGTGGTGGGGTACCGCGTGGCCGCTCAGGCGAGGGCGACGGTCGTGAGGGCGAAGCCCGCGATCAGTTCTCTGATCGGGCGGTAGTAGCCGTATCGGACGGTGTAAGCGCCGGCCGCGCCGAGCGCCGCGTACCCGGCGATCCAGGAGCGGACCTCGTGCGAGGAGTTGCCGGCGACCCGGGTCATCTCCTCCGGCGACCACGCGTCGAGCGGAGCGAGGTCGCCGGAGGCCAGTACGCGCAGCAGTTTCCGGTCCCACTCCGGCGCGAGGTCCTGGATGGCGGCGGTGCCGGCGGCGAACTCGCGCGCTGTGTCGATCACGCGCCGCTGGCGGGCCCGCCGCGCCTCGGGCGTCACCGGACCGGCCCGCCCGAGCAGCATCTCGCGCTGGTCGGGCGTGGCGTCGGCCAGCCGCGGGACGGGCGGGTCGTGCGACAGCCCGCCCGAGGCGATCAGCAGGATCTTCTCGTCCCGTGTCCGCAGGTACCGGCCGACGGCCTCGCCGAGGAGCCGGACGCGCCGCAGCGGCGTGAACGGCGGCGCGACCGAGTTGATGAAGATCGGGACGAACGGCTTCGCGGTGATGTCGCCGTAAAGGATCTCCATCGGCTGCACGGCGCCGTGGTCGATCCGCATGTCGAGCGAGACCGCGAGGTCGATGCCCTCGCCGATGACCGCCTCGGCCAGTTCGCGCGCCACATCCTCCGGCACGTCCAGGCGTCCGGCCGGGCTCCCGTAGTCGCCGATGCTCTCCGCCGCGTACCCGACGCAGAACGGCGGCATCAGACTGTAGAAGAAGCCGTTGTAGTGGTCGGGCCCGAAGTTCACGACGATGTCGGGGTCGAAGTCGTGGACGAACGCGCGCGCCTCGCCGAACGCGGCGTCCAGCTCGGCGGCCACGGCCGGGTCCAGGTCGGCGTGCTCCAGCAGCGGGCTGTGGCTGGTGGCGAGCAGCGCGAGAGTCATGGCGTCCCGCCTTCGCCGGCGCGGCCGAGCAGGAAGTCCAGGTGGATCCGGTCGAACGTGGCGGTGTCCTCGTACTGGGGCCAGTGCCCGCAGTTCTCGATCACGGCGAGCCGGCCGTTCGGGATGAGCGAGGCGATCCGGCGTCCTTCGTCGACCGGGCCGGAGGGGTCCTTGGTCGTCCAGACCACCAGGGCCTCGGCGGCGATCGAGCGCAGGTCGTCGTCGGTGAGCATGTTGCGGCGCCGTGTCTCGAGATCCTGCAGCGCCATGTTCATCTCGCACGCCTTGAGCCAGTCCGGCTGCTCGAAGATCGCCTGCCGCGTGCGGACCAGGTCGTCGGTGACCATGGACGGGTCGGCCATCAGCCACTCCAGCCGGGCCTTGACACGCTCCCAGGACGGATCCTGGGCGGCCTCCATCGAGAGGGTGTAGAGCCGTTCCATGACCTTCGGGTTGGCCATCGTGCCGCCCATGGTGTTGAGCACGATCTTCTCCACCCGGTCGGCGTGGTCGATGGCGTACCGTGCGGTGACCCAGCCGCCCAGCGACTCGCCGCTGAGGTACGCGGTGCCGGCGCCGAGCGCGTCCAGGACGTGCGAGACCTGGTCCACGTAGTGCGGGATCTCCAGCGGATGGTCGGGCTTGGTGGAGTAGCCGTGCCCGATGAAGTCGATGGCCCACACCGAGAAGTGCTCGGCGTGCGCCGCCAGGTTGCGCACGTACGCCTCGGCGTGCCCCGTGATCCCGTGCAGCAGCAGCAGGACGGGCTTGGAGTCGTCCCCCGCGTGCAGGTAGCGGGTGCGGTAGGGGCCCGCCTGAAGGAACCCCTGGCTGAACTCGACTTGGTTGAGGTCGTTCCAGACGCTGGTGTACGGACGAGTGCTCATGATTCCCTCCGGGAGTCGGTCGGTCGGTCGAGGACGGCCGCGAGGGCGTCCTCGAGCAGTCGCAGGGCTTCGGCGGCGTCCCAGACGGGGGCGCCGTGCCGCCAGGCGACGTAGCCGTCGGGGCGCACCAGGACGGCGCCGGCCTCATGCACCTCGCGGATCCGGCGCCAGTCGCCGTACGGGTCGGTGATCCCGTCCTCGCCGACGACGATCGTGCGGAGGAAGGGGAGCCCGAGCTTGCCGGCCGCCGCCTTCCACGCGTGCCCGCCCAGCCCCGTGATCAGGGTGAGGGCGCCCTTGCCGGCGACGTCGAGGGTGGAGACGCGGGTACCGTCCGGTCCGACCAGCCAGGCGTGCGGCAGCTTCGCTCCGGGGCGTGTCGTGGCCTGCAGGTACAGCTCGCGGTCCCGCGGCCACTCCTCCTCGCCCGCCGCGGGGTCGGGCACGACGGCACCGGACTCGTACCGCTGGTTGAGCTCCACGCCGTGCGCGTTGAACTCGGTGTTCTTCAGCTCGAGCGCCTCGAACAGCCGCTCCCGCCGCGCGACGCCTTCGGGGCTCGCCTCCTTGAGCTTGGCGAGCCCGCCGAGCACGGGGTCGGGGGCGTCGTGGTCGAACCATTCGCGCATCCCGGCGTAGTCCTTGCGGGACTGGTTGGCGCGGGCCACGATCTGCTTTCCGACGGGCACGCGCTCGCCGGAGTACGAGTCGAGAAGCCCCGGCCCGGCGTGCCCCTTGACGACGAAGGCGAGCTTCCAGGCGAGGTTGAAGGCGTCCTGCATGCTCGTGTTCGATCCGAGCCCGCTGCTCGGCGGATGCCGGTGCACCGCGTCGCCGCCGCAGAACACCCGGCCGGAGGAGTACGCGGTGGCGTACTGCTGGTTGACGTACCAGCACGACTTGGAGAGCACGTCGACGTCGAGGCCGGGGTCGCCGACCAGGGTCCGGATCTGCTCGACGACCACGTCGTCGGAGAGGTCGGGCTCGCCGGCGGCCATGTCGAAGCCCCAGCCGGCGATCCAGCGGTGCCACGGTTCGATGGCCCGCAGCAGGCCCATGCCGATCTCCCCGAACCCGGCCTGGGCGTTCATGATCCAGTGCAGGATGCTCGGGCGGTGCGCCACGTACCGGCTCAGGTCCGCGTCGAAGAGGATGTACGCGGTTCCCGCGCGGGCGAGCTCGCCCTCGAACGGCAGCCCGATGTGTTCGGCGACCTTGGACCTGGCGCCGTCCATACCGACCAGGTAGCGGGCCCGCTGGCGGAACTCCCGCCCGGTCCGTCGATCGCGGAAGGTCGCGGTGACGCCGCTCTCGTCCTGGACGTGCGAGAGGTACTCGGTGTTGAAGCTGATCACGGCGCCGCGTTCGGCGGCGTTCTTGATGAGGACCGGCTCCATCAGCGGCTGCGGGATGTCCAGCATCGAGCACGGGCTGCCGTTGAGGTAGTCCCCGTACCGCAGGTCCCCAGTGCCCCACGTCCGCAGCCGGACGATCTCCTCGCCCGCGAGGCTCGTGGTGAACAGCGTGTCGCCCATCTGGTCCCACGGAGTGGCGTACTTCTCGGCCTCCTCCTCCACGCCGAGGTCGCGCAGCACCTCGACGGCGCGCTGGTTGGTGATGTGCGCGCGGGGGGAGTTGGCGACCCAGGGGAACATGCTCACGGCGTGCACCCGGACCCCGTAGGTCGCGAGGGCGAGCGCGGCGGTCCCTCCCGCCGGGCCGAGCCCGACGACGATCACATCGGTGTCGAAGCCGCCTCCGCCGGATTCCGGCGCGATCTTCGCGTTCGTGTCCATTGCACCTTCTGGGACTGATCTCGGACGCCCGTGGCCGGGCGATCCCGCGGACGTCTCTCGTGAGGGCCAGGTCACAACGACCGACCGAGTAGCGTTCTAGCATGCCAGTTCGGAAGCGGGCAACCCGAAGCCGGTTTTCAGCTCAGTGTTTCCGCTGATGATGTTGCATAGGGGGCGCCCGGCCCGGCGTACTGGAATGCTAGATTTCGGAGTCCTGGAGACGGTGCGGTCGGCGTCGGTCCGCCGCGGGGGAGCACAGGGGGACCGCACAGCCGCGGCGGGGCGGCGCCGACTCAGGCGGCGGCAGCCGTGACCAAGGTCCGCGGCGCGTTGGTGCGAAGCCCGACCCGTCCATTACAAGAGCCAATGGTTGGGTGCGGTCGCGTCACCGTGCGTTGGGGCGGTGGGCGGGGCGACGTTTCCCCGCCTGGCTTGTGGTCCTGGCGCGGGGGACTTTGGTCCTGGACGGACTGGACCAACACCCTCTGCGACGGCCTGAGGGGAGCGGCCAGGATGGACATGAACGACCGGGGCCGTCTGCGAGGGCTACGTAGGCGAGTCGTGGGGAGGCGAAGCCGATGGAGACGAGCGCGGGGGACGGCGGCGGCGGTCTGCTGCCGATCGTCGTGGGGGTCGACGGGTCCCGGCCGTCGGATCGGGCCGTCGAGTGGGCGGCCGACCGGGCGGTTCGCATGGGCCGTGTTCTGCGGCTGGTCTATGTGTCCGAGGTATGGCCGTACGAGATCCCTTTCCATGCGGCGCCGGATGATTCCGAGTCGATCACCTGGACGGACAACCAGGTCCTGGCGGAGGGGGAGCGGGTCGCGCTCGCTTGGAGGCCCGACGTGGAGCTGGAGTGCAGGCTGGCCGTGGGCGGCACCGTCCGGGTGCTGAGCGAGGGCTCGCAGCACGCGTCGGAACTCGTGGTGGGGCACCGGGGTCTGGGAGGTTTCGCCGGCCTGCTGCTGGGGTCGGTGAGCGTGGGGGTGGTGGCGTACGCGCAGTCGCCTGTGGTGGTCGTGCGAGGCGAGACCGGGGGGCGGCGGGGCGAGCTGGCGGTCGGGGCGAGCCTGGAAGGGGACGCTTCCGCGCTGGCTTACGCGTTCGAGGAGGCGGTCTCCCGCGGCCTCCGCGTCCGGGTCGTCCACGCGGTCCCGCTCCCGAAAGGGACGGACGAGGAGCATCTCGCCTCGGATCTGGAGCGTTCGGAAGAGCGTGCGCGCTCGCGGATCGCCGAGGAGTGCGCGGATCTGCGGCACCGGTACCCGGAGGCCGACGTGATCGAGGACATCGTGCAGGACCGCCCGGCGGCCGCGCTGGTGGCCGCGTCCCGCGAGGCCGACCTGGTCGTCGCGGGCGTCGAACGCGCGCAGCCGGAGGCGCGCCTGCCCCGGCGCCACGCCGTGCGGCACGCGCTCGTGCACCATGCGGAGTGCCCGGTCGCGCTCGTCCGTCCGAGGGGGTAGCCGGGCCTCATGAGAGGACGCCGGGTCCTCCTTGGCGCCCTCTCTCTCCGGGGTATCACTTCTCGATGGCGATGCGTCTGGCTTCGGGCGCGGCCGCCGGGTGGACGGGGATCCGGACGGTCAGGATCCCCTTGTCGTACGAGGCCCTGATGTCATCGGCCCGGGTCTCCGGCGGGAGCGTGAACGACCGTGTGAAAGCGCCGTAGTGGAACTCCGACCGGTGGTTCTGCTTCTTCTCCTCATGGCGTTCGGCGTGGATGCGGAGCACGTCGCCGGTGACGGTGATCTCGACGTCCTCGTCGGGGTCGATCCCGGGCAGTTCCACCCGGACGACGTGGTCGCCGCCCTCGCGGTAGTCCTCCACGCGCATCGCCGGGGCGGTTTCGGGCCGCAGCGTGCCGACGGGGGCCTCGACCCAGCCGAACAGGTCCGGAAGGAAGCCGTGGTGCTCTCTTCGTTGCGGTGTGCCCATGTCATCTCCTTGTTGCCCGTGGGCGGCGATTCCAGCCTCGGTGCCGCCGGTGGCGGTCCGCAGGGACATCGGTCACCGTTCCCCGGGACCTTCGACCCATGTGCGGCGGCGCCCCGCCGCGCACACTTCGAGGTGAACCGGCGGTTCCGATCGCGAGGGGCAGTGATGAGCGACGCACCGGCGGGCAGGCGGAACGTCCTGCTCGGCTACGACGGGTTCGAGGGCAGCGACGCCGCGCTGCGGTGGGCGGTCGACGAGGCCGCACTGCGCGGATGCGACCTGGTGATGTGCCACGGCTGGTACTGGCCCTATCCGGAGTCCCATGCCGACCCGCGCGTGGAGGGCAGCGTCAGGCGCGTCGGGGAGAACATCCTCGCCGAGGGCGTCCGGCGGGCGCGTGCGCTGGGCGCCGCCGGGCCCGTCCGGACGTGCCTGGTGCGGGGCTCGGCCGCGGCTGGGCTGCAACGGGAATCGGAACGCGCCGAACTGGTCGTCGTCGGTACGCACGACCGGCGTCCGCTGCCGGTGTGGTCGACGGCGCTGCGCCTTCCGGCGCTCACCCGGCGGCCGGTGCTCGTCGCCCGGCGGGCGCGGGCGCGACCCGGGCGGATCGTGGCGGGTTTCGACGGGTCGGCGGGAGCCGCGTCGGCGCTCGGCTTCGCCTTCGCCGAGGCCGCTCTGCGGGGGTGGCCGCTGCGGGTGGTGCACGCCTGCTGGGAGCCGGGAGCGGCGAGGGAGGCCGAGCTTCCGCTGTTCGGCGACGCCGAGCGGCTGGTGCGGGCGCGGACGGACAGGGTGGCGGACGCCGTCGCCCCGTGGCGGTCGAGGCATCCGGGCGTCGAGGTGGAACTGGCCGTCCTGCCGGATCCGCCGCGCGAGGCCCTGCCGGCGGCGGTCGGCGAGGCGGACCTGCTCGTCGTCGGCGCCCGGGGCACGGGCCGTCTCGATCCGCGGGCGCTGGGCGCGACGAGCGAGGCGATGATCCACCGGGCGCCGTGCACGGTCGCGGTGGTTCCCGCCCGGCGGGCCGGGAGCGGGGACGGGGCGGAGCGTCCTTCCCTCGCGGCCGGGACGCGGAGGTCCCCGGCCGGCTGACCGGGACCGATCGGACGGTGGGCACGCCGCCGGCCCGGTTCACCAGGTCACAGGTAGTTTGTCCAAGACCTGGAAGCCGGCTATGGGGTTGAACGGGATCTGCTCTGCCGGAACCGCCAGGCGCAGGCCGGGGAGCCGCCGGATCAGGGTGCCGAGAGCGATCTCCATCGTGACGCGCGCGAGGTTCTGCCCGAGGCACTGGTGGGGGCCGAACCCGAACGAGACGTGGTCCCGGGTGGATGAGCGGTTCCAGACGAGGGAGTCCGGCGTCTCGTAAACGTCCCCGTCGCGGTTGATGAGGGAGGTTATGAAGAACACGCCGTCGTTCTTGCGGATGATGGTGCCCTCGACCTCGATGTCCTCCGTGGCCAGCCGCGACACGCCGTCGGGGATGGACAGGAGCCGCAGCAGCTCGTCCACCGCGGCGGGCATCAGCGACGGGTCGGAGCGCAGCTCGGCGAGGCGCTCGGGGGCCTGAAGCAGGGCGAACGTGCTGAGCGAGATCATGCTTCCGGTGGTGCCGTGGCCGCCGGCCACCTGCAGGACCAGCGTCGAGACCAGCTCTTCGCCGTCCACGTCGTCCGTGGCGCCGCGCTTCGCGACGAGGTCGTCGAGGACGCTGTCACCGGGGTTCCGCCGTTTCTGCGCGATCAGCCCGTCCATGTAGGCCATGAGCTCGTCGTACGCCGCATTGGCGTTCGGGCCGGCCGCGAGCTGGTGCGTCCGCTTCTCGAACAGAGCGTGGTCGTCGTCCGGGATGCCCATCATCTGGTACAGCACCTTCGCGGGCACGGGTGCCGCGAACGCGGGGATCAGATCCGCGGGAGCGCCGTTCTCGAGCATGTGGTCCAACCGGCGGTCGACGATCTCCTGGATCTCCGGACGCAGGGCGTTGATCCGCTTCATCGTGAAGCTGGGGATCATCATCTTGCGCCGGGCGTTGTGCACCGGGCCGTCCACGCCCACCAACGCGGTGACGATCTTCATGACCTTCTGCTGGACGTCGCCGACCGCGGCGGCGATGCTCGGGAACATCATGGGCCACGCCGGATCGGTGCGGTCGCTGGAGATGCGGGGGTCGCCCAGGAGCCGGCGGGCCACATCGCGATTCGTGACCGCCCAGACGCGCCGGCCGTCGTAGAGGGCGACCTGGGCGAGGGGCCGCTGCTCGGCCAGCGGCAGGTAGGCCGGCGCGGGCTGGTAGGGGCAGGTGCGGTTCTGCGGGAACACGACGGTGTCGGTCATGGGGAGTGCCTTCCATCAATGAATGCAGTGACATGCATGTAAAGGGAGAGGCGTAGAGACTCGCCAGGAAAGAAAAGACTCTCAGGGAGGAGTTGAAAATGCCCGAACGCAGTGGCTCGATAGCCGCGGCAGCCGGTCGGCGGGGGTGGCCGTATTGCTCCGGTGTCGATTAAATGGCGGAGTTTTCGCGATGGTGGGATGGGCGCCGTGAACGGTTCAGTTGATACTTCTCATGGAACAGGTCGGCTGTCTTCGCCGACTTCGGCGGTGAGGCCGTGAACCCCCTCAATATCGTGCTCGAAAGCGTGTGTCCCGAACGGTGTGAAGCGGGCGTGCGCTCCGACTCGGAAACGATAGCCAAGAGACGGTCGGGCTGAGCATCCCTCATCCTGGTAGGGCGGCGCCGGCCCGACGGCCACCAGGAGCCTGGCTTTTAGTCCGCGAAGTCGGCCTTGTGATCGGCCGCCCACTCCGCGAAGGTTCGCGCCGGCTTGCCCAGGACTCGCTCGACGGTGCCGTCGATCTCCTCGGGCCCTTCGAGGGCTTCCACGTAGTAGCGGATCCTGGTCTCGATGATCTCCGGCGTGTCCGTCCGGGAGATCGTCCCCTCCTCTACCAGCTCTTCGAGGCGGGCCCCGATCCGTGCGTGGAACTCGGCGCGCGCGTCGTCGCCCGTGAGGTCCTCGAACGTCACGTCGCGGCCGATCGCCCGACCGATGAGGGCGATCTGCTCCGCCTGCGTGACGCTGTCGCCACCGGTGATGTGATACTTCGCCCCGGCGTGGCCCTCCTGCAGCAGAGCGCAGGTGGCGACCTCGGCTATGTCCCGCTCGTGGATGGAGGACAGGTAGGAGTGCGCGTAGAGGAGCCGTACCGGCTCACCGGCCTTGATGGCCCCGGCCCACTGCAAGGAGTTCGCGGCGAACGGGCCCGGCCGCACGAACGTCCACGACAGGCCGGACCGCTCGATCGAGTCCTCCGCCGCCCGATGCCACCGCGCGATCCAGTGGTCCGGATCGCGACCGGCGGCGGCCAGCGAGGACAGGAGCACGGCGTGCTTGACGCCCGCGGCCTTCGCGACCTCCATGACCCCCTCGGTGCCGGACGGCTGGGTGTACAGGAAGACTTTCTCCACTCCTTGCATCGCCTGCTCGAACGTTTTCGGGTCGTTGAGATCCGCCCTGCGCACATCGACTTGCGGCGGCAGGTCGAGCGACTCCGGATTGCGGGACGTCGCCCGGACGTCCACTCCCGCCCGCAGCAGCAGGTCCACGACGTGGCGACCGACATTGCCGGTCGCGCCAGTCACCAAGATCGCCATGATGCCCCATTCGATGTGCTCATGCTCTTGTGCCCTCCGCACGAACATCCGCGGAGAGCCGGCTCGTGGTTCGCTCGATATCGTTCGTCGTCTCGACGTCACCCCGAGGGTCGCGGCGACATACTTCAAGATAGCGTCGGCGATCACCGGACGATAGTGAACTTTCTCGCAGTATCTGCGCTATCCGCGCCATCGCTCACCCGGCTCGGGTGTCGATGTCGACGAAATTCGTAAGGGCGGAATTCGTGCCCGGCGATGGGCGTCCGGCCAGGTCGCACGTCGGCCGGAGGCGGCGCGGCGGTCGCGGGGCCGTCAGGTGCGCAGGCGGGCGGCGAAACCGTCGAGGACGATGCCGAGCTGCCGTTCGAACCGCGGGTCGCCGTCGTCGCGGAGGTGTCCGGCGGCCTTGACCAGCTCCGCGCCGTCGCCCAGCCAAGCGTCGCGCTCGGCGGGCGAGTACCGGCCGGGTTCCGTCTGGGTCCGCTCCTGTTCCTCGATGACGAACCCCACCACGAACGCGATGACCAGGTCGAGCACGTCGTCCGCCTCGGCGAGCGTGAAACCGGCCGCGGTCAGGCGGGCGAGCCAGGACTCCTTCGCCTTCACCACATCGGGGTCGGAGAAGCGCGTGCCGCTGAAGATGCGCGCGCCGTCCCGGTGGCGCAGGTACTCCGCGCGGAGAGCGCGCGCGTAGGCGGCCACGTCGTCGCGCCAGCTGCCGCTGGGAGGGATCGCCGCAACGGCGTCGGTGACGCGGCGCATGACGAACGTGCTCATCTCGTCGAGCAGTTCCTGCTTGTTGCGGACGTGCCAGTACAGCGCAGGGGCGCCCACGTCGAGCCGGGCGGCGAGCGCGCGGACGGTGAGGGCGTCCATGCCCTGGTCTTTGAGCAGCTCGAGGGCCGCCGCCACGATCCGCTCCCGCGTGATGCCCTTCGCCACGATTGACACCTTAACAAAGTTCAGGCACGGTGGGCGGCGACCCAATTGAACTTAGTTCAGGAGCGTGCCATGCGTGCTGCAGTCGTCACCACTCCGGGAGCGACCCCCGTCTGCACCGACTTCCCGGACCCGGAGCCCGGGCAGGACCGGCCGCCGCTGCGTCTCGTCGGCGCGGGTCTGCACCACATCGTCCGCGGGCTGGCCTCCGGCCGCCACTACGGCAGCGAGCAGGCGTATCCGCTCGTGCCGGGGGTCGACGCCGTGGCCCGGACCGGCGACGGGCGGCTGGTCTACACGGGGTTCGCCCGGTCGCCCTGGGGCACGATGGCCGAACTGCTGGTCACCCCGTTCGAGGTGGAGCTGCCCGCAGGGGCCGATCCGCTCGCGGTCGCCGCCGGCATGAACCCCGCCATGTCGGGCTGGATGGCGCTGGCCGCCCGCCGCAAGGAGACGGGCGGGATCGGCACCACGCTGGTGCTCGGCGCGACCGGCATGTCGGGCGGCCTGGCGGTCCGGGCGGCGATGGCCCTCGGCGCGGAGCGGGTCGTCGCGGCCGGACGCGACCCCGGGGCGCTGGAGTCGCTGCGCGGCCTCGGCGTCGACACCGTCGAACTCGTGGCCACCGCACCCGACACCTGGGCGGCGGCCCTCGGCGCGGCCGTCGCCGAGGCGCGGCCCACGCTCGTCCTCGACTTCGTGTGGGGCCCCGTCGCCGAGGCCGCCTTCGCCGCCCTGGGCACGACCGGAACGGACGACGGCGGCGCGCCCGTCGACTACGTGCAGATCGGTTCACTCGCCGGGACCGAGGCGGCCCTGCCCGCGGCGCTCCTGCGCAGCCGGCGCGTCCGGATCAGCGGCAGCGGCGCGGGCTCGGTCTCGAAGGCGCAGATGATCGCGGAACTTCCCGAGATCATCGCCCGGTTCGGCGACGGGACCTTCGAGGCGCCGTACACCGCCTACCCGCTCAGCCGCGTCGGCGAGGCATGGGCGCACGAGGGACGCGGCAGGGCCGTCATCGTCCCGGACTGACCGGGCGGCGGGGGAGAACCGCCGCCGCGGCGGCCCGGTGATCGACCCCGTCCACCGAAGCGGCCGATCTCAATGGCACTGCCAGGTGAAACGGGCGCGGTCGAAACGCCGGGCGGCGAGGTCGTCGGCGGTGGTCAGCCAGTAGAGGACGCCCCCATCGCCCCACATCATGCCGGCGTCGCCGTCGCCGGCGAACTGAGCGAGAAGCTCCCACCGCGACACCTCGTCGAGGATGTCGTCCAGATGGGGGTTGTCCGGGGTGAAGTCGTTGATGTCCCAGTCCGGTGGAAAGTCGGTGACCTCGTACTTGACCTCGCCTTGGAGGCTGTTGGGCGGGCCGCCTATCTGGTGTCTGCCGACGGCGCACAGCTCTCGGACGGCGTCGTTGAACTCGGTGTACACCGGGTCGCCCAGCGTCTCGGGGGCGATCCCAAGCGGTTGGTACATCTCGTAGGTCTCGATCACCGGCAGGGCGACGGCGGGGCTGGAGCGCAGCGGCACCTGCTTGTAGGGCTCCAGCGGGCTCGGTGCCGCGCGTGGCCGTACGGCTGTTCCTGCGGGGACGTAGAGGACCCGGGACCCGGGCCGAGACCCGGGTTCCGATGGATGGACCCAGCTCTCGTGATCGTCGGCCTGACCGTCGAAGTAGAAGAACAGCAGGGTGCCGTCCGCTGGCAGGGGGAGCCCGGTCTCGGCGGCCGACAGCCGATCGCAGTCGAGCGCGGCGACGAAGGACAGCGGACCGTGGCCTTCCCACTCCGGCCAGCCGAGGTCCTCGGGAAGCCGCGGTTCGCCGCCCAGGACGCCGACCCGCTCGTCTCCGGGCCCGGCGGCCGAAAGGATCTGGCCGGACGGTTCCACCAGCGAGCGGTACCGGTCCGCGAGATCGGCGGGAAGCCGTTCGCGCGCCAACGCGCCGGCCTCCGAGACAGTGATCATCATGCGGCGGGAGTTTGCCGAACGCCTGTGACAGATACCGGGGCCGCACCATGTCCGGCACGCCGCCCATCGCCCGTCCCCACCAGCGTGTCTGGTCGAGACGACGTTCCGGGCGGGTGTCAGGCTTGGCGCCACCAAGGGGTGGTGCCGCTCAAGTCCCGCTGGACGTTGGTGACGCAGTGGACGTTGCCGCCCGCCGTGCCGACGTGGTGCGAGTAGAACCAGTCCTCGATCCAGTGGACGCGGACGCCGGCGCGGCGCAGGGCGTCCTCGGTGGTCCGCTGGAAGACGTCCCGGCCCGCCAGCCGCGGTCCGTGCTGGGCCGGGGCCAGGTAGCCGCCGGTCCCGGTGCTGACGCCGTTCGCGACGCCCGGGAGGTAGGCGACGGTCAGGCCCTTGCGCGGGTAGTCGCCGGGGACCTCCCCGTCCAGGCTGGTGAAGAGGCCCGGGACGCGGATCACGTCCTGCTCGGTGATCCCGGCCCTCTCGCGAAGCCGGCCGAGCGCCCGGTCCACGCCCGCCGCCGCGACCCGGGTGCCCTCGACCAGTTCCGGCTTGCCGACCGCCTGGGCGACCGTGAGGCCCGGGAAGCGGGTGCCGGACGCGGGGACGCCCTGCACCAGGCGCTGCCCGCCGCCCCCGGACGCGGCGACCTTCCTCAGCAGGTCCATGCCCATGCGCGGGTCGGCGACGACCATCGACCAGCCCTTCCCGCCGCGCCTGGGGACGAAGTGGAGGAACTCGTCGATGTGCCCGACGCCGAGCCAGCCGGAGTCGATGGCGATCGGGTCCTGGTACCCCTGCGCCTCCAGCATCCGGAGGAACGTCGCGTCCGGGGCGAACTCGCCCTCGCCGCCGTACACGATGCGCCCGGTGGGGTACTTCCCGTGCGGCGGGATCGTCCCGAAGTTGCCGCTCGAACTCGCCGACCCGTAGTAGAGGTTGTCGTCGGGCCGGTCCACCGCCCCGGCGTCGAACTGCTGGACGCCCGCGACGCCCGGCCCGCGCAGCATCGTGAAGACCGGCCGGGACGCGTCGCGCAGCGGACGGTCGCGGGCCGGGAAGTCCGGGGTGACGGCCGGGGACCTGAGGTTGACGACGATGCGGTGCTCCCGGCCGCCCGGTCCGGGCATGGAGGCGTAGCCCGCCTTGAACATGTCGCCCATCCACTGGTCGCCGCCCGCCGGCGACTCGATGAACGGTTCGCGCAGCCCTTCGGCGTCCAGCCCGCGGCGCAGGTCGCGCCGGTACGCCCGGGCGCCCTCGACCGGCTCGTCCGGCGCGCTCCCGCCCTCGAGCGTCACGGGGGCCTTCGGGCTCGCGACGACGGCGCGGTCCAGGCGGAGCAGGTCGTGCTGGAAGAGCACCGGCGCGACACGCAGCCGCACCCGGTCGGACCGGGGCGCGCCGCCGTCGGCCACCGTGAGGGTGAGGTCGGCGAAGCCTGTCCACACGGCCGGATCGCGGGCGATGTCGCGGGCCTCGACCGCGAGCCGTACGCCGCGGCGCAGTTCGTCCGCGCCGATCGCGCCGTCCGGGCCGAGCGCGGTGAGCCGCCCGCCGCGCTCGACGAAGATCCGCACCTTGTCCCGTGCAGGGGCGTCGGGCAGCAGCGCCGCCCGCGCGGACCGGGACGCCCCCTTCATCGCGGGGATCTCCAGCGGTGCGAGGTCGGCGGCGTCGGCCGCGCCGTTGACCACCGAGTCCGCGGCGTCGTTGCACGCCGCCAGCGCCGCGTCGGTCAGCCGCGCGCCGTCCGCGCCCGCGGCGGGGCAGCGGGCGGTGTCGTCGTCCAGGTTCGGCAGCATGATCGCGCCGCGACGGGCGGTCCACGCGCCGCGCCCCGCGTCGTCGGCGGGCGACAGCCGCCCGTCGCGGTCGGTGTCGGCGCGCAGCAGCGCCCGGCCGCCCACCGCCGCGGCGTCGCCCGGCGGCAGGGCCCCCGCGGCGAACTGGACCACGACGGCCGCGGCCAGCCCGGTCCGCACGATTCGCTTGTGATCGTTCATGGCGACCAGCCTCGGGAATGCGGCGGCATCCGGGCATCTGCCGTTCGGCAGATCTTCGAGCCCGCGCTGCCGGCGGAGGGCGTCGGCCGTCAGCCGCCGTTCGAGCTTTTGCCGCGCTCGCCCAGGATGAGCACTCCGATACCGAGGAGGCCGGTAACGATGCCGGCGAACGGCTGGTAGTCGTGCGCCCACCTCAGCAGAAACCCGAATTTCGCGTCGTCACTGAACATCGTGGCGATGGCCGAGCCGAAGCCCTGGATCATGATGATCACCCCGAGAAATCCCCACATGGGGAGAGTGTTCCGCCCTCGGGACGCCGGGTGATACGAGCCAAGGTCTAGAGCCGTCACGACTTTGGTCGCCGCGGCCCGGTCGGTGCGGCGCGCGCGGACCGGCAGCACCGTGCCGATGGCCTCGGCGACGAGCTCGGAGTCGCGGACGTTCCGGGTTTTACCAGGTCATGCTCCGCGCGACACCTGCGCTGAGATCGCCGAGCCGGGCGTGACCCGCCCGGCCGGTGTGAAAATGCTTTGTCCGGGGTTGTGCGTCCGGCTGATTCTGGGCGGATGGACCTTGAAAGCGCGGCGCGGGACTGGCGGACCGATGGTTTCGTGCTCCTCCCAGGGTTCGTTCCCGCCGAGGAGTTGGCGGCGGCGGCAGGTGAGCTGGGCCTGCTGTTTCCCTCCGCCGAGGGCTTTCACGACGGTACCGACCCGCGCCGCGAACGCTTCATCGGTGACGAGTTCGCCGGCATCGACACCTTTCCGTTCGCGAGCACGGAGATCAGCCTGCTGGCGGTGAACTATCGCATTCTGGCGCTCGCCCGAGCACTGCTGGACGACGGCGACGTCCGTATCTACACGGCCGAGGCGTGGGCGAAGTACACCGGTGCCTGCGACTACGACCAGGACATGCACCGCGACTACCTCAACCACTCCCTGCTGGTCCCCAGCACGGCACCGGGCTGCCTGCAGGTGGAGATGTTCGTCTTCCTGACCGACGTCCCCGAAGAGCTCGGGCCGCCGCACCTGCTCTCGCGCAGGCATACCGCGGACATTCCCCCCGTCCCGAACTGGTTCCTGCGGCCGGGACGGCAGAGCACTTGGCGGTTCGTCGATGACAGCGGCAGCCCGGAGATGTACGAGGCCGAGGTGTCGGGTGCAGGGCCCGCCGGAACGGTCATCGCCTTCGAACCCGGCACCTTCCACCGTGGGACCCGACTGACGGCACCCCGCGGGGCCCGCTACAGCATGCACCTGGGCTTCCGCCCGTCCGGCCTCTCCTGGGGGCAACGTGCGGGGTGGGCGGCGCGGAGCTTCGAGCCGGAATGGGTCGAGTTCGTCCACCGCGCCACCCCTCGCCAACTCCAAGCCTTCGGCTTCCCCCCGCCCGGACATGCCTACTGGACGCCGCAGACGCTGGCCGGCGTGGCCCTGCGGTATCCGGAACTCGACCTCACACCCTGGTCGGCCCCCGCGCCACACGAATCCTGATCACGTACCGACACCTCCCCGGGGCGCGGGACCAGGTCTCGCCCCCTCTTCGATGTCGCCGGCGGTGGGCGGTGGCCGGGCTCGGCCGTCGCTCGGCCGCGCATTGCGGGCTCTCACGAACTACCAGGGGTCTCTTGACGTGCAATGGAGCGAAGTATACAAACGTTCATACATCAACTGGAGGAGGCGGCCTTGGTCACTTACCGGACGGACGGGATGCCCCGGCGCGGGTTCCTGGCGGGCGCCGCGTCCGCCGCCGCGCTCGGCGTGCTCGGCCTGGGGACGGCGGGGTGCGGCGGCTCGGGAGGCGGCGGGACGAAGGCCGCCCGGATCGGCTGGGTGGAGCCGAAGACCGGCCGGCTCGCCGCCGCCTACAAGCCGATCTACGTCGGCGCGAGGCTCGCCCTGGAGGACATCGAGGCGGCCGGCGGGCTGCTCGGGGAGGCCGTGCGGGTCACCGAGCACGACGACAAGGGGAGCCCGGCCGGCCAGCCCGCCGTGGCGCAGCGGCTGATCCGGGACGAGCCCGCCTTCGTGGTCGGCCCCACCGGCAGCTCGCAGGTGCTGGCGTCGGTGACGGCGCTCGCCCGCGCGAAGGTGATCCAGTCGGCATGGGGCGGCGCGGAGCTGCTCGGCGACGGCGACCGCTTCCCGTACCACTACCAGCTCGTCTACAACACCGCGCAGCAGGCCAGGGTGGCGGCGCGCTTCCTGCGCGAGGTCCGCGGCCTGCGCAAGATCGGCATCATCGTGGAGAACTCGGAGTTCGGCACCTCGATCAGGGACGCCGTCGTCGCGACGCTGCGGAACGACTACTCCACCGAGCCGGTCGCCGTCGAGGTGTTCGAGGTGGACGCCTCCGACATGACGCCGTTCGTCCGCAACCTGGAACGCGCCGGCGTGGACGGCCTGGGGCTGTTCACGGGCCAGCCGCAGGCGACGATCCTCATCCTGCGGGCGATGGCGGCGAGCGGCTTCCAGCCGGTGATCGTGTCGCACGACCTCAACTACATCGACGCGCTCGGAGAGTTCCCGCGCCCGCTGCTCGACGGCTTCTTCGGCACCACGTACCGCGGGCTCACCTACAGCGGCCGGGAGAAGCCGTCCGCGGAGGTGCGCGAACTGGTCGAGCGCATCAACGCGCACCCGGACACCGGCGGCCTCGGCTACTCGGCGGTGACGAGCCCCTACTACGACTACCTGATGCTGATGGCCGAGGTCGTCGAGGACACCGGGAGCACCGACCCGGCGAAGCTCAAGGCGGCGCTCGACAAGGTGAGCGGCTACGCGGGCATCCGGGCGAAGGTCTCGTTCACCGCGAAGCAGCACTCCGGCATCGCCGACGAGGACATCACCATCGGGACGCTCATGTCGGCGAAGGAGCCGGAGAGCCTGGGCGGGGTCCTGCGGCGCCGCGCGGACGGGATGTGATCGCGGTGCTCGCCGACATCCTGGTCGCCGGACTGGTGTTCGGCAGCCTGTACGGCCTCGTCGCGATGGGCTTCAACGTGCTGCACCGGCCGACGAACGTGGTGAACTTCGCGCAGGGCGAGCTCATCATGATCGGCGCGATGCTCATGGCCGCCACCCCGATCGGCGGGCTCCCCTGGGGCGTCGCCGTGGTCTGCGTGATGGCCGTCGTCGCGGTCGTGGCGCTGGCGGAGGAGCGGGTGGCGGTCACCCCGGTGCTGCGCCGGTCGTCCCACGCCGCCGGCTGGGTGATCACCACGCTGGCGTTCTCGCTGCTGATCGCGGAGGCCGCCGGACGGCTCTGGACGGACCAGCCGAGCACCGTCGCGCCGCCGTGGCCGCTGTCCCTGGACGTCGTCCACGTGGCGGGGTTCCGGTTCTCCAGCTACCAGGTGGCGGTGGTGGCGGTCGCCGTCGCAGCGGTGCTGCTGCTCGGCCTCCTGGACCGCTCCCGGCTCGGCACGGCGCTGCGCGCCGTGGCCGCCGACCGCGACGGCGCCCGGCTGCGCGGCATCGACCCGAGGGCGCTGACCCGGCGCTCCTTCCTGCTCGGCGGCGCCCTGGCGGGGCTCACCGGGGTCCTGGCGGCACCGCTGCTGCTGGCGTCGGTGACGATGGGACTCGGCCTACTGATCAAGGGTTTCGCCGCCCTGGCGGTCGGCGGGATCGGCGACAACCGCGGCGTGCTGGCGGCCGGATGGGTGCTCGGCACCGTCGAGGCCGCCGGCGCCGCCTACGCCTCGCCCGGTTCCCAGTCGGTCGTGCTGTTCGCGGCGATGCTGCTCATCCTGCTCGTCCGGCCGAACGGCCTGCGGGGTCTGGCGGTGCAGCGCCATGTCTGAGGCCATCCGGAGACGGCCGGGCACCGTGCGGCGCGCCGCCCCCTGGCTCGTCCTGCTCGCGGCGGCGGTCGTGCTGCCCCCGGCGAGCGGCGACCCCACGATCACCTACCTCGCCACCACGGCCGCGATCTACGTGATGGTGGCGACGGGCCTGAACATCATGTTCGGCTACACCGGCCAGGTCTCGCTCGGCCAGGGCGCGCTGGTCGCCGTAGGCGCCTACACGTCCGGTGTCCTCATGGCCGGCTACGGCTGGACGTTCTGGGCGGCGGCGCCCGCGGCGGTGCTGGTCACCACCGTCGCCGGGACCCTGATGGCGCTTCCCGCGTTCCGCCTGTCGTCCTGGTACATCGCGCTGGTGACGCTCGGCGCGGCGATGGCGGCGCGCAGCCTGCTCGTCGAGTTCGAGGGGCTGACCGGGGGCTGGTCCGGGCTCGTCGGCGTCCCGCGGCCCGCGATCGGGTCGTGGGAGCCGGGGGAGCGGGACGTCCTGTGGCTGGTCATCGCCCTGAACGCCGTACTGTTCATCATGGTCCGCAACATCGTCGACTCCCGGCTGGGCCGGGGCATGATGGCCGTCCGGGACGCGCCGGAGATGGCGCGGAGCGTCGGCGTCGGCCCCGCGCGGACCAAGCTGTTCGCGTTCGCCTGCGGCGGCGCCACCGCCGGGCTGGGCGGGGCGCTGCTGGCCGTCCACCACGGGCTCGTGACGCCGGACGACTTCACGCTCGACTTCTCGATCCTGTTCCTGCTGGTCGTCATCATCGGCGGCGCGGCGCGCCTGGCGGGCCCGGTCATCGGCACGCTGCTGTTCTTCGTGCTCCCGGAACTGCTGACCGGCCTGGCGGAGTGGCGCGGCCTCATCTACGGCGCGGCGCTGCTCGTGCTCATGGTGTACGCGCCGCAGGGCATCGCGGGGGCCTGGGACAAGCTGCTCGCGCGCCACCGGAAGGGGCGCCCGCCCGCCGCGGCCGAGCCGACCGGCGACGCCGAGGTCGGGCCGCCGCGCGGCGCACCGCTCGGCGTCGAGCTGTCCGGCGTCCGCAAGTCCTTCGGCGGCGTGCACGCCCTGCGCGGCGTCGACCTCACCATCGAGCCCGGCAAGGTGCACGCGATCGTCGGGCCGAACGGGTCGGGGAAGACGACCCTGCTCAACGTGATCAGCCGCCTGCTGCGGCAGGACGCGGGCCGGGTCGTCCTCGGCGCCGAGGACGTCAGCCGGGCCACCGCCGAGCGGCTCGCCCGGCGCGGCGTCGCGCGCGTCTTCCAGACGCCGCGGCTGCTCGGAGCGTCGAGCCTGCGCGACAACGTCCTGCTCGGCGCCTACACGCGCGAGCGGGCGGGCGGGCCGGCGACCGTCCTGCGGCTGCCCCGGGCCCGGCGCGAGCGGGCCGCGCTGGCGGCGGAGGCCGACCGCCTCCTGGCCGCCCACGGCCTGGCCGGGCGGGCGGACGAGGAGGCCGCCGCGCTGCCGCACGGCGAGCAGCGGCTGCTGGAGGTGGCGCGGGCCCTGATGGCGCGCCCGCGGCTGCTGCTGATGGACGAGCCGGCCGCCGGGCTCACCCCGCGGGAGCTGGAGGCGCTGGGGCGGCTGATCCGCGCGATCCGCGACGCCGGCACCACCGTCGTCCTGGTGGAGCACCACATCGAGCTCGTCGCGAACGTCGCCGACGTCGTGACGGTCCTGGACCGGGGCGAGCGGGTGACGTCGGGGGCGCCGCAGGAGGCCCTCGGCGACGCGCGGGTCGTCGAACTGTACTTGGGGGCACCGGCATGACGGCGCGGGGCGAGGAACTGATCACGGTGTCCGGGCTGAGCTCCGGCTACGGGGCGGTGCCGGTGGTCCGCTCGGTGGACCTCGCGGTCCGGACGGGCGAGGTCTTCGCGGTGGTCGGCGGCAACGGCGCCGGGAAGACCACCCTGCTCAGCACCATCTCGGGGCTGCTGCGCCCCACGTCCGGGTCGGTGCGGTTCGCCGGCACCGACATCACCGGGTGGAGCCCGGAGCGGATCGTCGCGCACGGCCTCGTCCACATCCCCGAGGGCAGGCGCCTGTTCACCGGGCTCACGGTCGCCGAGCACCTGCGGCTCGGGCTCTGGAACGTCCCGAACCGGCGCAGGGTCGAGCGGGAGCGGACGGAACGGGTCGTCGACCTGTTCCCGGTGCTGGGCGAGCGGATGGACGCCTACGCGGAGGTGCTCAGCGGCGGGGAGCAGCAGATGCTCGCCATCGGCCAGGCGCTGATGCGCGAGCCCCGGGCGCTGTTGCTGGACGAGCCGTCCATCGGCCTCGCGCCCGTGATCGTCAAACGGGTGTTCGCGGTGGTGGACCGGCTGCGCGAGCAGGGCCTGACGGTGATCCTGGTCGAGCAGCGCGTCGGCCAGGCGCTGGCGCTCGCCGACCGGGGGCTGGTCATGCGGCACGGCGGGGTGGAGGCGTCCGGGGACGCCGCCGGGCTGGCGGCGGACCCGGCGCTGCGGGTCGCCTACCTGGGCGCGGCGGCGTCCGGCGGGCAGCGGAACGAGGAGCGACATGAGCGATGAGTGGTGGGGCCCGGCGGTGCCCGCGGCCGAGGACTGCGCGGTCGGGGAGCTCCTCGTCCGCCGTGCCGCCGAGCATCCCGACCGGGTGTACGCGGTCTTCCAGGACGGGACGCGGTGGACCTACGCCGCGACCCTGGCCGAGGCCGAGCGGGTCGCCGCCGGGCTGCACGGCCTGGGCGTGCGGCCGGGCGACACGGTCGTCTCCTGGCTGCCGAACGGGCCGGACGCGCTGCGCGTCTGGTTCGGCGCGAACCTGCTCGGCTGCACCCTCGTCCCGCTCAACACCGCCTACCGCGGCGGGCTGCTCGAACACGCCGTCCGGCTGTCGGGGGCCCGGGCGGCGGTCGTCCACGCCGACCTGGCGGGGCGGCTGGCCGGCATCGACACCGGCGCGCTGGAACGCGTGGTGGTGCTCGGAGCGGGCGACGCCCCGCCGGAGGCGGCGCCGGGGCCGGAACTGCTCGGGCCGGACGCGCTGGCCGCGCCCGCCCCCGGGTTCCGGACGGACGGGCCGCCCGGGCCGTGGGACCCGTACGCGGTGATCCTGACGTCCGGGACGACCGGGCCGTCGAAGGGCGTGCTGTGCTCGTACGTCCAGCTCGCGGCGTGCGCGCGCGCCGCGTTCACGGGGTTCGGAGCGTCCGACCGCTACATGGTGAACCTGCCGCTGTTCCATGCGGGCGGCACCATCGGCACCTACGCCGCGCTGCTGTTCGGCGGCGGGATCAGCCTCGTGGACGCGTTCGACACCGAGTCGTTCTGGCCGACCGTCCGCGCGACGGGGACCACGCACGTCACGCTGCTCGGCGTGATGGCGACGTTCCTCGGCAAACGGCCGCCGTCCCCGCGGGACCGAGCGCACCCGCTGCGGCGCGTCTTCATGATCCCGCTGATCGAGGACAGCGCGGCGTTCGCCGAGCGCTTCGGCGTCGAGGTGGTCGCCATGTTCAACATGACGGAGGTCTCGATCCCGATCATCTCGGGGCCCGATCCGGAGGTGCCGGGCACGTCCGGGCGGCTGCGGCCGGGCGTGGAGGCCCGGGTCGTCGACGAGCACGACCGGGTCGTCCCCGACGGGGAGGTCGGCGAGCTGGTGCTGCGCACCGCGCAGCCCTGGGCGATGAACTCCGGGTACCTCGGGATGCCCGAGGCGACGGCGCGGGCCTGGCGCAACGGCTGGTTCCACACCGGGGACGCCTTCCGGACGGTGGACGGCGAGTACTTCTTCGTGGACCGGATGGGCGACACGATCCGGCGGCGCGGCGAGAACATCTCCTCGGCGGAGGTGGAGGCCGAACTGCTGGCGCATCCGGCGGTCCGGGAGGCGGCGGTGGTCGCGGTGCCGAGCCCGCACGGCGAGGACGACGTGCTCGCGGTCGTCGCCCCCGTGGACGGCCGGACGGTCGATCCCGCCGAGCTGCTGCGCTTCCTCGTCCCGCGCATGGCGCACTTCATGGTGCCGCGCTACGTGCGGGTGGTCGGCGCGCTGCCGCACACCCCGACGAACAAGATCGAGAAGCACCGGCTGCGCGCGGAGGGCGTCACGGCGGACACGGCCGACCGCGAGCGGCTGGGCATCGTCGTCCGGCGGGACCGCATCGGCGGGACGTCCGCCGCCCGCTGAACCGCCCGCTGAACCGCCCGGGCCGCCTCGCGTGCGGGGCGGCCGGAGGCGTCAGGTGTCGCGGGGGTCGGCGCCGACGAGCTGGAGGGCGAGGAAGGCGTACTGGTCGGCGAGGTCGCGGGCCGTCACCGGGCCTTCCGGCCGGAACCACTGCCCGGCGTTGATGCACATGTCGAGGATGGCCTTGGCGACCACGTCCACCTGCGCCGGGCGCGGCGACCGGGGGTCGCTCAGCCGGAACCGGCCGGCGGCCAGGCCCCGCTCCAGCGTCCGCTCGAAGATCCGGCGGACGCGCCGCTGCGCGTCCAGGACCTCGCGGGCCTGCTCGGGCGGGAGGTGGCGCCACTCGGTGCGGGCGACGAGGCCCTCGACGCGCCGCTCGGTGTGGAACAGGGTGAGCTCCCGCACCAGCTCGGCCAGCTGCCGGTCGGGCCGGTCGCCGCCGTGCAGCAGGCCCTCCTCCAGCAGCGCCTCCGAGTCCTCGTGGGCCCGCTTGAGGATCGCGTAGAGGACTTCCTCCTTGGATCCGTAGTGGTTGTAGAGCGAACCCGCGGTGACCCCGCACGCGGCGGTGATCTTGCGGACGCTGGTGGCGGGGAACCCGTCCTCGTAGAACAGGCGCGCCGCCTCGTCGAGTATCCGCCGGCTCATCGAGGCCGCGGCCGGGGCGCCGGCGGCGGTCGTCCGGGAGCGTGTCGTAGCCACGCCTCGACGCTATCACCACATGAACGTTCATTGACCTGCGCTCGGCGAATCTGGTAAACAAACGTTTATACATAAGGAGGCCGTGATGCGTGAACCGGTGATCGACGTCTGCGAGGTCGCCTATGACACCGAGTGCTGGACGGCCTATCTGCGCGCGCTGGCCACCGCCGCGCCGCGCTACCTCGTCCTCTTCGCCGGGCGGCTCGCCGCCCGCACCGGACGCGCGCCCGGCGAGGTCGCGGCGGACGCGGCGCGCGACCCGGTGGGCACGGCGGAGCGGCTGGCCGCCGTCCTCGGGGACGGCTTCGACATCGACCGCCACGCCGGCGCGCTCGCCGAGACGGGGGTGGCCCATCAGGTCCTGCACGGCGGGCCGTGGCCCGTCGGGGACGGCACCGTCAACGACCGGGTCGCCGGCTACGCCGCCCGGCATCCCGACCGGCTCAGCGCGTGGGCGGGCGTCGGCCTCGCCGACCCGCGGGCCGCGCTCGCCGAGGCGCGCCGCGCGCTCGACGGGCTCGGCGCGACCGGCCTGTCGGTGATCCCGTTCCTCGACGGCGTCGACCCGTCCGGTCCCGAGCACGCGGAGCTCTGGCGGTTCGCCGCCGAGGCCGGCGCCCCGGTGTGGCTGCACTGCGGGCAGCACTTCCGCTCCGACGTCCCGATCGACGTCTCGGGGCCGCGCGTCCTGGACCGGATCGCCGGCGCCCACCCGGACCTCGTCCTGGTGGCCGGCCACGGAGGCTGGCCGTGGGTGGCCGAGATGCTGGCCGTGGCGCAGCGACACCCCAACGTCCACGTGGAGTTCTCCTCGCACCGCCCGTCCAGGATGGCGGTGCCGGGATCGGGCTGGGAGGCGCTGCTGACGCTGGGCGCCGGGCCCGTCCGCGACCGCGTCATGTTCGGTTCGACCAGCTGGACGCAGGCCCGCCCGCCCGCCGCGCTCGCCGCCGAGGCGACCCGGCTCGGCCTGCCGGACGGCACCGTCCGCGCCTGGCTGCACGGCAACGCCGAACGGCTGCTGCGCCGGGCCCGTGCCGGGGCGGCGGCGTGAACGGCCGCCGGGTCCTGGTCACCGGCGCGGCCGGGGGCATCGGCACCTCGCTGGTCGCCGAACTGCTCCTGCACGGCGCCCGGGTGCTGGCGACCGACGTCGACGAGGCCGGATGCCGCCGCCTGGAGCGGCGGTTCGGCGACCCGGTCGCGGACGACCGGCTGCACACGATGCCGCTCGACCTGACCGGCGGCGGCGCGCCGCGGCGGCTCGTCGCCCGCGCGGTCGAGCGGCTCGGCGGCCTCGACGGCCTGGTCAACAACGCGGGCGTCGAGCACCGCGCGCCGCTCGGCGAGCACCGCACCGCCGACTGGACGCGCGTGCTGGAGGTCAACCTGGCGGCGCCGTTCCGGCTGGCCCGCGAGGCGGCCCCCGCCCTCGCCGGGCGGCCGGGCGCCGCCGTCGTCAACGTCTGCTCGATCGCGGTGACCGGGTTCGCGGGGCAGGCCGCCTACGACGCGAGCAAGGGCGGGCTGCTGAGCCTGACCCGGTCGCTCGCCGTCGAGCTGGGACCGCTCGGCGTCCGCGCGAACGCCGTGTGCCCGGGCTTCATCGACACCCCGATGCTCGATGAGAGCGGGCTCCGCGGGCTGGCCGAGAAGACCGCCGCGCGGCTGCCGCTCGGCCGCTGCGGCTACCCGGAGGAGGTCGCCGCCGCGGTCGTCTGGCTGCTGGGGACGGGCGCCGGCTACGTCACCGGCCAAGCACTGTTCGTCGATGGAGGGATGGTCCGAGCATGACGCAGGGGCAGGAGAGCACGGTGGCCGGAGGCGGGGTCCTGCTGGCCTCGCGGCCGGCGCCGGGGGTTCTGTGGCTGACGATGAACCGACCGGGCCGGCGCAACGCGCTCGACCGCGCGCTCGGCGAGGAGCTGCTGCGCGCGCTCGAGCGCGCCGAGACCGATCCGCGGGCCCGGGCGGTGGTGCTGACCGGCGCCGGCAGCGCGTTCTGCGGCGGGGACGACCTCGGCGCGGTGGACGAGCACCTCGCCGGGGAGCGCAGGCACTCGCCGGTCCTCGGCGACACCGCCGACCCGGTGTACCTGCGGATCGTCGAGGCGATCGCCACGGCGCCGCAGCCGGTCATCGCGGCGGTCAACGGCCCCGCGGCCGGAGCCGGCACCGAACTGGCCTGCGCCGCCGACCTGCGGATCGCCGCGGACACCGCCCGGATCGGCAGCTGCCTGGTCAACGTGGCGCAGACCGGCACCGCCGTCATGCTGGCCCGTGTCGTCGGGACCGCGAAGGCGACGGAGATCTACCTGTCGGGAGGGCTGCTCGACGCCGCCGACGCCGAGCGCCTGGGCATCTACACCCGCGTCGTCCCGCAGGCGGACCTGCGGGACGCGGCGCTCGCCGAGGCCCGGCGCCTCGCGGCCGGCCCGACCCGGGCGATCGGCCTCTACAAGCAGCTGCGCGAGAGGGTGTACGGCCAGCCGCTCGAGCAGGCGCTCCGCACCCAGAACACCTTCCACATCCGCAACAACAGGGAAGTGCACGACGCGGCCGAAGGCGCACGGGCCTTCGTCGAGAAGCGCGGCCCCGAGTTCACCGGCCGCTGAGGGGAAGAGCATGACCATGACAGACGGCGACGTCTTCGGCCGCCTCGACGGCCGGGTCGTCCTGATCACCGGCGCGGCGAGCGGCATCGGCGCGGCCTCGATGAGGCTCTTCCGGGCCGTGGGCGCCGAGGTCGTCGGCGTGGACCGGACGCCGGGGGAGGGGATCGTCCAGGCGGACGTCTCCGACCCCGCCGCGGTCGCCGGCGTCGTCGACGCGGTGGTCGCCCGGCACGGCCGCCTCGACGTCGTCCACGGCAACGCCGGCGTCAACGTCCCCGGGCGGCCGCACAGCCTCACCGACGACGACTACCGCACGGTGATGGGCGTGTGCTGCGACGCCAACTTCTACCTGGTGCGCTCCGCCGTCGGGCACATGCGCGCGGACGGCGGGGTGTTCGTGTTCACGTCCTCGATGTGCGGGGTCGCGGCGACGCCCCGCTCTCCCGTCTACAACATGGCCAAGCACGCCCTCATCGGCCTCGCCCGGTCGGTCGCCGTCGACTACGGCGCGCAGGGGATCCGCGCGGTGGCGCTGGTCACGGGACCGACGCACACCGGGATGGTGGACGAGCTGTGGCCGCCCGGCCCGCTGCGCGACTCCCTCGCCGCGACCACGTCCGCCGGACGACTCGCCGCCCCCGAGGAGCAAGCCCGCGCCGCCGTGTTCGCCGCGCTGCCCGGCAGCTCGTTCCTCACCGGCTGCGCCCTCACCGTGGACGGCGGCGCGACCGCCGGGTGGAACGAGATGGCCCGCACGATGCTCGCCCCCAAGGCGGTGTGACGGTGGAACTGGGACGCATCGAAAGCGGCGTCGAGACCCCGATGCGCGACGGCGTGCCGCTGCGCGGCGACCTGTGGCGACCCCCGGCCCCGGCCCCGGCCGTGATCTTCAGGACGCCGTACGGGCGGCGGGAGATCGGCTCCGACGCGCTGCACCCCCGGCACTGCCTCGCCGGCGGGTTCGCCGCCCTGGCGCAGGACACCCGCGGCCGCTTCGACTCCGGCGGCGAGTGGCGGGCCGTCATGTGGGAGCAGGAGGCCGAGGACACCTACGACACCGTGGAGTGGGCGGCGGCGCAGCCCTGGTGCGACGGCAACGTGTTCCTCGCGGGCACGTCCTACCTCGGCATCGTCGCCTGGCTCGGCGCCGCGCTGCGGCCGCCGCACCTGCGGGGCATCGCCCCGGCCATGACGACCGGCGCGGCGGCGGACGCCCGCGACACCGGCGGCGCGCTCCGGCTCGACCACCTGGTCGGCTGGCTGGCCTACATGGCCGCCGACTGGCTGGGCCGGCAGGGGCCGGACGCCGACCCGGCGCTCGCCGCGCGGGTCGCGGCCCTGATCCACGACCCGGAGCGGGCGATGCGGCGGCTGCCGCTCGCCGGCATGCCGGAGCTGGACCTGCCCGGCTTCCCGATCCGCATCGGCGACCTGCTGGCCGGGCGGGTCCGGGCCCTGCCCGACTGGGACCACGCGGCGGTGGAGGTGCCGGTCCTGTCGGTGACGGGCTGGTACGACGTGTACGCCTCCGCGACCGTCCGCGGCCACCTGGAGATGCGGCGGCTGCGCCCGGACCTGCGGCACGAGCTGATCGTCGGGCCCTGGGCGCACACCGGGGCCCTGACCCACCTGCAGGGCGAGGTGAACTTCGGCGTCGCGGCCTCGGCCGCCGCCGCGCGCCTCCCGGAACGGCACCTGGACTTCTTCCGCCGCTGCCTGGACGGGCCGGGCGAATCCGCGCCCGTCCTGTACTTCCTGATGGGGGCGGACGAATGGCGCACCGCCGAGCGGTGGCCCCCCGCGGGCACCGCCGGCCTCGCCCTGCACCTGACCGGTCCCGCGGTCGCGGGCGGAACGCCCGGCGGGCTGGCCGCCGGGCCCGATCCCGCGGGCCCGGCGGAACCCGACGGCTACGTCCACGACCCGGCCGACCCGGTCCCGAGCCGCGGCGGGCGCGTCCTGCACCTCGGCCGCCTCGTCCCCGGGCCGCTGGACCTCGGCCGGATCGCCGCGCGCCCCGACGTCCTGCTCTACCTCGGTGACGTGCTCGGCGAGGACACCGACGTCACCGGCCGCGTCCGGCTGCGGCTCTCCTTCGCGACCGACGCCGCGGACGCCGACGTGATGGCCCGCCTGGTGGACCGGCTGCCCGACGGACGGCTGCTGCCGGTCTGCGAAGGAGCGGTCCGGCTGAGCCACCGCGACGGCCCGGGCACCCCCGTGCCGCGCGGAGAGGTGATCCCGCTGGAGATCGACCTCGGGTACACGGCCCGGCGGTTCGGGGAGGGCCACAGCATCGGCCTGCTGCTGTCCAGCAGCAGTTTCCCGCACTTCGACCGCAATCAGGGCGGCGGGGAACCGGTCGCCACGGCCGGACCCGGGACGCCGTCCACCCAGAGCGTCCACTACGGCGCGTCGGTCCTCCTCCTGGGCGGCGAGGGGGAGCGATGACGCCGCGGCACCGCACCGTCCAGCGCGCCGGCTGCGAGATCCACTACTGGACGGGCGGCCCGGACGACGGGCTCCCGATCGTCTTCACGCACGGCGCCACCCTCGACCACCGCACGTGGGAACCGCAGATCGAGACGTTCGCCGCCCGGCACCGGATCCTCCTGTGGGACGTCCGGGGGCACGGCCGCTCCATCCCCAACCGGGCCGCGTGGTCCCTGGGCACGGCCGTGGACGACCTCCTCGCGATCCTCGACCGGGAGGACATCGGGCGGACCGTCCTCGTCGGCCAGTCGATGGGCGGCAACCTCTCCCAGGAGATCGTCTACCACCGCCCCGACAGGGTCTCGGCGCTCGTCGCGCTGGGCTGTGCCGGCAACACCCTGCCGATGTCGCGCCGGGAGCGGCTCCAGGCCGCGGCGGTCGTCCGCATGCTGCCCTGGTACCCGCGCAAGGCGCTGATCCGCCAGGAGGCCAAGGCGTCCGCCCGCGACCCCCGCGTCCGCGAGTACGTGCGCGGCACCGCGAGCCGGATGTCGCATCCGGACATGGTCGCGGTCATGGCGAGCCTGGTCGGCGCCCTCCGCCCCGAGCCCGCGTACCGGATCGAGATCCCCGAGCTGCTGCTGCACGGCGACCACGATCGGCTCGGCAACTTCCGCACCGCCATGCCCGTCTGGGCGCGCCGGGACCCGCTGGCGCGGTACCTCGCCGTCCCGGACGCCGCCCACCTGGCCAACCAGGACAACCCCGCCTTCTTCAACGACGCCGTGCTGCGCTTCCTCGCCGAGCACGGACTCGACTCGCCCAGGGACCTGACATGACACTGTGGACCCGGGAGGACGGCGACGGCGTCGCCGTCCTCACCTACCGCAACCCGCCGCGCAACTTCCTCACCTTCGCCGCGCTCGAAGAACTGGACGCGGAACTCGCCCGTCTGGAGACCGACCCGGACATCGGGGTCGTGATGCTGGCCGGCGGCGTCCCCGGCTACTTCGTCGCACACGCGGACCTGGACGAACTCGCCGAACTGTCCCGGGGGCCGGTGCCGCGGGCCAAGATCTGGTACACCGCGATGCGGCGCGTCGAGCGGCTCCCGCAGCCGGTGATCGCCGCGATCGACGGGCAGGCGTGGGGCGGCGGCCTCGAACTGTCCCTGGCCTGCACGGTGCGCTGGGCCTCGGCCGACGCCCACGTCAGCCTCCTGGAGACCGCGCTCGGCATCATCCCCGGGGCGGGCGGCACCCAGCGCCTGGCCAGGCTGATCGGCCCGGGGCGGGCCGCCGACGTCGTCCTGTCCGGCGACGTCCTCACCGCCGAACAGGCCCGGGCGGCCGGGATCGTCGAGCGGGTGCTCCCCGCCCCGGTCTTCCGGGCGGAGGCGACGCGCCTGGCCCGCCGGATGGCGTCCCGTCCCGCCGCCGCACTCGCCGCCGCGAAACGCGCCCTGGTCGAGGGCTCCCGGCTGCCGCTCACCGAAGGTCTCCGCCTCGAGGCCGGGCTCTTCGCGGAGCGGCTCGCGAGCCCCGAGTCCCGGGAGCTCCAGCGGGACGCGCGGCGCCGTTACGCCGCGGCGGCCGACGGCGACCGCGTCGCCTTCGGGGACCGCCGGTGAAGACCGCCGTCGTCCGGTCCGCCGCCGGCCCGCCCGCGCCCCGGCCGGGCGCGGGCGCGGGCAGCCGGGCAGTCCGGTTCCGACCAGTTCGCACAGCTGCCGGCGGTTGAGCATCCGGGAGATGCCGAGGACGAGGGAGCGCCGCGTCCGATCGCGCAGATCGGCGACGCCGCGATCGGCGTCCGGTGGCGCCGGTCAATGCTCCCCGGGGGCGGGCGGGAGGATCCGGCACAGCGCTTCGACGGCCTGCGCGTAGCCGTGGTTCGGAGGGGCGGCGTAGCCGACGACCAACCCGTCCTGGACGGGCATGGTGGCGTCGGGGTGGCGGAAGTCGGCGAGCCCGTCCAGGGCGATGGACCGCTCGGCGGCGGCCTCGACCGTGGAGCGTTCCGTCCCCGGCGGCAGGCGCAGGACGGCGTGCAGCCCGGCGGCGATGCCGGTGGGCGTGATGTGCGGGGCGCGGGCGGTGAGGGCGGCGACGAGCCGGTCGCGCCGCGCGCGGTAGCGCTGGCGCATGCGGCGGACGTGCCGGTCGTAGTGTCCGGAGGCGATGAAGTCGGCGAGGGTGAGCTGGTCGGTGACGCCGGCCCACGCCTCCCGCCGGCCCTTGGCGTCCAGGACGGCCGGGACGAGGTGCTCGGGCAGCACCATCCAGCCGAGCCGCAGCGCCGGAGACAGGCTCTTGCTGACCGAGCCGATGTAGACGACCCGGTCGGGGTCGAGGCCCTGGACGGCGCCGACCGGTTCGCGGTCGTAGCGGAACTCGCCGTCGTAGTCGTCCTCCAGGATCACCCCTCCGCGGGTCCGTGCCCAGTCCAGCGCGGTCACGCGCCGCTCGGGATGCAGCGGTCCCCCGGTCGGGAACTGGTGCGCCGGGGTGAGCAGCGCCGCCCGCACCCCCGTGAGCCCCGCCAGCTCGGCGGTGCGGGCGCCGTCGGCGTCGAGGGCGAGCGGGACGGTCCGGACGGACGCGGCGGCCAGGATCGCCCGGTGGAAGGCGAGGCCGTACGACTCCACGGCCAGCGGGCCGTGCAGGACCCGGCCGCCGAAGATCAGCCTCAGCGCGTGGGCGAAGCCGGAGCACACGACGATCCGGTCGGGCGAGGTCCGGACGCCGCGCGCACGGGCCAGGTACTCGGTGAGGGCGCGGCGCAGCTCCGGGCGCCCTCGCGGGTCGCCCGGGCCGAACGCTTCGTTCGGTGCGGCGGCGAACGCGCGGCGGGCGGCGGCCAGCCAGGCGGACCGCGGGAACGAGGAGGCGTCCGGCTGCCCCTGCTGGAGGTCGTGCGCCGGCGGCGCGGGTCGCGGCGCCGCCGCCTTCGGCACCTGGGGCGGGGGGACGGGCTCGGTGCGGGGCGCGACCCGGGTGCCCGAGCCCTGCCGGGCGATCAGCCATCCCTCGGCGACCAGCTCGGCGTAGGCGTCGGCGACGGTGTTGCGGGCCAGCCCTAGATCGGCGGCCAGCGACCGGTACGAGGGGAGCCGGGTGCCCGGGGCCAGGCGCCCGTCCCGCACGGCCTCGCGGAGCGCGCCGGTGAGGACGGCGCGGCGGCTGCCCGGGCGGGCGAGGTCCAGATGCAGGTCGCTGCCGAGCCGCTCCGCCGAATTGACCCACGATTCCGTCATGAAAGTGCACCCTATCCGAGGTCTATCGGCTCCCTAGCGTGGTGGTCATGACCGCGGTCGGCGCGCCGAAGGAATCCGGATCCGGCCGTCGCTCCGCCGGCGGTGCCGGTCCGGACGTCCGGACCGCGCCCACCCGCCCCTGACGCGGACGGCGGGCGTCCTCGCGCCCGCCGTCCTCCCACCGCACGGAAGGTGACCCTCGAATGGCAGACGACCGGAACGGACCGGCGCACTTCCGCCGGCCGGCCGCGGCGCTGGCGCTGCTGGCGTTCGCCCAGCTGATCGTTTCCCTGGACTACAACATCGTGTACGTGGCGCTGCCGGAGATCGGCTCCGAGCTGGGCTTCTCGGCGCAGACCCTGCAATGGGTGGTCAGCGCCTACGCGGTGGCGTTCGGCGGGTTCCTGCTGCTGGGCGGCCGCGCGGTGGACCTGTTCGGCCCGCGCCGCGTCTTCATGGCCGGGCTGGCGCTGTACGCGGTGTCGTCGCTGGCGGGCGGGCTGGCCGGCTCCCCGGGGCCGCTGGTCGCGGCCCGGGCGGTGCAGGGCCTCGGCGGGGCGCTGCTGTTCCCCGCCACGCTGACGCTGGTGTCCACCGGGTTCGCCGAAGGGCGCGAACGCAACCGGGCGTTCGCGGTGTGGGGCACCGCCGGCGGCAGCGGCATGATCCTGGGCTCCCTGCTCGGCGGCGTGCTCACCCAGGCGTTCGGCTGGGTGGCGGTGTTCTACGTCAACGTGCCGCTGGCCGCGGCCGCGGCGCTGCTGGCCCTGCCGCTGATCCCGCGCGGCACCGCCCGGCGGGCGGGCCGCCGGTTCGACGCGGCCGGCGCGCTGACCGCGACGGCGGGGACGACGCTGGTCGTGTTCGCCCTGGTGCAGGGACCCGAGTCCGGTTGGGGCGCGCCGTCGGTGGCGGGCGCGGCGGGGCTCGGCGCGGCGCTGCTGGCGGCGTTCGCCGCGATCGAGGCCCGCAGCGCCGATCCGCTGCTGCCGCTGCGGCTGCTGCGCGGCCGCGACTTGACCACCGGCGCGGTGGTCGCGTTCCTGTACATGGCCACCTTCGGCACCCTGCTGTACTTCCTGACCGTCTACTTCCAGGTCGTCCACGGGTACGACGCGCTGCGCACCGGCCTGGCCTTCCTGGTCCCGATGGCCGCGATCGTCGCCGGGTCCCAGCTCGCCGGACGGCTGGCGACGGCCCGCGGCCCGCGCACCGCGATGCTCGCGAGCCTGGCCGTCGGCGGCGCCGGCACGCTCGTCCTCGGCGCCTGCCTCGGCACCGGCGGCTCGTACCTGAGCCTGCTGCCCGGCCTGATCGTCCTGGGGGTCGGGCAGGGCGCGGGCTACACCCTGATGTTCGGCGCGGCCACCGCCGCCACCCCCGCCCACCAGCAGGGCATCGCCTCCGCGGTGGCCTCCACCGCCCAGCAGGTCGGCGGGGCGGTCGGCCTGGCCGTCCTGGTCGCCATCGCCAACGCGCCCACCGCGGGCGTGACCGGGCCCGCCCTGCGCGCGGCCACGACCGACGGGCTGCGCACCGCGGTGTTCGCCGCGGCCGCCGGGATCGCTCTCACCACCCTGGCCGCGCTGGGGTTCACCCCCGCCCGCCGGGGCGCCGCCGCTCGAGCGGCCGGCGACGCGGTCGAGCGCGTCGCCGCCTGACGCCGTCCACCGCCGGAGCCGCGCTCGCCGGGCCGCACCACGGCCCGGACGGGCGCGGCCCGGTGCCGGTCGGCGCCGCCGCCGTTCCGACGCTCGGTCGCAGGTGAAGACGACGATTCCATCCGTCCACGCGGGGTCGATATCGCGTTTTACCGGGAGGGTCGCTGTTCCCGCGGACGCTATCGCCGGAGCGGAGATCTGGAAATATTGTCAATAGCTGATCGTGACCGGCTTATCTTCATGTACAACATGCACATTTGTTCATGAGGGCCGGTCAACGCCTCAGCGTATCGCCAGGAACGGTCATCGCTCGTGGCGCGGCGGCACCGGATATCGAGCACACGATGTCATTGGGCCGACAGTGCGCAGAGTGCCGGAAGTGGCCAATCCGTCCGCTTCCCGCCGTCCCGAAAGCGATCATACTGGGGCTGGACTCACTTGATCATGTAAGCGATAGCTGATGGTGCCATGCATATCGGGAACAGGGTGAAACCTGGGCCGTCGGACTATGCGCTGAGCCGCACGGTCTTCAGGTTCACGATCACGCTGCGGTGCGGCGGTGTGCTCGCGGTGATCGTGGCCGCGGCGATCGACGAAGGCGGCGGGGTCTCCCGCCGATGGCAGATCCTGGTGCTGGGCGGGCTGGCGGTCTGGGCCTCGTACTTCGCCGTGCGGGCCGTCCGCCGCGGGCTGGGTCCGGGCCTGGTGGTGTCGGACACGGCCGTCGTGTCGCTGGTCCTGCTGGTCCAGGAGCGGCTCGTCACCGTCGACGCGGTCGTCGGCGAGACCACCTGGGCGATCATGCTGGCCGGTTCTGCGATCTACGTGGCGCAGCTCGCCCTGTCCCAGCTCGCCGGGCTGGCCATGGCGGCGGTGCTGATCTCCGCGTACATGGCCGGCGTTCCCGTGGCGACGAGCCAGGTGCGGGCCCTCTTCGTGCAGGCCGTGGTGGTCAACGCCCTCATGTGGCTGCTCCGGCGCGGAGGCGCCCGGGCGGCCGCCATGGTCGCCGAGCGGGACCGCGAGCACCGCCGGGCGATGGTGGAGGCGGCGCGCCGGGCCGACGAACGCCACCACCGGTCGCAGATGCACGACTCGGTGCTCGCCACGCTGGGCATGGTCGCCACGGGCGCCGTCCGGGGAGGGTCGCCCGTGCTCGCGCGGAACGCGCGGGAGGCGCTGGAGGTCCTCGAGGAGTTCTCGGTGTCCCCTCTCGGCGACGACGGCCGGGCCGTCGACCTGGTCGTATGCCTGAAGACGCTCGCCGCGGAGCTGGCCCCGATGGTCACCGCGGTGGTGCACACCGGCGAGGGGCGGCTCCCGGTGCCCGGGCCGGCCGCCCACGCGATCATCGGCGCGGCGCGCGAGGCGCTGCGCAACGTCGCCTCCCACTCCGGCGTCTCCCGTGCGGAGGTCCGGGCGGAGCTGCGCGCGGGCGAGGTGGCGGTCTCGGTCATCGACCGGGGGCGGGGCTTCGAGCCCGCGCGCGTCCCCGCCGGGCGGTACGGCCTCAGATACTCGATCGGGGAGCGTATGGCCCTGGTCGGCGGGACGGTCGAGGTGGACTCGGGACCGGGCCGGGGGACGGCGGTCACGCTGCGGTGGTCCGGTGTCTGACGTCCCGGCGGGCGGCGAGGCGGCCCTGTTCGCGGTCTGGTTCAGCAGGGCGTTCGACGTGGCCACGGTCATCACGGTCGGGCTGTGGCAGGTGGGCTCGGCGGGTGCGGCGCTCCTGGTCTACCTGGACCAGTACCGCTCGCCGGCGGGAGCGGTGGCCATCTGGGGCGTGCAGCTCCTGGTCATCGCCGTCGGTGCCGTGCTGCTGCTGCGCCGGGTGAGCGGGGGGCGCGCCGTCGGGGCGCTGGTCGCTGTCGACCTGCTCACGGGCCTGGCGATGGCGGTCAACTGCCCCGGCCCACTGATGTTGAAGATCAATTGGACCTGGGCCACGGTCGGCCTGATCGGTGTGCTCCTGCTGCTCTACCGGCCGATGAGCCGGTTCGTCCTGTTCCAGGTGGTGAACGGGGGGATCGTCCTCGCGGCGCTGCTGGCCACCGGGAATCTGGACCGCCACACGGGCGCCGGGTTCGTCACCCTGCTGTACGCGTCGGCCAGCATCCAGTTCGCGATGCTCGCCGGGGCGCGGGTCTTCCGGCACAGCGGCGGTATGGCCGCCACGGCGGCGGCCGCGCGCTGGGAGATGGCGAGCCGGGAGGCGATGATCAACGAGATCTCCCGCCTGCGGCAGAGCCGCTACCAGGAGGTGCGCGGGCTGGCGGCTCCCGTCCTGCGGGGCCTGGCCGCGGGCCTGGTGGACCCGGCAGAGCCGGCCGTGCGGCGGCGGTGCGCCACGGCCGAGGCCATGCTCCGGCAGCTCCTCGCGGAGCAGGAGGACCTCCCGGATCCGCTGCTCAAGGTTCTGCGTCCGGGCATCGACGAGGCCATGCGGCGCGGTGTCGTCGTCGAGATGGCGAAGGTCGGCGGGCTGGAGACGATGGACGAGTCGGCGGCGTCGGCCGTGGCGGAGGTCCCGCTGGCCGTCCTGGCGCGGGCGCGGAGCCGTGCCCGCGTCACGGTGGTCGCGGGCGGCGGCGGCGAGGTCAGCGTGTCGGTGCTGGCCGACGCCGACATCGATCTTTCCGGCCGGCGCGTGCGCGATGGAGTCGGCGTGACGAGCGATCACGACGAGGGACTGCTGTGGGTGGAGGTGGATCCGGTCGTAGGTCCGGTCCGGGAAGTAGAGGGACTTGGCCGTCGCCAGGACGGTCGCGGCCGTCATCGACGAGACCACCGCGCGGGCCCGCGCCGCGGCCACGGCGATCCTGATGTTGACCATGGGCTCGCACAGCGGCCGCAGCGACTCCGGATCGAACGTGATGGACACCTCGTCGTCGTCCTCGACGGCGCCCGACCGGTACAGCTCGAACACCTGCCCGACCCCCACCATGCCCTCCTCGCACAGTTCGGCGGCGCGCAGCGCCCCCATGCTCGAGGAGCCGAAGACCCGCACCGGGGCCGTGTGCCGGTCGACGGCCCGCAGCACCTCCTTGGGGGAGATCATCAGCCCGTGGAGGAACCGGCCGTCCACGATGCCGATCCGGGACGGGGGATCCGGTTCGGCGAGGAGCGCGTCGATGTCGCCGCGCTCGACCGGCGGGCGCAGCTCCACGTCCGCCAGGCCGGCCACCGTCGCGGCGTCGATGCTCGGGCCCGCGAAGACGACGGCGCGCGTCATGCCGTCCTCGCTTCCGGCCGGCGCGCGGCGGCCGGGCCGCGCAGCGCGGCCTCCCAGTGCGCGGTCGCGCGGGCGCCGAGCCTGCTCTGGTCGATCGCCCAGGATTCGAGGCCCGGAACGACCACCCGGACCACGTGCACCGGGAAGCCCGGCGGCGTGCGGTCCACCACGATCGCCCGGTCGAGGCCGTCCCGCCGCAGCCGCTCCAGCATCAGGTCGATGTCGGCGATGACGTCGTCGTTGCGGTGATCGGGCACGTCGCGGAAACGGACGGGCACGCCGGACGGCCGCCACGGCCAGACCGACGTGTCGACCTCGCCCCCGCGCGACACGTGCTCGGCCCACCGGCCGTTCGCCTCCCGCGGGAGGGTGATGTCCTCGCGCATGCCCTGGATGTCGACCGCCCTGCTCTGCGCCAGCTCGGTCAGCGACCGGATGAGGGCCACCTCGGCGTTCGGATGCGTCCCGTATCCGGAATGCGCCGAGGAGAAGGTCTCGGACACGGTCTCACGGACGAACGCGGCGAAGGTCGGGATCCCGAGCGGCGAGGTGATGTCCCGGACGACCAGCGGCAGTCCCGCCTGCTCGAACCGTTCGGCGAACCAGCGTGCCGCCTCCGGCAGGGACCTCGGCTCGACGTCGCGGTGCCGGTCCTCGAGGGCGGCGGCGGCACCCGCCGGCGCCCGGTCGCCCAGCTTGTCCCGCACCATGTGCGCGAGCCGGTTGGCGACCAGGTCGGCCAGGGTCAGGGCGTCCCGCTCGATCAGCTCGCACAGGCCGTGGCAGATCGCCTCCTCCAGGGAGTTCCCCGAAGCCAGCCCGTTGGTCGTGTTGATCGAGAAGCACTGGGCCTCATGGAAGTCGACGTAGTACCCGGCGAGGCACAGCGGCACGTACACCGATGCGTCACCGAGCAGATCGAAGCCCTCCGCCCAGGAGATCGGCCTGTCCGGACGGTAGGCGTGGCCGGGCGCGAGATTGTGCTCCTCCGGGTTCAGCGCCCGGCGCCCCGACGCCTTCAGCTCCGCGTACGAGGCGACGAGGTCGGGCGTCCGGGGCTGCCACGCGGCGAACCGCTCCACCGCCTCCATGATCGCTGAGGCGCGCGCGTCGTCCGGAGTCCGCCCCTTCCCGTTGTACACCGACAGCAGGTCGTGGGACCGGGGCACGATGGCGTTGAAGACGGGGATGCCGACCCGGTCCAGCCGGGTGATGTCGGCGACCCGGGTCACGCCCACCGTCCGGAGCAGCGGCGTCACCGTCCCAAGCGTCCGTGCCGCGGTGACTTCCCTGGTGGGCCCGCACTTGGGCACGCGATCTCGTAGTCTCATACGGCCGGTTCCAGACCGTCGCCCGCTCGGCGGGACGGCCGGCAGCGCTCGCTCATGTCTCACAGCCCTTCGTCGGAGTCCGGGGTCCGTCCCGGAGCGGCCCCGACCCCCCGTATCGGCCGGGCCCGCCCCTGTCGCGGCGGACGTCTCCGATTATTCGGCCGTCGTGACCGGGTGTCATGACCCCCGTTCGGGGGTCAAACGCCGCGCGGCATGGCCACCGGCGTGATGGCGATGCATCATGGAACGGTGCTGTTCCGCAGGCGGCGTGACCCGGAGCGCGGCCGCGCCGTGCTGGCCGCCGCGCTCTACGGCGGCAGCGGGCGTGCCCGTGAGCGGATCGACCGGTGGTGGGCGGCCGGCGGAGCGGACCGCCACGAGGTCTGGCGCGGCGCCTGGTTCCTGCTGAGCGGCGCGCGCTTCAGGTTCGGCAACCACGAGCTGCCCGAGCGGGTCGTTCCGGTGCTGGAGTTCCTGCTCGAGCCCGACCCGACGTCCCCGTACCGGCCGCGGGTCCGGTTGACGGCGTGCCTTCCGCAGACCGCCGCCGAGCCGCCGCTCGGGGTGTACAACGGCGATCCGTATGTCCAGCGGCTGGTCGATGCCGCACTGGGGTTCCCCGACCTCGCCTTGCGGCGGCGGCTGGCGGATCTGCTGTCCGTCACCGACCAGCCCGGCCTGCTGGACGCCCTGGAGACCGCCGTCCGGCCGCGCGCGCGGCTCGGCCCGACCTACCTCGGCGCGGCACCGCCCGGCCATGAGACCCGGGTCGACCTGTGGCGCGGCGGCGAGCCGAACGCGCTGCTGCGGATCGTGGACGCCAACCCCCACCTGCCCCGGCCGCCCGCCCGGCCCGACGACGTCGACCTGGCGCTTCTCGCCCTGCTGAAGGACCGGTCCGATCTGCTGGCGGCGTTCGAGCAGGGCGCCCTGGCCGGGCGGCTGCTGGAGTACCTCGGCACCTGGCTGCCCGAGCAGGTCCACGACCGGTGCCGCAGGGCGCTGCGCGCCCTGTCGGCTCCCGAGGGCGTCGCGGTGGTGTGCGATCGGGCCGTCCTCGGGGACGCCGAAGCGATCGCCGCGGTGCGCGACGCCGGACACCGGCCGGCCGACCCCGCCTGGGCGCCCCTCCTCCTGCTGCTCACCCGGCAGTTCGCCGCCTATCGCGAGGCCGACCCGGACGGGCGGGTCCTGCAGTCGATGTGCAAGGGCGACGGGCCGGGGGCCCGGGAGGACGCCGTCATCGACCGGATCCTGGGCCTCCTGGGCACGGACCTGCCGGACGACGTGGCCGCGGCCGTCCGGCGGTCCCTGCGCGACCTCCGCCCCTCGGACGCCCTCTCGGCCGACGACTTCAGGCGCGGGCGGCTGCGGAGGGCCCTGCTGGCCCGCGCGACCAAGCTCGAGCCGGAGGCGGTCGCCGCCGTCGTCGACGCGGGCTACCTGCCCGAGGACGACGAGGACGTGCTCCCGATGCTCTTCCTCACCGAGCAGTTCGACCGGTACGACCGCGAAGACCCGGACGGCTCACGGCTGCGCACCGTCCTCGCCGGCAAGCGCTACTGGTACGAGCACGAGCATTTCCTGACCGTCGCGGAGCGGGCGGGACGCCCGGATCCCTGGCCGCCGGCCGAGCCGTCGCCGCCGAACGACCGGGGGACGATCCGGCACGTCACCACGTGGCCGAGCAGTTACGGTGTCGACGGTTTCGGCGGCCACTTCTAGCACCGCGCACCGTTCAGTGCCCGACACGCTCGACCGGGGAGTTCTCCTTCCAGGAGTCTCGCTTCCTCCAGGGGATGGCGAGGGCCGCCGGTGCCGCCAGGAGCGCCACGCCGGAGGCGACGATCAGGGCAGCGGTCAGTGACCGGCTCGCGACGGGTCCGGCGACGGCCGCTCCGACGGCGAACGCGGTGATCTTCAAGCTGGCGCCGGTGGTGAAGATCTGGCCGCGGAGCTCCTCCGGCGCCTCCCGGTGGCGGACCGCGAACAGCGCGACCAGTTGGGGGCCCTCACCGAGTCCCGCGACGACGACGGCGATGATCAGGAGGACCGGTCGTTCCAGAGCGGCCAGCGCCAAGGCGGCGGCCTGGACCAGGGCGCCGACCCAGACGACCGTGTCGGGGGCGACGGCGCGCGGGAACCGCGCCAGCAGGGCGTTGGCCGCCAGGGCCGAGACCGCCGCGCAGGACAGCAGCAGCACGCCGCGGCCGGCTCCGCCCAGGACGCGCTCGCCCAGCAGCGGGACGCAGGCGGTCAGCATGCCCTGCGCCGCGCAGCAGACCACCGAGGCGAGGGTGGCCCGCGCCAGCGGCGGCCTGCCGGCGATGACCCGCACCCCGGCCGCCAGCGCGCCGGCCAGCGAGGCCGCCCGAGCCTCCCGCGCCCGGACGGGACGGTCGGGCAGCCTCCACGCGGCGGGCAGCGCCAGGGCGATGAGCACGGCGGACACCACCACGGCCATCGGTGCCCCCAACGCCTCCGCGGCGACGCCGGCGAGGGCCGGGCCCGCCAGGCTCGCCGCGCCGAACGTCATGGCATCGAGGGCGTTCGCCCGGGGCAGGCGGCCGGGGGACGCCACCCGGGGAAGCTGGGCCGTCCACCCGCCCGACAGGGCCGGACCCAGCAGCCCCGTCACCACGGCGACCACGAGGGCGACGGCGAACGGGACACGGCCCAGCGCCAGCAGAACCAGCGCCAGGCCCGCCGCGTACAGCGCGAGGGCTCCGCCCAGCAGGCGGCCCGGTCGTCCGGCTCGGTCCAGAAGCGCCCCGAGCACCGGGCCCCCGACCGCGGCGGAAACCGTGAGGGCCGCGAGCAGCGCCGACGCGTCCGAGGCCGACCCGGCCAAGGTGAATCCCGCGAGCATCAGCGCCGGACCGGACATCTCGTCCCCGATCCGGGCCGCCACCGCCCCCGAGAGATAGGAACCCAAGGAGTAGCGCCTCTTCACCGGCGGAACGATACGGAGGTAACTCAAAACTCCGCAATATGCGTTACATTCGAGGCGTGCGCCCCGACATCGACGACTGGTCGACCCGGCATTCCGTGCCGGCCATGGCCAGGCGGACCGCCGCCCTGATCAACGTCCTCGCCGACGACCGCCCCGACCCGGAGAGCGTCGCGGACGTCCTCCGCGCCCACGGTGAAGCGGACCCCGTCGCCCTCACGGCCGACGACGTCGCCGGGATGCGCTCGGCCGCCGCCCTGCTCCGGGACGTGTTCACCGCCGAGGACGCCGACGCCGCCGCCACCGCGCTCAACCGCGTCCTGCGGGCGCACACCGGGCCGCTCCGCCTGACCTCGCACGGCGGCGCCTCGCCCTGGCACCCGCACCTCGACCACGACGACGACGCTCCCTGGGGTCAGTGGCTCCTCGCGTCGTCGTGCATGGCTCTGACCGTCCTGCTCTGGGACCGCCAGCGTCCGCCCGGCCGGGTCTGCGCGTCCCCGAGCTGCCGGAACGTCTTCATCGACCAGGGCAGCGGCCCCGAACGCCGTTACTGCTCCCGCCGGTGCGCCACCCGTGAACGCGTCGCGGCCCACCGCCGAGCCCGCTCCGCCGAGCAGCACGGCCGCCGTTGAAACACCGCGTCCGCCGGACCGCTGCCGACCTGCGGCGGGGCGTCCCCTACTCTGGCGATATGTCCCATATCTGCCCGTTCGGGCATGAGTTGCGGCCCGGGGAGGTCCTGGTCGGCTGGTCGCCGTGCGCCTGCCCGCCCGCGTGGGCCGTCCACAAGGGCCACCAGACCCTCCAGTGCCGGGCCTGCGAACGCGAGGGGCAGACGGTCGTGCGGTACATGCCCGAGCACATCGGCCCCGGACACCCCGGACGCTGACGCGAGACGCCTGAAGGACCTTTACGGGCGGTGGGGCGTCGTCAGGGTTCGAGGTCCGTCACGCCTCGGCCGGTCGAGATGTCGAACGGGACGGAGACTTGGTCGTGGGCGATCAGCCAGGCGCCGTCGGTCTTCCGGAAGCCGAACGTGGCACGAACCCACATGCCGGTCGTCGCCGTCCCGTCCCGCAGGGTGCCGCTCAGCCGTCCGAAACCGTGCCCGAACGCGACGTCGTCGCCCACGGTGAGGGCCAGGTCGCGAACTTCGTACGACACGTCCTGGAAGACCGTGAACACGTTCGTCCAGTTCTTCAACTTCGCCTCTATCCCCACGTGCTGGAGCGGCGGCTCGACGTCGAAGGAGACGACGTCCGTCGCGTAGAGGCACCGCAGGGCGTCGAGGTCCTTGGCTCCGAGGGCTTCGATGATCCTGTCGACGTGCCGCCGGAGGTCGGCTTCGTCCTGCTCGCGCTGCGTGGGCATCGTCGCCCGTCCCTTCTGCCGGTGAGGCATCTCCGCTTCTCACCTCATATGACAGTTCGGCGACCCAGGATGTGACGCCCTCAGGAAGCGGAAGTCCAGATTCGCCGCGGTGGTGAGGTACGCGCTCCTTGTGGACCTATCCAGTCAATGCGGAGAAGAACGTCAGCACCTGGTCAGCTGCCTGCTGAACTGACGCCGGCGGCCTGATCCGGCCAAAGAGCGTTGTCCGGGCGCTACTTCGGCAGTGCGGCCAGCGCCTTGTCCGCGTGGACGTTCATATTGATCTCGCTGTGGACCGCGGCGAGCACGCGCCGGTCGCCGTCGATGACGAAGGTGGCCCGCTTGGCCGGCAAGCCGGGGATGCGCCGCGCGAGCTTGTAGGCGCGGGCGACGGCCCCGTCGGCGTCGGAGAGCAGGGGGTAGCCGAGGCTGTGCCGGTCGTCGAACCGCTTCTGCTTCTGGACGTCGTCGCCGCTGATGCCCAGGATCGCCGCTCCGCGCTCGGCGAACTCGGCGACGATGTCGCGGAAGTGGCATGCCTCGCGGGTGCACCCCGGGCTGAGGGCGGCAGGGTAGAAGAACAGCACCACCGGCCCCGTGCCCAGCCGCTCGCTCAGCCGGACGCGTTCGCCGTGCTGGTCCGGCAGTTCGAAGTCGGGTGCGGAATCGCCCGTCTGCAACATGGGATGTCCTCCTGTGCTCAGTCGTCGGTCTGGACGAGAACGAGTTCGGCGGCGACGTTGCCCTGCGTCGCGCGGCTGTAGGGGCATCCCCGGTGCGCGGCCTCCAGCAGGTTCCGCGCCCGGTCGCCGGGGACGTCCGGCAGTTCGGCCTCGATCCGGACGGTGAGGTCGATGCCCTCGGCGAGGCCGCCGACCATGCCGACGGTGACCGACACCGCCGACTCGGCGACGTCGATCTTCTCCTGCCGGGCGGCGGCCTTCAGGGCGCTGTGGAAGCAGGCCGCGTACCCGGCGGCGAACAGCTGCTCGGGATTGGTGCCCCGGCCGTCGTCGCCGCCGAGGGCCTTCGGGACGGACAGGTCCAGCGCGACGCGCCGGTCGGTCGACTCGACGCGGCCCTCGCGCCCGCCCCAGGCGGTCGCCGTGGCGGTGTACAACGTGGATGGCATAGTCGTTCTCCTCCGATGCCGACCGCGCCGGGCCGGTATCCCGTATATTTAACGTACCGCCACGGTACATCAATTCTCGAGGATGGTGAAGTGAGCTCAGCAGGACGTCCGCGCGGACGCCGGCGCGACCCGTCGATCGACGCGCGGGTGCTCCGGGCGGCGGTGGACGAACTCGCCGAACGGGGGATCGCGGGGTTCTCCACCAACAGCGTGGCCGCGCGCGCGGGGGTCGACAAGCGGGGCATCTACGCCCGCTGGCCCGACCGCGACCGGCTCGTCGTAGACGCGCTGGGCACCCTCGCGGCCGGGCTGGCGGTGCCCGGGACGGGCGCGCTGCGCGCGGACCTGCTCGCGATCGTCCCGGCGGTGGCCGCGGTGTTCACCAGCCCGCGCCTGGAGATCCTGCAGCGGTGCGTCCAGGAGGCGCAGAACCATCCCGCCATCTACGCGGGGTTCCGCCGCGACTTCATCGACCACTGCATGGCGGTCGTCGAGGACGTCTTCCGCTCGGCCCGGCGGCGCGGTGAGATCCCCGGCGCGGTCGATCCCGCACTGGCCTGCGAGGCGTTCCTGGGCGTCATCCTGACCCGGGTCAGCTTCTCCGGCGAGGCGTCGATCCTCGACCCCGACCGGCAGCGTGCCATCGTCGACTTCTTCGTCACCACGCTCGCGCCCGGTGGAACCGCGCCGGCCTGAGGTCTCGCACCGTCCACCCGGACGGCCGCCGTGCCGTGTGGTCAGTCCGGGGGGAGGCCGCCGTCCGGGTGCCGGGGCGTCTGCCGGGGGAGGACGGGTTCCATCCGGTACAGCGACGGTATCCCTCCGCTCGGCGGCGCCGCCTCCCGCCGGACGCCCGCGATGGCGGCCATCAGGTCCCGTGCGGTGAGCAGGCCGACGAGCCCGCCCGCCTCGTCGGTGACGGCGACGTAGTCGGCCCCGGCGTCGAGCATGGCCCGCGCCGCCTCCGGGACCGGGGTGCCGGGACGGACTGCGCGGGGCGGGCGGTCCGGCAGCAGTCCGGTGACCGGACGCCGCGCGTGCAGGGGCCCGGACGCGCTCCACCTGGCCGCGACGGTCTGGGCGTCCAGCACGCCGAGGAACGCGCCCTCGTCGTCGGCGACGGGCAGGTGGTGCACGCCCGCCTTGGACATCAGCTCCCACGCCATGAGCGCGGACTCCGACGCGGCGATGACGAGCAGGTCCCGGGTCATGAGTTCGCCGGCGGTCCGGGACTCGGCCGGTGCGTCGGTGTTCACGGTCTCCACCTCTCCTTCGCGTCGGTCCGCCGCGGCGCTTCCAGCGTCCATCTCGGGAGCCCGCGGCGGGGAGGGCCGAACGTCCCGGGCTGGCCGGCGTTCGGCCCTGGACGTCCCGCCCGGTCCGGACCTTCGGCCCTGCCGCCGGCGCGGACCGGTTGATGGGCTGGTGGAGAGACCTTCGAAGGAGTGGGCATGCGAACCAGGATCACCACCCCGGTGCCGCCGGAGCAGCTCGCCGAGGACGCCCGCCGCGCGATCGGCGACGCGGTCTGGGCTCCGTCGGTCCACAACACCCAGCCGTGGCGCTTCGGCGTCCGCGGGGCGCGGATCAGCGTGCGCGCGGACGCCGACCGGCGGCTGGGCGTCGCCGACCCGGCCGGCCGGGAGATGCTGATCAGCTGCGGAGCGGCGCTGTACAACCTGCGGCTCGCGCTGCGGGTGCTCGGATACGCCCCGGACGTCCGGCTGCTCCCGGACCCGGACCGGCCCCACCTGCTGGCCGACGTGCACATGAACCCGGGGCAGCCGCCGGACGGCGACCTGGAGGACCTGCACGGCCGCATCAGGCGGCGCCGCACGCACCGCGGCGGGTTCGGGCCGGGCGGCGTCCCCGACACCGTGATCAGCAGGATCGCGACGGAGACCCAGACGGAGGGCGCGCGCCTGATACAGGCGGTGGACGCCCATGTCGAGGGCGCCCTGGCCGCGCTGACCGACGCCGCCGAGCACGTCCAGCGGCGCACGCCGTCCTACGCCTCGGAGATCGCCCGCTGGGCTCCGGCGCCGGGCACCCGGCGCAGGGACGGCGTCCAGGAGGGCGGCTATCCGCGGGAGGCGCGCACCGAACCCCGGTTCGCCGCACGGGACTTCGCGCGCGGGCAGGATCGGGGCGTGCCGGGTCCGGCGGAGGGAGGCGGCCGGGAGGCGGGCCTCGTCATGCTGCTGGCCACCCAGACCGACGACCCGGCGGCCTGGATCCGGGCCGGCCAGGCGCTTCAGCGGCTCCTCCTGCGCGCCGACCAGCACGGTCTGGCGGTGGCGTTCCACACGCAGGCGCTGGAGGTGCCCGAGCTGCGGGACTTCATCCGCACCCGTTTCTGCGCCGGACGCCACCCGCAGTCGCTGCTGCGGATCGGCGCGGTGAGCGGCGACGCCCCGCGGTTCGAGGCCGTCCGGAGGCCGGTGGAGGAGGTCACCACCGAGGAGTGGTGGTGAGTTCACGCCCCTCCTGGCGGCGTGAAAGAAAGGGAGATCGCGGGCGCGCGGGCGCGCGGACCGGTTATTCCGGCGTCCGCGTGCCGCTTCCGGATTCGAGGTGCGCGGCGAACGCCGCGGCCTGGGTGCGACGGCTCATGCCAAGTTTCGTGAAAATCGAGGAAATGTAGTTCTTTACGGTTTTCTCGGCCAAGGACATGCGTTCGCCGATCTGCCGGTTGGTGAGCCCCTCGCCGATGAGGTGCAGGATGCGGCGCTCCTGCTCGGACAGACCGTGCAGCGGATCCTTCTGCTCCCTGCGGCTGCGGATGCGCTCCAGCATCCGCGCGGTGCTGCGGGGGTCCAGGAGGGACTGGCCGGAGGCGACCGTCCGGACGGCGCCGACCAGGTCGGAGCCGTGGATCTGCTTGAGCACGTACCCCGCGGCCCCCGCCATCACCGCCTCGAACAGCGCCTCCTCGTCATCGAAGGAGGTCAGCATCAGGCAGGCCAGGCCGGGCATCCGGGAGCGGAGTTCGCGGCAGACGGCCACGCCGTCCCCGTCGGGAAGGCGGACGTCCAGCACCGCGACGTCCGGCCGGACGGCGGGGACGCGGACCAGGGCCTGCTCCATCGTGCCCGCCTCGCCGACGACCTCGAGGTCGGCCTCGGCCGACAGCAGCGCCGACACGCCCCGGCGCACGACCTCGTGGTCGTCGAGCAGGAAGACGCGGATCGCCGTGCCCGCCGCCGCGTCACGGCCTTCGGTCGTCGGATTCATGGCATCGCTCCCTCGAGCATGTGCTCATGAAACGAACGCTACCCTTCGTTTGCTTTCCCGAGCGGTTTCAGGAGTCCCCGGCTTTCGGGACCAAGGTCCCGAAAGTGGCATTCGCGGCGCGGGCGACGATAATGGCAGTGTGCCTCTGGAGCCACCGCCGGACGACGAGGGAGCCCGGGGAATCCTCCCTCATCTGCGGCTCGACGACCTGCTCGGCGAGCTGCAGGCCCGGCTGGACGACGTCCGCGCGTCCCGGGACCGCGTGCACGGGCTGCTCGACGCCGTCGTGTCGATCGGCAGCGACCTCGACCTCGACTCGGTCCTGCGCAGGATCGCCGAGGCCGCCGCCGGTCTCGCGCAGGCCCGGTACGGGGCGCTGGGGGTGATCGACGAGGACGGGGAACGGCTCGTCCGGTTCATCACGGTCGGCGTCACCGAGGAGGAGATCGCGCGGATCGGCCACTGGCCGCACGGGCACGGCATCCTCGGCCTGCTGATCAAGGATCCGCGCGCGCTGCGGCTCGCCGACCTGTCCCGGCACCCCGACTCCTACGGCTTCCCCGACCACCATCCGCCGATGCGCTCCTTCCTGGGGGTCCCCATCCGGATCCGCGGCGAGGTGTTCGGCAACCTCTACCTGACGGAGCGGACCGACGGCGGTGCGTTCGAGGAAGAGGACGAGGCCGTGGTCACCGCCCTCGCGACGGCCGCCGGGATCGCGATCGAGAACGCCCGCCTCTACCAGGAGACGCGGCGCCGGGAGCGGTGGCTGAAGGCGTCCGCCGAGATCTCCACGGCGCTGCTGTCGGGGCCCGATCCGGTGGAGGCGACGGCGGTCGTCGCGCGGCGCGCCCGCGAGGTCGTCGGCGCGGACCTCGCGGCCGTGGCCCTGGTCGACGAGGACCGGGAGCGGTTCGAGACGGTGGCCGCGGACGGGCGCGGGGCGGACCAGGTCCGCGGCGGCGCCGTGCCGGTCGAGGGATCCACGGGCGGCGAGGTGTTCACGACGGGCGCGTCGCTCCGCGTGGCCGACGGCGACGGGGCGCTGCGCGGGAGCGAGGTGTCACGGGCGCTCGGCGTCGGTCCGCTCCTGATGGTGCCGCTGGGGGCGGGGGAGCAGGCGCGGGGCGTGGTCTGGGCGATGAACGCGCCCGGCGGGCACGCCTTCCCCGAGGGCGCGCAGCGGCTGCTGGAGGCGTACGCCGGCCAGGCGGCGGTGGCGCTCGAACTGGCGGACCGGCGCAGGGACGCCGAGCGGCTGGCGCTGCTGGAGGACCGCGACCGCATCGCCAAGGACCTCCACGACACCGTGATCCAGCAGCTGTTCGCCACCGCGATGGGCCTGATGGCCACCCTGGAGATCGTCCAGAAGCCCGAGGTGGACGCGCGGGTGCGGCGGGCGGTGGACGACCTGGACGCCACGATGCGGCAGATCCGCTCGACGATCTACGCGCTGCAGACGCCGTCCGGCGACGGGACGTTCCGCGGCCGCCTGCACGCGGTGATCGACGCCGCCGCCGAGAGCCTGGGCTTCCCCCCGTCCGTCCGGCTGGACGGCGCGCTGGACACGCTCGTGGACGACGAGACGGCCGACCACGCGGTCGCCGTGCTCCGGGAGGCGCTGTCCAACGCGGCCCGGCACGCCCGCGCCGGTGCGGTGCAGGTCACCGTGCACGCGGGCGAGAAGCTGACGCTGCGCGTCGAGGACGACGGCGTCGGGATGACCGGGACGGAGCGCCGCAGCGGCCTCGACAACCTGCGGGGACGCGCCGAGCGGTGCGGCGGCGCGTTCGCCGTCCGGCCCCGGGCCGGCGGCGGCACCGAACTCGAATGGACGGCGCCCCTGGACGGGGACTGACCGGCGCCGTGTCCCGCGGCGGGCGCCGGTCCGGCCGACGATCCCGCCGTGAAGGGACCTTCATCCCTACCCGGGCGCGCGCCGCCGGGCGAGGCTTGAGGTCCGGAACGATCCGCGGCGACGCCACGGGAGGCGAGCGCAATGAGCACCATGACGGTCCTGCACCGGGAGAAGACCGCTTTCGCCGTCATCGTCCGCGATCACGTCGTGAACCTCGACCGGCCGTACACGTCGGGCGGTCTCGACTGCGGGCCGACGCCGGTGGAGCTGTTCGTCGCCGCGCTGGCGGCCGGTGCGGCCCACCAGGGCCGGGAGTACCTCGTCCGGCGCGGGCTCCCCGCGGACGGGCTGGAGGTCGTGGCCGACTTCGCCTTGGGGCCGGGACGCCCGCCCCGCGTCGATCGCGTCGACCTCGACGTGCGGCCGCCGCTGCCGCTGTCGCCGGAGGAGCACGAGGGGTTCCTCGCCGCCATGGAGGCGTGCCCGGTGCGCGCCTCGATCGGCGGTCTCCCGCGGATCGGCCTCCGTGTCGTGTCGGCCGTCCCGGCGGCCGTGTGAGCCGTGTGAGGAGACGCCGGGCCGCGCAGGGACGAAGGTCCGTGGTCGGAGCCGAATGACGGGACGTTCGCCTCTGGGGACGGAGCGGCCCGGCTTGATGGGGTGGAATCCGGCGCCGAAGGCGCGTCGTGGCGCGGCTCCGGGACGCCGCACGCGAAGGAGGAGGCATGCCGGAACGCATCGTGGTGGGGACGGACGGGTCCGAATGCGCCGACCTGGCGGTGGACTGGGCGGCGGACGAGGCGGCCCGGCGCGGAAGGCCGCTGCACATCGTGCACGCCGCGGCGGTCTGGCCGTACGCGTTCGGCGCCCCCGCGTACGCGCCCGTGCAGGTCGACGACCATGCCGCCGCGTCCGGCCGGAAGGCGGTGACGGACGCCGAGCGGAGGGCCTCGGACGGACGGCCGGGCCTGGAGGTCACGACGGCGGTCGTCGCCGACGCCGTCCCGGTCGTCCTGCGCCGGGAGGCGGAGGGGGCGTACGAGCTGGTGCTGGGCAGCCGCGGACTCGGCGGGTTCCGGGGCCTGCTGCTGGGGTCCAACGGGCTGCGGCTGGCCGGGCACCTGCCGGTACCGGTCGTGATCGTGCGCGGACGCGGCGACGGCGAGGAGATCGTCGTGGGCGTGGACCTGCTGCGGGGCATGGAGGCGACCCTGGAGTACGCCTTCGACGCCGCACTCCTGCACAAGGCGAGGCTGCGGGTCGTCCACGCCTGGCGGCTGCCTCCGTCGATGCAGCCCGCCGTCACCGCCGCCGACCACGCCCGGACGCGGGAGGAGCTCGGCGAGTCCCTGGCCGGGGTCGTCGCTCCGTGGCGCGCCCGCCATCCCGAGATCGAGGTGATCGAGGAGCTGCCCTGCGCGCAGCCCGTGGCGGCGCTGGCAGACGCGGCGCGGAACGCGCGGCTGCTGGTGGTGGGCGCGCACCGGCACCGGCGTCCGCTCCCGGCGCTGGGCGCGGTCGGGCACGGCGCCGTGCACCACGCCCCCTGCCCGATCGCCGTGATCCCCTCGCCGTGACGCCCGGCCGACGGCGTCGACGCCGGCGGCGCGGCTCAGGCGGCGCGACTCAGGCGGGGATTCGCGAGCGGGCGTCGGCGGCCCAGTGGGGGGCGTTCCACCGGTCGGCGATGGCGGCGGCCTCGGCGAAATGGGCGGCGGCCCGCCGGTCGCGGCCGAGGAAAAGGGCCAGTTCACCGAGGGTGTGGGCGACCGGGCGCAGCGCCAGCGACAGGCTCGCGGCACCCGCCGGGGGGCCGCCGCGGTGCGGAAGCAGCCTCGCGTAGGTCTCCTCGGCCGCGGCGCGGTCGTCCAGCACCATGGCGGCCATGGCTCGGAGAGTCGTGAGGAAGGTGAAGAAGTAGTCGGGGCGGATCGGGGCGGAGGTCCGGACCCGGCGGGCCTCGCCGCTCAGGCCGTTGCCGTGCAGGGCGAGGACCAGCAGGTCGGACGCCATCGGGCCCGCCGCCTCGTGGAGGGCGCGCACCTCGTCGAGACGCGTGACGAGGGTGCCGTCGCTCATCCACGTCGCGGCCAGCGCGAAGCCGAGGAAGCCGGAGGCGTGCAGGGAGCCGGCGCGCCGCATGCCGTCGGCGGCCCGCCGGTAGCGCCGTTCGGCGTCGGCGGACCGGCCCTCGATGAGGGCCAGGGTCGCCAGTGTCACCTCGGCGACGCCCGCCGCCTCGGGCAGCCGGTAGGCGCGCGCGAGGCCGCCGGCCTCGGCGGCCGTCCGGCGCATGGTGGCCGGGTCGTTGGCCTCGGCGGCGGCGCAGGCATGGTTGAGCAGGCCGGCGACGCGGTAGGCGGGCACGCCGTGCTCCACGCCGATCGCCACCAGGTCGCGGCAGAGTCCGGCGCGTCCGTCCGGCCCGCCGATGCCTCGGGCCAGGACCCCGAGCGCCGCCGCCCGCAGGTGCGGCCCGGCGGCGAGGCCGAGCGCCTCGCGGGCCGCCGCCAGGACGGTGGGGTCGTCCTCGCCCGCCAGTTCGTCGGCGTAGGCGACGAGGAGCCGGCCGCGCGTCTCCGGGGCCAGGTCGGTGCGCTCGAGCAGGCGGCTCAGCCGGTCGACGACGGGGCGGTCCACGGTGCCGTACGGGCGGGACTGCCACGGCGTCGGCTCGGTCCAGGCGGTGAACGCGGCGATCATCAGGTCGTCGCGGCCCAGGGACTCCGCGTACTCCACGGCTTCGCGGCGTGTCTCGCGGGCGGCTCCGACGGCCCCCGCCCGGATCTGCGAGCGCAGCAGCCTGCCGTGCAGGTCGACGCGCTCCCGCGGGTCGGACGCGTTCGCGAGCGCGGCGGTGAGGAGATCGGCCGCGACGTCGTGGGCGTAGCGCGCCTCGGCCAGGTCGGCGGCCTCGACGCAGTACCGGACGGCCTTGGGAGAACCGGCCCGCGCGTAGTGGTGCGCGAGCGCCGCGACGTCGCCGGTGCCTTCCAGCGCGGCGGCGATGCGGGCGTGCATGCGGGCCGCCCGCAGGCGGCTGACGTCGGCGACGAGGGTGTCGCGGACGAGGGCGTGGACGAACCGCACCCGTCCGGGGCCGGGCTCGCTCAGCAGTCCGGCGATCACACCCGCGTCCAGCGCGTCCAGCACGCCGTCCTCGTCGGTGTCGGCGGCGTTCACCAGCACCTCCACCGAGCTCTCCCGGCCCGCGACCGCGGCCAGCCGCAGCACGGCCACGCCTCCCTCGGGCAGCCGCGCGAAGCGCCGCCGCAGGACGTCCCGCACGCCTTCGGGGACCTCGGAGAGGGCGACCAGCGCGCCTTCGCCGTTCAGCAGCCGGGCGCTTTCCCGCACGTAGAACGGGTTCCCGCCGGTCCGCTCCGCGATCCCCGCGACGGTCTCCTCGTCGGTCTCGCATTCGGACCGCACGAGCTCCGCCACGGCCTCGCCGTCCAGCCCCCGCAGCGGCAGGCGCAGGGGCGCGGCGCGCGCGAGGGAGGCCAGCGTGTCGGTGAGGTGCGCGCTCTCGTCCGCGCGGTACGCGGCGACGACCAGGATCGGGGCCCGCAGGCCGAGGCCGCCGCCGAGCAGTTCGAGCGTGGCGGCGTCCGCCCGGTGCAGGTCGTCCAGCACGACGGCGACCGGGCGTTCCGAGGCGACCGCCGCCAGCCATCGCCACACGGCCCGGCGCAGGCGGAACCGCCCCGCGGCGGCGTCGGCGGCCACCGGCCCGGTGTCGGTGAGCAGCGGCGCGAGGTCGGCGGCGAACGCGCCCGGGGGCGCGGCCGCGGCGACGGCCCGCAGCGCCTCGGTCCAGGCCCACGCGGGCGGCGCCCCGTCGACCTCGGGGCAGTGGCCGGCGGCGACCAGCCACCCGTCGCGTTCCAGGCGTCCGCCGAGGTGCTCCAGGAGCGTGGACTTGCCGAGCCCGGCCTCACCGGTGACGAGGGCGACGCGGGCGCCGTCCCCGGCGGCCTCGGTGGCGGCCGTGACCAGCGCCGACAGTTCCGCCTCCCGTCCGACGAACGGCGCCTCGCCGACCGGCGCCGGCGGCGGTGCGGGCGGCGGTGGCGAGGGGGGTGGCGGCGGTGGCGGCGGCACGGTCTCGCGCATGACGTCCGTGCGCCGGGTGAGGATCGCCTCCTCCAGCGCCGTCAGGTCCGGGCCGGGGTCGAGCCCGAGCTCCTCGGCGAAGACGCCGCGGGCGCGGCGGAGCGCCGCCAGCGCGTCGGCCTGGCGGCCGCTGCTCCACAGGGCCAGGGCGTGCAGGCGCCAGCCCTCCTCGCGCAGCGGCTCCTCGCGGGTGAGCCGCTCGGCCTGCGGCACCACCGCGGCGGGGTCGCCGGTGCGCAGTCCCGCGGCGACGTGCAGCTCGGCGGCGACCAGGCGCAGCTCGTTGAGCCGAGCCGTCTCCGCGGCGGCCCACGGCTCGTCGGCGACCTCGGCGAACGCCGGCCCCCGCCACAGCGCCAGCGCCTCGGCGAGCCGGGCCCGGGCGGCGCGCGGGTCGGGGTCGGCCCGGGCCCGGTCGAGCAGGTCCTCGAACCGCCACGCGTCCACCGACTCCGGCGGCAGCCGCAGCGCATAGCCGGGCGGGGCGCTCACCAGCAGCCGGGCCGGCGTGCGCGGCGGGCGCGCGGGCTCCAGCAGCCGGCGCAGGTTGGACACGTATGCCTGGAGGGACGTCAGCGCCCGCGCGGGCGGCTCCCCGCGCCACAGGTCCTCGATCATCCGGTCGACCGGCACGACCCGGCCGCGCGCCGCCGCCAGCAGCGCCAGCACGCCCCGCTGCCGCGGCCCGCCGAGGTGGACGCTCTCACCGTGCACCTCGGCCGCGAACGAGCCCAGCACCCGGATGAAGACCATGATCCGCACATCGTACGTGGACGGTACCGGCGCGGGAGTTCCGTGCCGGGGCGCCCGCCACGTGCTCGCCGAGGTCGGACGCCAGATGGACCGGGTGGCCGCCACGTCCTCCACGGGGCCTGCGCGGCCCGCCCCGGCGCCGAAGGTTTCTCGCACGGCGATCTTGCTTGCCGGGGCTTCCTGCATCACATTAGTTATTGCACATCGACCGCAAGAACTGAGGGGATGCATGAGGGCGTCATCGGTGGCCCCGTCGGCCGGGGTACCCGCGTCGGGCCTCGACGACGGCCTCGACGACGACCTCGGGGCGTCGTCCCGCCGGCGCCGGTACCTGCTGCTCCTGCTCGGGCTGCTGGCGGTCTTCTGCGGCACGGTCGTCGCGGCGGTGGGGATGGGCTCGGTGTCCGTGCCGCCGCCGACCGTCCTCGAGATCGTCGGCCACCATCTGATCGGCAGCCCGGCCGAGGCCACCTGGCGGTCGTCGCAGGACGCGATCGTGTGGCGGGTCCGGCTGCCGCGCGTGCTGCTCGGCGCGGCGGTCGGCGCCGGGCTCGCCGTCACCGGGACGGCCCTGCAGGCGATGGTGCGGAACATGCTGGCCGACCCGTACCTGCTGGGGGTCAACTCGGGCGGCTCGACGGGCGCCGCCGCCGCGATCCTGTTCGGGTTCGGCGCGGGGTGGGGGGAGCACGCGCTGCAGGCCGCGGCATTCCTGGGTGCGCTGGCCGCCTCGCTGCTGGTCTTCGTGATCGCGCGGGCGGCCGGGCGGATCACCTCGACGCGGCTGCTGATGACCGGCGTGGCCGTCGGCTACGCGCTCTACGCCCTGACGAGCTTCTTGATCTTCGCGTCCGACTCGGCGGAGGGCTCCCGGTCGGTGCTGTTCTGGCTGCTGGGCACCTTGGCGCTGGCGCACTGGTCGGCGCCGCTGGCCGTGGTCCTGGTCGCCGTCGCCCTGGTGACCGCGCTGCTCACGCTGTGGGGACGGCGTCTGGACGCCCTGGCGCTCGGGGACGAGACCGCGCACACCCTGGGCATCTCGCCGACGCGGTTCCGCCTGGTGCTGCTGGTCCTGGTGTCCTTGGCGGTGGGGGTGCTGGTGGCCGCCGCGGGCAGCATCGGCTTCGTCGGGCTGGTGATCCCGCACCTGGCCCGGCGGGCGGTGGGGGCCACGCACCGGCGGGCCGTGCCCGTCGCCGCGCTGATCGGTGCGACGTTCCTGCTGTGGGCCGACCTGGCCGCCCGCATGATCCTCAGCCCGCAGGAGCTGCCGATCGGCATCATCACCGCGCTCGTCGGCGCGCCGTTCCTGCTCATCCTGGTCCGCCGGCTGCACGCAGGAAGCGAGTGAGGCACCCGTGATCGAAGGAGTCGGGCTCGGCTACGCGTACGGCGCGACGACCGTGGTGCGCGACATCGACGTGCGGGCGGAGTCCGGCCGGGTCCTCGGGCTGCTCGGCCCCAACGGCAGCGGCAAGACCACGCTGGTGCGGATGCTCACCGGGATCGCGGCCCCGCGCAGCGGCCGGGTGCTGCTCGACGGGCGTCCGCTGGACTCCTTCCCCCACCGGGAACTGGCCCGGCAGGTTGCCGTCGTGCTGCAGGAGCCGTCGGGCGACCTGCCGATGACCGTGGCCGACATGGTCATGCTCGGCCGGGTGCCGCACCAGGCGATGTTCGCGCGCAACGGCGCGGAGGACCACCGCATCGCGGCGGCCGTCCTGCGCAGGGTCGGCGCGCGGCACCTCGCGGACCGCGTCTTCACCGGGCTGTCCGGCGGCGAGAAGCAGCGCGTGATGATCGCGCGCGCTCTGGCGCAGCGCCCCACCCACCTGGTGCTCGACGAGCCGACCAACCACCTCGACATCCGCTACCAGCACGAGCTGCTCGCCTTGATCCGCGGGCTCGGCGTCACCACGGTCATCGTGCTGCACGACCTCAATCTGGCAGCCCGCTACTGCGACGACGTCCTGGTGCTCCACGAGGGCGACGTCGTCGCGCACGGGCCGTGCGCCGACGTGCTGACGGCGGAGCTGCTCGAAGGCGTCTACGGCGTCGGGGTCGAGCGCCTCGAGACGTCCCGCGGCATCCAGTTCCTCTTCCACCCGCTCGACGCCGTGTCCGGACCGGCCGGCGGCCCCGCGTCCGTCCCCGCGTCCGTCCCCGCGTCCGTCCCCGCCTCCGGCCGGCCTGAACGGCGTGCCGGTCACCGCAAGGAGTGATCCGCCCGATGAAGCGACACCTCGCCTGGTCCGCGGCCGTCCTGCTGGCCGCCGTGCTCACCGGCTGCGGCTCGACCGGCTCCGGGGCGGGCGGCGGCACGGCGGCGGGCTTCCCCCTGACCGTCGAGAACTGCGGGGCGGACGTCCGGGTGCCGGAGCCGCCCTCCCGCGTCATGATCGTGAACAGTGCTCCGCTGCAGTACCTGTCCACGCTCGGCGTGCTCGACCGGCTGGCCTCGCGGGCCGGGCGGTTCCCGCCGGAGTACTACTCCGCGGAGACCCTCGCGGCGGTCGAGAGGGTCCCCTCCCTCACCGACCGCCTCGGCTCCGACGGACACCTGAAGATCTCCACCGAGTCGATCATCGCTCAGGAACCCGACCTGGTGCTCGGCCTGCCGGACGGCGTCTCGCGGGAGGCCCTCGCCGCCGTCGGCATCCCCGTGCTCGACGAGCCCAGCTTCTGCCCGGACGGCATCCGGGATCCCGGCTACGAGACGATCTACGAGCAGATGCGGCTGTACGGCAAGGTCTTCGACCGGCGGGCCGAGGCGGAGCGGGCCGTCGAGGACCTCCGGCAGCGCGTCCGGGCCGTGCGGACGGAGCCGTCCGGCCGGAAGGGCCGCAAGGCCGCCGTGCTGTGGCCCTACCGGGGCGAAGGGACCGTCGGGGCCTACGGCGGGCAGAGCATGGCCACGCCGCAGCTCGAGACGCTCGGCGCCCGGAACGTGTTCGCCGACGTCGACAAGCGCGTCTTCGAGGTCTCGATGGAGGAGCTGCTGGCGCGTGACCCCGACGTCATCGTCCTGCTGCACACCGACGGGACCGACCGGGAGATCGAGCAGGCCCTGCTCGACATCCCCGGCGCCCGCGAGCTCCGCGCCGTGCGGAACGACGCGGTCGCGGTGCAGCTGTTCAACTTCACCGAACCGCCCACGCCCCTGGTCCTCGACGGGCTGGAGCGCCTGGCGGACCACCTTGATGGGAAGTGACGCCGTGCCGCCGAACTCGCCGATCCAGGACCGGATCACCTGGTACTGGGACCAGCACGCCCCCGCCTACCAGCGGTTCCAGGAGGAGCGGCTGGCGCACCCCGACTACGGCGCCGCCTGGACCCGGGTCTGGCGGGACGCGCTGCCGGACGACGCCGAGACCGTGCTCGACGCGGGCACCGGCACCGGGCACGCCGCACTGACCATCGCCGCCCTCGGCCGCCGGGTGACCGGGATCGACATCGCCCCCGCCATGCTCGACCACGCCCGCGGCAACGCGCGCCGCCGCGGGCTCGACATCGCCTTCCTCCAGGGCGACGCGGTCAGGCCGGCGGTGCCCGGCGCCCCCTTCGACGCGATCGTCAGCCGCTACCTCCTGTGGACGCTGCCCGACGTCGACACGGCGCTGCGCAACTGGCGCCGCCTGCTCCGGCCGGGCGGCCGGCTGGCCGTCGTGGACGCCCCCTGGCACGCGGGCGGAATGCGGCATTCCGACACCGACCCGCGGGCACGGGCCTACGACGAGGAGGCCCGCCGCGCCCTGGTGCTGGCCGAAGCGGAGACGATCACCGCCTGGCGGGAGCGCATCGTCGCCGCCGGCTTCGCGGACGTCGAGGTCGCTCCGCTGACCGAGCTCTACGAGCTCGACGGCGTCCACGGCGTCGCGGCGGACCACCGCCGCACCCTGCAGCACCTGATCACCGCGCGAAACCCGGAGGCGGACCCGGACCCCGCGCGAGGCCCGCGATGACGGAGCGGCCCCGGCGATCCCGAACCCGGCCCGGGTTCGACGCGACGCCCTCGGCCCTCATCGCGGCCCGCCGTAGATCTCCCGGAGGACGCGTTTGAGGATCTTGCCGCCGGTGTTCCGCGGCAGCGCGTCCACGGCGCGCCACACCTTCGGCGCCTTGTAGGGGGCCAGGACGGCGCGGACGGCCGCCTCCAGGGCTGCGAAATCGAGGTCGCGGCCGGGACGCGGGACGACGAACGCGCCGGGGACCTCGCCCCACTTCTCGTCGGGCAGCCCGACGACCGCGGCTTCGGCGACGCCGTCGCAGCCGGCGAGGACGTTCTCGATCTCGCGCGGGTAGATGTTCGACCCCCCGGAGACGATCACGTCCTTGGTGCGGTCGACGATGGCGATGAAGCCCTCGTCGTCGCGGACCGCGACGTCGCCGGAGGTGAGGAAGCCGTCCGGCCGGACCGCCTCGGCGGTCGCCCCGGGATCGTCCAGGTAGCCGAGCATGGTGAACGGCGAACGGCTGAACAGCTCGCCCGGCTCGCCGGGCCCGGCCTCCCGCCCGTCGGGCGCGAGCAGCGCCACCTCCGTCATCCACCAGGGGTGCCCGACCGTCCCGGCCTTGCGGAGCGCGTCCGGCGGGCGCAGGTTCGTGACGATGCCCGCCTCCGTGGACCCGTACAGTTCGTGCACGCCGACGCCGGGGAAGGCGTCGATGACCCACTCCTTCAGCGGCACCGGCAGCGCCGCGGCGTCGAAGTACATCGTCTCCAGGCTCGACAGGTCGTGCCTGCGCGGTGCCTGCTCCATGACCCGCCGCAGCGCGTGCGCGTGCGTCGGCACCAGGAAGACCGTCTGGAGCCGGTCGCGCTCGATCATGCGGAGGAGCTCCTCGGGGTCCCAGCGGCGCATCATGGACGTGGTCCCGCCGAGGAACGGGCCCGCGTAGGCGAAGCAGAACCCGGCGCCGTGCGCCATCGGCGCGACCGCGGCGGTGCGCCTGCCGGGCCCGAGGCCGTAGTCGACGGCGCAGCCGAACATGGTGAGCACCCGCGAGCGGTGGGTCAGCAGCGCGCCCTTCGGCCGTCCGGTCGTCCCGGAGGTGTACTGGACGCAGAACGGGTCGGTCTCGCCGACGTCGGCGCGCGGGTCGGCCGCCCGCGACGCCGCGAGGGCCCGCTCGTAGGGGCGCCCCCAGGATCCCGCGCCGAGCCGGAGGACGAGCGGCAGGTCCTCGGCCGCGTCGGGGACGTCCGCCTCGAACGCGGCGTCGGCGACCAGCCCGGACGCCCCCGACCGGTCGATCAGCGCGGCGTGCTCGGCGGCGGTGCCGCGCGGGTCGAGCGGCACCAGCACGGCGCCCGCCTTCGCGGCGCCCGCCGCGATCTCCACGTACTCGAGCCGGTTCCCCAGCAGCACCGCGACCCGGCCGCCCGCCCCCGACCCGGTGTCGGCCAGCAGCGCCGCGACGCGGTCGCTGCGGTCGCCGAGTTCGGCGAAGGTCATCCGGCGGTCGCCGTCGACGAGCGCCGTGGCCGCCGGGGTGCTGCGCGCGAACTCCCGGATGCCGCCGGCGAGGTTCAGCTGCGCCCCGGCGGTGCGCGCCCGCCCCCTGGAGGTGCTCGGCTGTGTCATGGCCGCCCGGTTCCTCTCCTCGGCTGGTCCGCCCGTCCGGCGGTGCCCGTTCCCGCCGCCTCGAACCGCGCCCGCCCGGCGAACCCCTGGCGGCGGAGCGGTACGTCGCCCTCCGGGCGGGGCAGGTCCCGCGCCCGGTCCGGGGACCCGGGATCGCCGCCGGTGCGGCGCGCGGCGGAGGCTTTGCGGGGGGCCTACCCGCCGGGACGGCGGCGTTGACCGTGCGTGGAGTAGAAATCACCGGGTGAGCGAGGTGAACTTCTCCGAAGTGTTCGAAGCGCTGCCCGTCGCGTGCGCGGTGCTGTCGACGGACCTGGTGTTCGTCGCGGCCAACCACGCCTACCAGGAGCTGGTGGGCCAGTCGCGCGACCGGCTGATCGGACGGGAGATGTTCGACGTGTTCTCCGGCGGGCCGTCGGGAGGCCCCCGGGAACTGCGGGCCTCGCTGCAGCGGGTCGTCAGCGAGGGGGAGACCGATGTGCTGGCGTTGCAGCGGTACGACCTGGAGGAAGCCGACCGGCCCGGGGTGTTCCGGGAGAGGTACTGGACCGCGGTCAACTCGCCGGTGAAGGACCGGGACGGCCGCGTCGTCCTGGTTCTGAACCGGGTGTCGGAGGTGACCGAGTTCGTCCAGCGGATCCGGGAGGCCGACGCCCGGAGCCGGAGCGGCGGCCCGGCTCCGGCGCAGGCCGCCACGGTCGCCGACGGCGTGGAGGCGGCGGAGGCCGAGCTCTTCGTGCGCGGGCAGGAGCTGCAGCAGGTCAACCGGCGGCTGCAGGACGCCCGGGCGCGCGAGCGCCGGGCCGCCGACGCGGCGCGGCAGGCGCTGCGCCGCCAGCAGCAGGTGGTCGCCGACACCTCCCACGACCTGCGGGGCCCGCTGGCGGGCCTGCAGACCCGCCTGGAACTCGCCCTCTCCGACCCGGACGCCGACTCCCGGGAGGTGCTGCACGCCGCCCTGCACGATGCCGAACGGCTCGGTGACATCGTCGCCGACCTGCTGGAGCTGGCCCGTCTGGAGGCGGGCAGCCCGATGCCCACCCAGGCGGTCGACCTCGGCGGCCTCGTCCGGGACGAGCTCGCGGCCCGTTCGCCCGCCGTGGAGGAGACCGGCGACCTGGCGCCGGGCGTCATGGTGGAGGGATCGGTCCGCCGGTTGCGGCGGCTGCTGAACAACCTGCTGTCCAACGCCGAGCGGCACGCCCGCGCCCGCGTCGGCGTTTCGGTGGCGAGCACCGGCGACCAGGCGGTCCTGGAGATCGCCGACGATGGCCCCGGCATCCCCGCCACCGAACGCGAGGCCGTCTTCGACCGCTTCTACCGGCGGCCCGACGCCCGCCGCAGCGACCCCGAGGGCACCGGCCTCGGGCTGTCGATCGCCCGGCAGATCGCCCACGCCCATCACGGCACCCTGGACATCGCCGATCAAGCAGAGGGGACCCGCATGGTCCTGCGTCTGCCGTTGCGCCCGCCGTCGGAATGAGCGGCACCCGCCCCGCCGGACGGCCGGACGCGGAAGGGCGTTCCGCTCGTCACCTCCGGGCCAGCTCGTGGGCTTGCAGGGCGACCGCGTCCACCAGGCCGGGGTCGAGGGCCAGCGCCGGGTCGAGCCGGTGCAGGATGCCGCATGCCGCGTCCCGCGGCGGGCCGGCCGCGGATCGGGCGGTGCCGCCGCGCTCGTACAGCAGGTACGCCGCGATGATCCGGACCGCGGCGGCGGGGATCCTCCCGCTCCCGCGCGCAGCGCGGACGGCGGGGACGACGCGGTCGAGGAGCTTGTCGGCGCCGTTCTCCGCGATCTTGGCGAGGGCGTGGGCGATCCGCGGGTTGGCGAAGCGTTCGACGAGCGCGGCGCGGTAGGCGGCCGGGCCGGGGCCGGCGCCGAGCCCGGCGGACGCCTCGTCCCACCACTCGGTGAGCCACGTCCGGCAGAGCGGGTCGGTCATGGCCTCGGCGACGGTGGTGTGGCCGCGCAGGGAGCCGGCGTAGGCGAGGAGCGAGTGGCCGCCGTTGAGGAGCCGGAGCTTGCGGCGCTCGTAGGGGGCGATGTCGGGGACGAAACGGGCGCCCGCGGCTTCCCAGCGCGGACGTCCCGCGGGGAACTCCCCGCACAGCGCCCATTCGGCGAACGGTTCGGCCACGACGGGCGCGGCGTCGGTCCTGCCGGTGGCGGCGGCCACCGCGGCCGCGGTCTCGTCCGTCGGCCAGGGGGTGATGCGGTCCGCGACCGTGTCCACGTAGGAGGCGTGCGCCGCCGCGCGCGCCCAGGCCGGGCCGACCGCCTCGGCGAGCTCGCGGACGATCCGGGCGGCCGTCCGGCCGTTGCCGGGGAGGTTGTCGCACGGCACGACCGCGACCGGTCCGCCGCCGGCCCGCCGCCGTGCGGCCAGTCCGGCCAGCAGCCGGGCCGCCACCGTGCCGACGGGGGCGTGCGGGGCGGCGCGGAGCGCCGCGATGTCGGCGCGGACGTCCGGGAGGGCGGTGTCCAGGGCGCCGCCGGGCGTCCGGGTGTACCCGGCTTCGGTCACCGTCAGCGTGACGACCGCGAGGCGGGGTTCGCGCCAGTACCTCAGCCAGGCCGCGTGGTCGCCGCCGGGGTGCGCCGCCGAGACGGCGCCGACCCGCTCGAAGCGGTCGCCGTCGGGGCCGCGCGCGACCAGCGTGTACATCCCGTCCTGGGCGTTCAGGCGGTCCGCGGTCCGCGTGCTGCGGCCGGTGAACGCGGCGATGCCCCACTCCGGGGCGTCCGGCGCGTTCTCGGTGTACCACGCCTGGTGGGCGCGGAAGAAACCGCCGAGGCCGAGGTGGAGGATCCGCACCGGGGCGGACGGACGGCCGTCGCGGGCACGGGTCAGCGGCGGGATCACAGCTTGAACGCCCGGCGCGGGTTGACGGCCACCAGTTCCGCGGCCGCCTCGAAAGCCTCGTCCTCGGTCAGCCGGTGCTCGGCCACCAGCTCGGCGAGGAACCCGCTGTCCAGGCGGCGGGACATGTCGTGCCGGGCCGGGATCGAGCAGAAGGCGCGGGTGTCGTCCACGAATCCGGTGGTACGGGAGAGCCCCGCCGTCTCGGTGACGGACCGCTGGTATCGGCGGATCGCTTCGGGCGCGTCGAGGAACCACCAGGGCGCCCCCGCGTACACCGACGGGTAGAAACCGGCGAGCGGGGCGATCTCCCGGGAGAACGCCGTCTCGTCGATGGTGAACAGGACGAGCTGGAAGCCGTCCGCGGTCCCGTACCGCTCCAGCAGCGGGCGGAGCGCGTCGGTGAACTCGGCGCGCAGGGGGATGTCGTGGCCGGTGTCGGGGCCGTGGCGGTGCAGGGTCGGCGGGTGGTGGTTGCGGCGCACCGCCGGGTGCAGCGTCATGACGAGGCCGTCCTCGCACGACATGCGGGCCATCTCCAGCAGCATGTGCCGCCGGAACGCGAGCGCCTCCGCCTCCGTCGCGTCGCCGGCGAGGGCGGCGCGGTAGATGCGGCCGGCGTCGCGGGCCGGCAGCGGGTCCGTGCGGGCGTCCGCGTGGCTGTGGTCGGCGGACGTCGCGCCGTGCTCGACGAAGTGGCGGCGCCGCGCTTCCAGCGCGCGGACGTACCCCTCGTAGCCGGACGTGTCGGTGTCGGCGGCCTCGCCCAGCCGCGCGACCGCGTCGGCCCAGCCGTCCCGGTCCGGCTCCAGGTAGCGGTCGGGGCGGAACGTCGGGACGACCCGCGCCCGCCAGGCGGCGTCCTCGGCGAGGGCGCGGTGCGCGGCGAGATCGTCGCAGGGGTCGTCGGTCGTGGCGAGGACGTCGATGCCGAAGCGCTCGAACAGCGCGCGCGGCCGGAAGGACGGTTCCGCGAGCCGCTCGGCGATCCGGTCGTAGATCCGGTCGGCGGTGCCGGGGGCGGGACGGTCCTCGACGCCGAAGACCTCGCCGAGCTCGGCCTCCAGCCAGTACCGGACGGGTGTGCCGCGGAAGACCGGCCAGTGCTCGCACAGCCGCCGCCACGCCGTCCGGGCCGCGTCCTCGGAGAGCGGGCCGCGTCCCACGCCGAGGTCGTGCAGCGGGACGCCGTCGGCGTGCAGCAGCCGGGTGACGTAGTGGTCCGGCGCGATCAGCAGGCTCGCCGGGTCGGCGAACGGTTCGTCCTCGACCAGCAGCCGCGCGTCGACGTGGCCGTGCGGCGACAGGATCGGCAGTCCCCGCACGGAGTCGTGGAGCCGCCGCGCCAGGGCGCGCACGCCGGGGTCGGCGGGCAGCAGCCGGTCGGGATGCAGGTGGAGCGGCATGTGCCGAATGGTCCTCGGCGTCCGACGCGCCGGGCAACCGGTTGCCATGTGTTGCCGCGCGCGGTTGCCCGCGCGGCGGCGGGCGTGGTCCGCTGGCGCCATGACGCACCGGATCGGCGGCCCGCACGGCGTCCTCTCCGACGAGCGCGCGGCGGACTTCGTCGCCGCACGGCTCGCGGCGGAGGACCTCGACGGCCGCAGCGTGTGCCTGGTGGTGCCCGACGGCACCCGGAGCTGCCCGCTCCCGCTGCTGGTGCGCGCCGTGCACGCCGCGCTGCACGGCCGCGTGTCGCGGCTGACCGTCCTCGTCGCGCTGGGGACGCACGCGCCGATGAGCGACGCGGAACTGGCCGCGCACGTCCCCGCGCTCCCCGGCATGACCGTGCTCAACCACGCGTGGTGGGAGCCGTCGACGTTCGTCTCGCTCGGCGTCATCGGCGCCGCGCGGGTGGGCGCGCTGTCCGGCGGGCTGCTGCACCGCGAGGTGGACGTGCGGATCAACCGGGCCGTCGTGGAGCACGACGTCGCGCTCGTCGTCGGGCCGGTGTTCCCGCACGAGGTCGTGGGGTTCTCCGGCGGCAACAAGTACTTCTTCCCGGGCGTCGCGCACGCCGACGTGATCGACCTGTCGCACTGGCTGGGCGCCCTGATCACCAGCGCGGACATCATCGGCACGCGCGGCGTCACGCCCGTCCGGGCCCTGATCGACGAGGCGGCCGCGCTGATCCCGGGCCGCAGGTTCGCGCTGTGCGCGGTGGTCGCGTCCGGGTCGGGCGACCTGCACTCGCTGGCGTTCGGCCCGCCGGAGGAGGCGTGGGCGGCGGCGGCCGAGGTGTCGGCCGGCGTCCATGTCCGCTACCTCGACGCGCCGGTGCGGCGCGTGCTGTCGGTGCTGCCCGCCAAGTACGACGACATGTGGACGGCCGCGAAGGGCTTCTACAAGGTCGAGCCGGTCGTCGCGGACGGCGGCCAGGTCGTCCTGTACGCGCCGCACGTCCGGACGATCTCGGCGATGCACCCCGAGATCGAGGAGATCGGCTACCACTGCCGCGACTACTTCACGGAGCAGTGGGACCGCTTCCGGCACCTGCCCTGGGGCGTTCTCGCCCATTCCACCCACCTGCGCGGCGCGGGCACCTACGACGCGGAGCACGGCGAGCGGTGCCGGGTCACCGTCACGCTGGCCACGGGCATCCCCGAGGACGTCGTGCGCCGCGCGAACCTCGACCACCTCGACCCGGCCGGCGTCGACGTCGACGCGTTCGCCGCCGACCCGGGCACGCTGGTCGTGCCGCAGGCGGGCGAGGTGCTGTACCGGCTGCGCGGCTGAGCGGATGCGGACCGCGTGGATCGACGCGTCGGCGGGCGTCGCGGGGGACATGCTGCTGGCCGCCCTGCTCGACGCGGGCGCCGCGCCGCCGCCCGTCCGGGCCGCGGTGGACGCGGTCGTTCCGGGCGAGGTCCGGCTCGTGCGCGAGGAGGTGGCGCGGGCGGGGATGCGGGCGGCGCGCGTCCGGGTGGTCCCGGGCGAGGACGGCCACCCGCACCGGACGTGGCGGGACGTGCGGCGGCTGCTCGTCCGGGCCGGCCTCCCGGACCGGGTGCGCGAGGACGCGCTGGCGGTGTTCGGGCGGCTCGCCGCGGCCGAGGCGCGCGTGCACGGCGTCGCCGCCGGCGACGTCGTCTTCCACGAGGCCGGCGCGTGGGACTCGATCGCCGACGTCGTCGGGGTCTGCGCGGCCCTCGACGACCTGGCGGCGACCGACGTGGCCGCGGGCCCCGTCGCGGTCGGCGCGGGACGCGTCGCGACCGCGCACGGCGACCTTCCGGTGCCCGTCCCCGCCGTCGCCGAACTGGCGGCCGGGCGGCGCGTCGTCGCCGGCGGCGACGGCGAACTGGCCACGCCCACCGGCATGGCGCTCCTCGCCGTGCTCGCCCGCGAGGCGCCCGGCCCGCCGCCCATGCGGCTGGAAGCGACGGGCGTCGGCGCCGGTTCCCGCGACACCCCCGGACGGCCCAACGTCGTGCGCGTCCTCCTCGGCGCGGCCGAGGAAGGGCCGGCGGGGCCGGGGGAGGGGACGGCCGAGGAGGTCGTCCTGGAAGCCAACGTCGACGACCTCGACCCCCGCGTGTGGCCCGGCGTCCTGGCGTCGCTGCTGGAGGCGGGGGCGTCCGACGCGTGGCTCGTCCCCGTCCTGATGAAGAAGGGACGCCCCGCGCACACGCTGTGCGTGCTGGGCCCGCCCGGGCGGGCGGCCGTGCTGCGGACGGCGGTGTTCCGGCTGACCAGCACGCTCGGCGTCCGGGAGCGGACCGTCCGCAAGACGGCGCTGCGGCGCGGCTGGGCGCGGGTGGACGTCCTCGGCGCGCGGCTGCCGATCAAGGTGGGGCACCGGGACGGCCGCATCGTGCAGGCGGCCCCCGAGTTCGAGGACGCCGCCCGCCTCGCCGCCGACCGCGGCGTCCCCGTCCGCGCGGTCCTCGACGCGGCCGTCGCCGCCGCGCACGCCGCCGGGCTCGCGCACGGCGAACCGGCACCGCCCGGCCTGGCGGCGGGCCCGTCCGCGTGACCCGCCGCGGCCGGCTCAGCGCGGCGCCGCGATCTGCGCGGCCAGGTGCCCGGCGCCGTACCCGTTGTCGATGTTGACGACCGCGACGCCCGGGGCGCACGCGTTGAGCATCGACAGCAGCGGCGCCAGCCCGCCGAACGCCGCGCCGTACCCCACCGACGTCGGCACCGCGACGACGGGCGCGGGCACCAGGCCCGCGACCACGCTCGCCAGCGCCCCGTCCATGCCCGCCGCCACGACGATCGCGCGGGCCGCGCGGAGCGTGTCGAGGAGGCCGAGGACGCGGTGCAGCCCCGCGACGCCCACGTCCACGGCCAGCTCGCACGCGCGCCCGAGATGGCGCGCGGTCAGCTCGGCCTCGCGCGCCACCGGCAGGTCGGACGTGCCCGCGGCCAGCACCGCCACGCGCCCGCCGGACGGCTCCGGCGGCTCGGGCGGCCACACCAGCAGCCGCGCGCCGGGGTCGTGGCGCGCGTCCGGCAGCTCGGCGGCCACCGCCCGCGCGTGCTCCGGCCCGGCGCGGGTGAACAGCGCGGCGCCGCCCCCGAGCCCGTGCCCGCGCAGCCGCGCGGCGATGGCGCGCACCTGCTCCGGGGTCTTGCCCTCGCAGTACACCGCCTCCGGGTAGCCGCGCCGCGCCGCCCGGTCGTGGTCGAGCCGGGCGAACGACTCCGGGGGGCGCCACCCGTCAGCCATGCCGCACCTCCACCAGCGGCAGCGTGAACGCGCCGGACTGGATGCCGGCCAGGTCGACCGCGACCATGCGGAACCCCGCCCGCCGCACCGCCGCCAGGACGTCCGCGCGCAGCTCGCCCGCCAGCCGTGCGATGTCGCCGACCGGGACTTCGATGCGGGCGACCTCGCCGTGGTGCCGGACCCGGCAGTCGCGCAGCCCCAGCCGCCGCAGCGCCCGCTCGGCCTCCTCGACCTGCGCCAGCTTCTCCGGGGTGACCTCAGCGAAGTGCGGGATCCGGGACGCCAGGCACGGCGCGGCCGGCTTGTCCGCCGACGGCAGGCCGAACGCGGCGGCGATCCGGCGGACCGCGGCCTTGCCGAGACCGGCGTCGGCGAGCGGGCGCAGCACCCCGTGCGCCGCCGCGGCGCGGGAGCCGGGACGGTCCGGACGGCGCGCGTCGTCGGCGTTCTCCCCGTAGGCGACGGCGGTGACGCCGTGCGCCGCCGCGACGTCCGCCGAGATCCGCGCGAACAGCTCGTCCTTGCAGTGGAAGCACCGGTCGGGGCCGTTGGCGCGGTAGGCAGGGGCATCGCCTTCGCGGGTCGCGACCTCCACCACCGCCGCGCCGACGTGCGCGGCGACCTCGTGCGCCGCGCGCCGCTCGTCCGCGGCGAGGCTGGGCGAGACGCCGAGCACGGCCAGCACCCGGTCGGCGCCCAGCTCCCGGACGGCGATCGCGAGCAGCACCGAGGAGTCCACGCCGCCGGAGAACGCCACGGCGAGCCGTCCGGACGTGCGCAGCAGCGCGCCCGCGCGGTCGGCGGCCCGCGCGTCCTCCGCGCTCGGCACGGGCGGCAACGGGGTCACGGCGCGGTCGGTTTCCGGCCGTCCAGGCCCTTCCAGCGCGCCCGGAGGGCGTGCGCGGCGCTCTTCGGCCGCCGGTCGCGGGTGAACACGCCCTTCTTGTTGCCGTCCACGCGGTGGATGCCGTTGGACGTGGCGAAGTCGGCGAAGTTCCAGACGTGCTCGCCGACGAACGCCTCGAACCGGTCGAACACCCGGTGGTTCATGGCGAAGTAGGCCCGCTGGTACTCCTCCGTCCAGGGGACGTCCCACACCGAGTGCAGGCCCGGCATGGTGTCGGCGCCGTACTCGCCCATCATGACGGGCTTGCCGAACTTCTCCACCCAGCCGCGCAGGTCCCGCTCCAGGTACCGCTCGGCCGTCTCGAGGTCGCCGTTGGCGATGTACCAGCCGTAGTAGCGGTTGACGGTCACGACGTCGAAGAGGTCGGCGATGAGGTCGTTGTCGCCGGTCGCGCCCAGCCAGGCGGTGTGGGTGATCGGGCGGGTCGGGTCCAGCTCGCGGGCCAGCTCCACCAGCGGCTCGAAGTACTCGCGCGCCCCCTCCTCGGCGGACGAGGACTCGTTGGCGAGGCACCACATCACGACGCTCGGGTGGTTCTTGTCGCGGGCGATCAGTTCCCGGAGGTGCCGGGCGTGGGCGTCCCGCGTGGCCGCGCCGAACCTCTCCGGCGCCCAGGTGGGGTCGTGCGGGCGCCCGGTGAGCCCGCCCTGGACGGCCAGGTTGAGCCCGACGGCCGCGGTCTCGCCGATGACGACGATGCCGTGCCGGTCGGCGAACTCCAGCACCTCTTCCGCGTACGGGTAGTGGGAGGTGCGGAAGGAGTTCGCGCCGATCCATTCCAGGAGCTGGAAGTCGTGCACGAGATAGGCGTCGTCGTGCCCCTTGCCGCGCACGGGGCCGTCCTCGTGCTTGCCGAAGCCGGTGAAGTAGAACGGCTCGCCGTTGATCAGGAACCGGGTGCCGCGCACCTCGACCGTGCGGACGCCGAACGGCTCCCGGTAGACGTCGAGGACGCCGTCCCCGTCCTCGTCGAGCACCTCCGCGACCAGCTCGTACAGGTACGCGGCGCCCGGCCGCCACGGCGTCGCGCCGTCGATCCGCAGGACGCCGGTCGCGCCGTCCGCCGCCGCGACCTCCGCGCCGTCCGCGTCGAGCGCCCGCACCCGGACGGGCGCGCCCGAGTTCGTCTCGACCGAGTACGCGACCGTCCCGGCCGCGCCGTCGAAGCCGGTCGTGACCGTGACGTCCGTGACGTGGACCGGCGGAACGCTGTGCAGCCAGACCGAACGCGCCAGCCCGGCGTAGTTGTAGAAGTCGTGCTTGTACTGCTGCTCGCGGCGGCCGCTCGGCGAGACGGTGACCGTGCCGGGCGGGATCGTCACGTTCGTCAGCTCGTTGTTCACGCCGATCGTCAGGCGGAACTCGCCGCCGGCGCGCACGTGCCCGGTGATGTCGGCCTCGAACGGCGTGTAGCCGCCGACGTGCTCGGCGACGAGCGCGCCGTCGACGTACACGCGCCCCTCGTGGGTGGCCGCGTCGACCCGGAGCAGGACGCGCTCGTCCGTCCAGCCGCGCGGCACGCGGACGGTCCGCTGGTACCAGACCCACCCGACGTGGTCGCGGATCGCGGGGTCGGTGAACAGGTCGTTGTAGCTCGCCGGGACGGCCGCCTCCAGCCGCGTGTCGAGCGGACCGTTCCACGGTTCGGGCCCGGCGGCGCCGTCGAGGGCGAACCGCCACAGGCCGTCCAGCTTCACCTGCTCGCGGGTGGGAGTGGGTCGGGGTCTCAGCATCGGGCTGCTCCTATCGCCTGCCGAGCGCGGCGGCGGCGAGGTCGGCCCTCGCGTCGCCCGCCGTGCCGGGGATCCTGTCCAGGACGGTCCGCAGCGGCTCGTCGCCGAGCCGCCGGACCACCTGCTTGAAGGGGATGTCGGGGAAATGCCTCGCGAACGCCGCTTCCAGGGCGTCCCGGACCGCCCGGTCGGCGAGCAGCGCCCGCAACGGGGTGTCCGGGCCGCGGGCGGCTCCCGGCAGGACCCCTGCGGGCGGCTCGTACGACCAGGCGTGGTCGCCGCCCGCGACCTCGGCCACCAGGCCGTCCGGGTGATGGGGCAGGACGACCGTCGCCGCGGTGCCGTCCGGCACGGTGGCCTCGACCGCCATACGGCCGTCGGCGAGGCGCCAGCTCACGCGCACCTCGCCGTGCGGGGTGCGGTGCGCGAGCGAGGCGCGGGTGAGCCCGCCGCCCGGCCGCGGGGCGATGCGCATCGTCCGGTAGCCGGGTTCGACGGGAGACAGGCCGCCCACGGTCGTGTGCAGCCATTCGGCCACCGCGCCGAAGGCGTAGTGGTTGAGCGAGCACATCGTGGACGGGTTGAGCGTGCCGTCGGGCCGCACCGCGTCCCAGCGCTCCCAGACGGTCGTCGCCCCCATGGTGATCGGGTACAGCCACGACGGGCACGCGGTCTGCAGCAGCAGCCGGTAGGCGTCGTCCAGATGGCCGGTCCGGGTGAGCGCGGGCAGGACGTGCGGGGTGCCCGCGAACCCGGTGGAGATCGTGTAGCCGGAGTCGGCGACCAGGCGGGCGAGGCGGTCCCCGGCCCGCCGCTCCTGCTCCGGGGCCAGGAGGCCGAACACGACGGCCAGTGCGTACGCGGTGACGGTCTCGCCGGTTACCCGCCCGTTGGGGCTCACGTACTCGCGGCGGAACGCCGCCCGCACACGGTCGTCCAGTGCCGCGAAGCGCGCCGCGTCCGCGTCCCGGCCGAGGAGCCGCGCCGCCTCCGCCGCCTCCCGGGCCGTCTTGCACAGGTACGCGTTCGCGACCAGGTACCGGTCGGTCTTGGCGCCCGCGGAGTCGTCGGCGGGGGCGTCCGGATCGAGCCAGTCGCCGAACTGGAACCCGCCGCTCCACAGCCCGTCCCCGTCCAGCCGGGACTCGACGTCGCGGACGAACGCCGCCATCGAGCCGTAGGCGCGGCGCAGGATCCCGAGGTCGCCGTACGCCCGGTACAGCGTCCAGGGGAGGCCGACGGCGACGTCGCCCCACAGCGCCGTCGGGGAGGACGGGTGGGGCAGCACGTCCGGGACGGTGAACGGCACGACGCCCCGCTCCCGCTGCTCGGCCGCGAGGTCGTCCAGCCAGGAGCCGAGCACCCCGCGCACGTCGTAGAGGAAGGCGGCCGTCGGCGCGAAGGCGTTGATGTCGCCGGTCCAGCCCATGCGCTCGTCGCGCTGCGGGCAGTCGGTGGGCAGGCCGACGAAGTTCCCCCGCATGGACCACACCGTGTTGGCGTGCAGCCGGTTCACCAGGTCGTCCGACGTCTCGAACCGGCCGGTCCGGGGCATGTCGCTGTGCAGGACGACGGCGGTGGCGGCGTCGAACGGCTCGTCGACCTCGGCGTAGCGGAAGCCGTGGACGGTGAAGCGCGGCTCCCACGTCTCCGGCGCTCCGCCGCCGCGCAGCGTGTAGCGGTCCGTGGCCTTCGCCGAGCGCAGGGACCGGACGTCGAGCCCGCCGTCCGGCAGGAGCGCCTCGGCGTGCCGGACCGTCACGGTCCGCCCGGCCTCGCCCGTGACGGTCAGCCGGACCCGCCCGGCGATGTTCTGGCCGAAGTCGATGACCGTCGTGCCGGACGGCGCCGTCGAGACGGCGACCGGCGCGCGTTCCTCGATCCGGCGGACCGGCGGCGCCGTCCGGGGGACCAGCGTGCGCTCGTCCCAGTCGAACGGGACGGCGCGGGCCCAGGCGGCGTCGTCGAACCCGGGGAGGTCCCAGCCGTCCGGCTCCAGCCGGGCGTCGTGGGTCTCGCCGTCGTACAGGCTGTGCGCGAGGACCGCGCCGGTGGCGCACGTGAACGTCCCGTCCGTCCCGATCACCTCGGTCCGGTCCCCGTACGCCAGTTCCAGCCGCAGGTAGAGGGCGGGCCTGTCGGTGTAGTGGTGGCGGGCGGCCCCGCCGTTCCCGCTCCAGCCGAGCCGCCCCGCGGCCCAGCCCTCGCCGACCACCGCCCCGACCGCGTTCGCGCCGCGCCGGATCAGTCCGGTGACGTCGTGGGCCGAGACGGGGACGCGGTGCCGGTAGGAGGTCCAGCCGGGCGCGAGGACCTCGTCGCCCACGCGCGTCCCGTTCAGGTGGGGTTCCACGATGCCGAGCGCGGTCGCGTGCAGGGTCGCCCGGTCGGGCGCCCGGTGCACGGTGAACTCGCGCCGGAAGTGGGGGGCGGCCGATTCGGGTTCGAGGGGGAAGGGCGCGGCGATGAATCCGGCCCCGCCGGGCCCGCCCGCGCGCGTCCCCGACGGGCCCGCGACGGTGCGGCCCACAGTCGTGCGTCCGTTCTCGAGCCCGTTCACGGATCCTCCCGGCGTGGTCGGCGCGCGGCTGATGGGAATGGTCGGCGGCGCGGCGCCGGCGCGGCAACGGGTTGCCGCGAGTTGCCCCGGCCCGCCTCCCGCACGCGCCAGAGGACGAGCGAGCCGCCCAGGAAAGCGAGGAGCGCGGACGCCGCGTACAGCACGGTGTAGTTCGCGCCGCCGCCGACGGCGAGCAGCGCGGGCGCGGCGAGCGGCGCCAGCGCGCCGGGGGCCTTCTGGGAGAACGCGTTGATCGCCATGTACCGGCCCGCCGCGGTCTCCCGCTCCGGCAGCACGTCCAGGACGATGGCCTGGTCGACCGCCGTGAACAGCGCGATGCCGAAGGTCGTCAGCGCGGACCCGGCGAGCAGGACCGGAAGGGTACCGGCGAACGCCAGGACGATCCCGCCCGCGGCGAAGACCGCGGCGCCCGCGAAGACGAACGGGCGGCGGCGTCCGAGCCGGTCCGACAGGAACCCGCCGCCGATCGCCGCCGCCGTCGTCGCGGCGACGCCGATCCCGCCGGTGACCGCGACGATCCCGGCGACGTCGGCGAGCGGCCTCTCCAGGCGCTGCGCGATGAGGAACGTGAGGTACGTCGTGCACGACGACTGGCCGAAGAAGAACGCGAACCGGCCCAGCCAGTTCCATGCGAAGTCCGGGTGCGCGCGCGGCGAGAACAGGTACGAGCGGAGCAGCCCGGCGGCGCCGAGCCGGCCGGGGACGGGGCGCGTGCGCCCGTCGGGCTCCCGGGCGAACAGCAGGAACGGCACGAGCAGGACGGCCCCGGCCATTCCCGGCAGCAGGAACACCAGCAGGCCGCTGCCGCTCACGGCGCCCACCATGAGGACGCCCGCCACCGGTGCGACCTGCATCGTGAACCCCGTGAGCCCGGAGACCCTCCCGCGCAGGCGGTGCGGCACCCGGTCGGCCTTCGCGCTCCCCAGCGCGCCCATGGCCGTGCCCCACCCGAGGCTCGCCAGACCCCAGCCGAGCCCCAGCACGGCGACGTTCGGCGCCGCCGCCATCACCGGGACGGCGGCCAGGCCGAGCGCCGCGCCGCCGATCAGGTACGGGGCGCGGCGGCCCAGCCGCGACCGGGTGCGGTCGCTGAGCGTCCCCACGAGCGGGCCGGAGACGAGCGCGAGCGCCGACCCGAACCCGAGGATGTACCCGAGCGTCTCCTCCCGCCCCGGCGCGAGCCGGTCGACGCGCAGCGCCAGCGAGTAGGCCATCGGCACGACGAGGGCCATCGACAGGCCGAAGCTCGCCGTCACGAGCAGCGCGACGAACCGGCGCCCGACCGTGCCGCCGCCCTCCTCGCCGGTGCCGGACGCCGCGGGGGCGGCTCTCACGGACGTCCGCGCCCGGCGACGCTCCCGAGCCAGGCCAGGCTCGGCTTGGGACGCCGCTCGAACGTCTCCCGGTCGACCTCGATGAGCCCGAACGTCGGCTTCCAGTGCCCCCATTCGAAGTTGTCGAGAGCGCTCCAGTGGATGTATCCGCGCACGTCGACGCCGTCGTCGATCGCGTCGAACAGGTGCCGGAGCGCCTCCGAGGTGTAGGCGACGCGGCGCTCGTCGTCGGCGGTCGCGATCCCGTTCTCGGTGACGAGGACGGGCACTCCGCCCGTCGCCTCCCAGGTGTGCCGGACGGCGATGCCCAGCGCGTCCGGCCGGTAGGCGTTGCCGGTCAGCGTGGTGTCCGGACCCTGGGGGTGGGGCACGATGCCGTGCTCGTCCACGGCCTGGCCGGAGTACGACTGCACGCCGACGAAGTCGTCGCCGCGCGCGGCCTCCAGATACAGGTCCTCGCGGACGTACCGGATCTCGCGGAGCCGCTCCTCGTTCCCCGGCGTCGCGGTGAGCGCCTGGTTGGCGACCGTCCAGCCGACCTTCGCTTCGGTGCACTCCGCCAGGACGGCGCGGGCGGCGCGGTGCGCGTCGGCCAGCCGCCGCCCGATCGCCGGGTCCGGGTCGGGCAGGACGGGACGCGCGGCGCCCTCGACCGTCGGGCTCATCCACTTCTCCGCGGCGCCCGCCCCCGCGGCCGCCCGCGCGGCCCGGCCCGCACCGGCCATGAGCGCGAGCATGTTCGGCTCGTTGATCGTGCAGACCCATTCGACGCCGTCGAGGATGCCGCACGCCGCCCGGACGTACGCCTCGAACCGCTCGACCCCGGAGTCGCCCGTCCAGCCGCCCTCTTCGGCGAACCAGCGCGGGTGCGTGAAGTGGTGCAGGGTGACGACGGGCGTCAGCCCGAGGCCCAGCGCGGTGTCGATCATCCGGCGGTAGTGCGCCAGGGCCGCGCGGGAGAACCGGCCGGGGCTCGGCTCGACGCGCGCCCACTCGATGCCGAACCGGTAGGCGTTCAGGCCCGCGCCGGCGAGCAGCCGCATGTCCTCGGCGTACCGGTGGTAGCTGTCGCAGGCGTCCCCGCTGCGCTCCATCCCCGGGACGCGTTCCTCCCGCGCCCACCAGTCGCTGTTGACGTTGCCGCCCTCCACCTGGTGCGGGGCCGTGGCGGCGCCCCAGAGGAAGCCGGGAACGTCGCGGGTCATCCGAGCTCCTCCCGTCCGGCCTCGGCGTCCCGGAGGCGTCGCCGCTCCGCGCGCCGCCGTGCCTGCTCGTCCGGGTCCGCGACGGGCGCGGCCAGCAGGAGCCGGCGGGTGTAGGCGTGCTCGGGCGCCGAGGTGACCGCGCCCGCCGGTCCGGTCTCCACGATGTCGCCCCGGTACACCACGCTCACCCGGTGGCTCACGTGCCGGACGACCGCGAGGTCGTGCGACACGAACAGGTAGGCGACGCCGGTGCGCCGCTGGATGTCGACGAACAGGTCGAGCACCCGCGCCTGCGTCGACAGGTCCAGCGCCGACACGGGTTCGTCGCAGACGATCAGCCGCGGCTCCGGGGCGAGGGCGCGGGCGATCGCGACGCGCTGGCGCTGCCCGCCGCTGAACTCGCGGGGGAGCCGCTCGGGGGCGTCCGCCGGCAGCCCGACCTGGTCCAGCAGCGTGCGCACCCGGGCGCGCGCGTCCCGCGGGGAGGCCCCCTGCACCACCAGCGGTTCGCTCAGGATGTCGCCCACCGTCAGGGCCGGGTTCAGCGAGCCGTACGGGTCCTGGAACACCACCTGGAGGTCCCGGGCGAGCGCGCGGCGCTCCCGCGCCGGCGCGTGCGTGACGTCCCGGTCCCGGAACCGGATGCGGCCGCCGCTCGGCTTCACGAGGCCGAGGACGGCGCGTCCGATCGTCGTCTTCCCGGACCCGGACTCGCCGACGACCCCGAGCGTCTCGCCTTCGCCGACCGTCAGGGAGACGCCGTGCAGCACCTCCACCGGCCGCGCCCGGAAGCCGCGCCCGGGGTAGGCGACGCGCAGGCCGGCCACGTCGAGGAGCGGCGCCGTCATCGCGCGTCCTTCCCGACGCTCTCGCCGGACGGGCGCGGGCCGCGTGCGGCGGCGCCGCCGGGCGGCGGCGGGTCGGACCGGCCGGCGTCGCCCGGGAGGGAGTCGAGCAGCATCCGCGTGTAGGCGTGCCGCGGCTCGCCGAAGAGTTCGGCCGTCGTCCCGGTCTCGACGATCTCGCCGCGCCGCATCACCGCGACCCGGTCGCAGATGTCGGCGACCACCCCGAAGTCGTGGGTGACCAGCAGCACCGCCATGTTCAGCTCCTTCTCCAGGTCGCGCAGCAGGTCGAGGATCTCCGCCTGCACGGTCACGTCCAGGGCGGTCGTCGGCTCGTCCGCGATCAGCAGGAGCGGACGGCTCGCGACCGCGCCCGCGATCAGCACGCGCTGCGCCATCCCGCCCGAGATCTGGTGCGGATACGACCGGAACGTCCGCTCCGGGTCGGGGATGCCGACCCGCTTCAGCAGCGCGAGCACCCGCGCGCGGGCGTCCCGCCGCGAGATCCGGGACGTCGCCGCCGCGCGGACGCCCTCGACGAGCTGGGCGCCCACGGTGAACGACGGGTCGAGGTTCGACATCGGCTCCTGCGGCACGTACGCGATCGACCGGCCCCGGACCCTGCGCAGCTCGCCCTCGCCGAGGCCCAGCAGCTCCCGCCCGTCCAGCCGGATCGAGCCGCGGGTGACCACGGCTTCCGCCGGCAGCACGCCGAGGACCGCGAACGCCGTCTGCGTCTTCCCCGAGCCCGACTCGCCGACCAGCCCGAGCGTCTCCCCGGAGGACAGGTTCAGCGTGACCCCGGAGACGACCTCGTCCAGCTCGCCCGACGGCGCGGGGTAGGCGATCGCGAGGTCCTCGACCGTCAGCAGCCCGCCCGCCGCCGGGGCCGCGTCCGCGCCCGCCGCCGGGGTTGCGCGGCGGGCCGGCGCCGGAACGACCTTCGACGGCTTGGGCCGCGCGCCCTGGAGGGTGTCGCGCAGGGCGTTCCCGAACAGCACCAGCGCGGCGGTCATCACGCCGAGCAGCAGGCTCGGCCAGACGAACTGCAGGGGCTCCTGGTACAGGTTCAGGAATCCCTCGGAGATCATCGCGCCGAAGCTCGGGGTGGTGGCCGGCCCGACGCCGAGGAACGCCAACCCGGACTGCACGCCGATGGACTGCCCCGCGAGGAACGCGGCCGCGATGACGACCGGCCCCCGGACGACGACCAGGATGTGCCGTCCCATGATGCGCCGCCCCGTCAGCCCCGCGACGCGCGCGGCGTCCACGTACGGCTCGTTCTTCACCCCGAGGACCTGGTTGCGGACCAGGCGGTACACGCCCGGCGACAGCAGCACCCCGAAGATCGCCATCGTGACCCGGAAGTCGCCGCCGGTCACCGGCATCAGCACGATCAGCAGCAGCAGGCCGGGCAGCGTCATGATGAGGCTGAACACCCATTCGGTGACGCCCCGGATCCGCCGCTCGAAGTACCCGCCGATCAGGCCCGCCGTGACGCCGATGGCCAGCGCGATGGACGTCCCGACGAGCGCCGACACGACGCTGGTGTTGATCGAGTGGAGCAGCCGGGCGAAGATGTCGCGCCCGCTGCCGTCGCCGCCCAGCGGGTACCCGGGCGTCCCCGGATCGGCGTTGATCGCGTCGAGCGACGCCTCGTTCGGGCCGTGCTCGGCCAGCAGCGGCGCCAGCAGCCCCAGCAGGACGATCACCAGCAGCAGCGCGGCGGTGACGGCGGCCTGCGGATCCCGCAGCAGCCGTCGCGCCGCCGACCTGCGGCGGGGCGCCGCCTTGCCGGTGCCCGCGATGCCCGGTTCGGAGGGACCGGCCGTCGCGTCCGCGGATTCGGCGCCTGTCGGATTCTTGCTCAATGCACCCTCGCCTTCGGGTTGAGCCAGCCGTTCACGAGGTCGACGGTGAGGTTCAGACCCACCACGAGGAGGACGGCGAAGACGCTGACGCCCATGATGATCGGGACGTCGCCCTGCAGCGACGCCTCGAACGCGTACGAGCCGAACCCCGGCAGCGCGAACACCTGCTCGATCACCAGCGCGCCGCCCAGCATCGTGATGAACTCGAACGAGAGCACGGTCAGCGCGGGCCCCGCCGCGTTGCGCAGCGCGTGCCGCAGGACGACCGAGCGGGTCCGGATGCCGCGCGTCCGCAGCGTCCGGACGTAGTCCCGGCGCAGCTCGTCGATCATCGATCCGCGGATCTGCGCGGTCAGCGACGCCACCCCGGACACCAGCAGCGCGAGCACCGGGATGAGGATCGTCTGCGCCCAGCGCGCCGGGCTCTCGCCGATCGGGGTGAACCCGGTGGCCGGCAGCAGCTCGAGGTTGATCGACAGGACGACGACCAGCACAATCGCGATCAGCAGGTTCGGCACCAGGTAGCCGGTGAGCGAGGCGCCCTGCGCGACCCGGTCCATGACGCCGCCGCGCGTCGCGGCGAACACGCCCAGGGCCACGCTGATCAGGACCGTGAAGGCCAGCGCGACGAGCACGATCGACAGCGTGACGCCGAGGCGGGCGGACACCGCCGGGCCGACCGGCTCGCTCGTGAAGTACGAGACGCCGAAGTCGCCCCGCACCGCCCGCGACAACCAGTCGAGGTACTGGACGAGCACCGGGCGGTCCAGGCCCATGTCGGCTTTCATCGCCCGCACGGTCTCGGGCGTCGCGGCCGGGCCGAGCCTGCCGCGGACGATGTCGTCGAAGGACAGGCTCAGCAGCAGATAGGTGATCAGCGTGACCAGCACCGCGAGCAGCAGGCCCGTGGAGGACCGGCGCAGCGCGTAGAGGAGCATGAGGGTTCCTTCAGGGGTGGGGCGGAGTGGCTCGAACGGTCGCGGACGGCGACGGATCCGGTCAGCCGGTGGGGCCGAACGTCCGGATGGTGGAGAACACGTTCGACCCGTCGCCGAGGAACTCGACGTCGCCGTCGGTCGCCCAGGACCGGGGGGTGAAGAAGAGCGGCGCGAACCACGCGTTCTCGACCGTGAAGGCGTTGATCCGCCTGTACAGTCCGGCGGCCTCGGCGGGGTCGGACTCGGCGTTCACCTGCTCCAGCAACGTCGTCAGCTCGGGGTCGGTGCTGTCGAACACGTTGCGGGAGCCGAGGTATGCCTGCACCTCACCCGGCGTGGACGTGATCCCCTCGACGAAGAGGAACATGCCGTACTCCTTCGAGGTGGTCGCCGACACGCTGTTCTGCGGGGGAGTGGGGTCCCAGGTCACCTTGATCCCGATCTCCGCCAGCGACTGGTCGATCGTCGGCTCGAACGGCTTGGTGAAGAACAGGCTCGGCATGTGAACCTCGAACCCGTTCGGGTATCCGGCCTCGGCCATCAGCTTCTTCGCCGCGGCCGGATCGTAGGAGTACGTCTGCTCCAGGGCCGGGTCGTACGCATCGCTCTTGGGGTTGAACACCTGCTGCGTGGGCTTGCCGGCGCCGCGCAGCAACTGCTCGACGATCTTATGGCGGTCGAACGCCATGTTGATCGCCCGCCGCACCCGCTCGTCGCCGAGCGGCTTCACTCGCGTCCCGTCCCGGTCGACGAGGGCCACCCCCGCCAAGGCGGCCGCCTCGATGTACTTCACGTCGAATCCGGCCGCCTTGAGCCGGTCGACCTGCGTGGTCTCGACGCTGGCCGCGCTGAGCCCGCCGGACCGCAGGGCGTTCACGGTGGCGGTGCGGTCCTTGATCACCCGGATCTCGACGGTCTCGAACGGGTACGCCTTCGCGTTCCAGTGGTCGTCGCGCTTCTTCAGCACGTACTTCGAGGCGTTCACCGTCGCCCCGTCCAGGACGTACGGTCCCGAGCCGACCGGGTCCAGGGCCGTGCGCTCGGAGTCCAGGGTCTTCGGATCGCCGATCACGCCGACCGCCATCGTGAGCGCGTGCAGCAGAGTCGCGTCCGGCTTCTCGAGGTTCAGCACGACCGTGCTCGCGTCCGGCGCCTCCACCGACTCGACCGCCGCCAGCTTGAACCGGTTCGGGCCCGGCTCCTTCATCGTCCGTTCCAGGGTCGCCTTCACGGCGGCCGAGTCCACCGGGTCGCCGGTGCTGAACGTCATCCCGTCCTGCAGCTTCAGGGTGAGGGTCTCGCGGTCGTCCGAGTAGCTCCAGCTCTCGGCCGCGTTCGGCCGCAGTTCGCCCTTGTTGTCGTACGTCAGCAGCGTGTCGTAGACCGAGCTCCAGACGTACGCCTGGGTCCCGTCCGTGAGTTCCACGGGGTCGAACGAGTTGGGTGCGCCCTGGACGGCGAGGGTCAGCGTCCGGCCGTCCGCCGACGACCGCCCGTCCGACGCGCCGCAGGAAGCCGTCGCCAGTATCGCGGCCATGGCCGCGACCGAGGTGAGCACCCGCGGTCGCATCCGCCGGCCCGAGGATCGATTACGCATCGTGGGGGTTCCTTCATGCTGGTGAACGGTGGGGTGGACGGGACGTTTCGCCTGGATTACGGCCCCATCAGACGTTCGCCTCGTGCATGACGGCAAGCAGTTGCCATATGTTGTCTCCATCACACGAGAACGACATTCTCATCATGGGGAGGCGAGGAGCGATGACCACCGCAGCGAACCGTTCCGGCAGGCCGCCGACGATCTACGACGTGGCGGAGGCGGCGGGTGTCGCGGCCTCCACGGTGTCGCGCGCCTTCTCCCGGCCGGGCCGGGTCAACGCCGAGACCGCCGAGCGCATCCGGCGGGTGGCGGCCGAACTCGGGTACCGCACGGCGCCGGCGTCCCCGGCGCCGGCCCGCACCCGCACGTCCATGCTCGCCCTCGTCGTGTCCGACGTGACGAACGCCTTCTACGCCGAGATCATCCGCGGCGCCGAGTCGGCCGCCGCCGAAGCGGGCTACGTCCTGCTGCTCATCGACGCGCAGGAGTCCGACACGCTCGAGCGCGACAGCCTCCGGCGCGCGCTGCCCGGTGTCGAGGGAGTCGTCCTGGCGGGCACCCGCCTGCCCGACTCCGCCATCCGCGTGGTCGCCGGCCGGCGCCCCACGGTCGTGCTCAACCGCGACGTCGCGGACGTCCCGAGCATCGTCCTCGACGACGCGTACGGCATGCGCCGGGCCGCCGAGCATCTCGCCGGGCTGGGGCACCGGGCGCTGACCTACGTCGCCGGGCCGGAGGCGTCGTGGGCGGACGGGATGCGCTGGCGCACGCTCCGCGAGGCGGCCGCGGACCTCGGCCGCCGGGCGCAGCGCGTCGGCCCGTTCCCGCCCACGGTCGCGGGCGGCCGCGCGGCGGCCGCCCGCCTGCACGCCGACCCGCCGACGGCCGTCGTGGCCTACAACGACCAGCTCGCGATCGGCCTGATGCTCGCCCTCCGGACGGCCGGGATCCGGGTGCCGGACGACATGAGCGTGATCGGCTTCGACGACATCTTCCCCGCCCGGATCGTCTCTCCCGGACTGACGACCGTGGCCGCCCCGCTGCGAGCCCAGGGCAGGGCGGCGGTCCACGCCGTGCTCGCCGGGCGCGGCGAGCCCGCGGGCCCGCCCGCGCGGCCGATGCCGCTGCCCGTCCGCCTCATCGTGCGGGACTCGACGGCCCGGCGCCGCCGCACGCACGCCGCCGCGGGCCGCAACGGCCCGGGCGGCACGCGGCGCCTGTGACGCCCGTCAGGAGGCGGCGGCCTCTCCCGTGTCCGCCCGCGCCCTCGCCGACCGAATGCTGATCACGTCGAACAGGTCGATGACGGGGAGGTCGATGACGAGAGAACTTCCCTCCATGCGCGTGCCGAGCTCCTGGCGGGCGACCAGCGAGACGGCCGACTCGTCGCCGGTGGCGTGGTGCAGCACCAGGCGGCCGCCGCCGACCGGCACGTGCGGACCGAAGGAGCGTCGCCGTGCTCCCGTCTGGTTGATCAGGTGGACCACGTAGCCTTCCTCGTCCCGTCCCAGGACGAGTTCCACCTGCTCGGGCAGCGCCGCGCCGACCGGGACGTCCGCCAGCGGCTCCACCACGCGCAGCAGGTGCTCGCGGATCTCGGTCTTGGCGAACTCCCGGTACGTGCGGCCGATCGTCCACGTGATCATGGACGACACGCCGGATCCGTACCGGATGGAGGCGACCGCCGGATCGCCGCCGGGGGTGTGGCCGTAGCTCAGCTCCGGCGGCCCCCAGGGGGCCTGGGCGAGGAGGCGGCCCGCCCTTTCGCCGCCCGGCTTCCAGACGTAACGGGCGTTGCTTCCGTACACGGGGACGACCGACCCCACGAACCGGTTCTCGCCGGCGTGCGGCTGCTCGTCCAGGGTGGCGTAGGTCGACCACACCTCCGCGCCGGACATCGGGGCGCCGATACGCCGCGCCGCCGGGCTCGCCGCCGGTTCCACGCCGCCCTCCGGCGTGGTTCCGCTGCCGCCGGTGGTGAGCAGGTTCCCGCCGCGTTCCACGAACGCGTCCACCGCGGCGGACGCTTCGGCTCCGAGGGGCCCGACGTCGGGCAGCACGACGAGCCGGTAGCGGTCCAGCCGGTCGGCGCCCATCGCGGCCAGATCGCGGAGCCCGACCACGTCGAAGGGCAGGTGCCTCTCCTGCAGGGCCTGGTACACCCCCCGGAATTCTTCGAGCGTCCCGTGGAGAGCCGCACCGCCGCCGCGTCCGCCCGCGGGCCGCACCAGGGCGATCGTCGCGGCCGGCCGCAGCGACGCGTAGAGGCCGTGCCGCTCGCGGTGGAACCGGGTCACCTGCCGGGCCAGCGAGACGCTCGCCATCGGCAGCCGTCCCGGGGCGCCGAGGATGTAGGTCGAGGGGTTGCCGCCGCGCGCGATCGCCTGGACCAGGTGCTGGGCGACGTGTTCGGGCTGTTCCGCGCCCATGCGGTACGTCGAGTCGACGTGCGCCACCGCGTTGAGGACGAGCGGTGCTTCCGGCCGGGCCGACAGGTGGGCGCTCACCGTCTCGGCGGTCGCATGGGGCCACAGCTCCTTGCCGGGCAGGTGCCGGAACGCGTTGCTGCCCTCGCAGTAGAGCACCGGGGCGCCCTTGGAGAGGACGAGCGCGAGGTCGCGGTCGCGCGACGCCACGTGGGCGGTGTACTTCCGCCCGAGCTCTTCCAGCGTGGCGGCGGTGAAGCGCAGCCACAGCGGAAGGTCACGCGTCTCGTGGGTGTCGGGGAGCGCGCGGCCGTCGCCGAACTCGGCGAACCGCTCGGCGCACGAGGCGCAGTGGCAGACGCCGTGCACGACCTCGCTGTAGTCGCGCTCGTTGAAATTGAACCAGTTGACGAAGAAGCCGCCGACGGCGTACCGGTCGAGGATCTCGTCCATGATCTCCAGCGCGCGCTCCTGGTAGTACTCACCCGACGGGCACGTGCTGTAGAGCGCGTTGTAGATCTGCGGCCCTCCCGCGGCCGAGGCGAACAGCCACTCGGGGTGCTCCGCGGCGACCGCGGCGGCGACCTTGGAGAGGTCCAGCCGCGCGATCACCCGGACGCCCCGCCGCGCGGCGGCGGCCACGGCGTCGCCCAGCAGGTCCCCGGAGGCGCGGTCGGCGAGGAAGGGGTTCCGCGTGTGGAACGGCAGATCGGTCGGATAGAACGCGACGATCCCCCCGGCGTTGAGCAGCCAGGTGTCCGCGCCGTGGTCCTCGATGACGTCGAGCGCGGCCTCGACGTCCATGCCGGCGTCGATCTCTTGTAGGTTGGTCTGGAAGACCGTGAACGGCCTCTGCCATCTGCTCGGCATGCGGGGGTCTCTTTCTGTCGACGGGCGCGTGAAGCGGGGCGAGCGGCTCAGCCCGTCCGGCCGTTCAGGAGCAGTGCGAGGGCGGAGTGGTCGTGATCGCCCAGGCCGGTGGCGACCGCCGCGTTCATCAACTGGTGCACCAGTCCGGAGGCGGGCAGCGGCACGTCGAGCCGGGCCGACGCCTCCACGGCGAGTCCCAGGTCCTTGCGGTGGAGCGCGATGCGGAAGCCCGGCTCGTACTCGCCCTCGATCATCCGGGCGCCGTGCACCTCGAGCACGCGCGACGACGCGAACCCGCCCAGCAGGGCGTCGCGGACGGCGCCGGGGTCCACGCCGGCGGCCTCGGCCAGGCGCAGCGCCTCGGCGACCGCCTCGATCGTCACGCCGACCACGATCTGGTTCGCCACCTTCGCCACCTGGCCGGCGCCGGCCGCGCCGATGTGGGAGACGCGCCCCCCGAGGACCTCGAAGAGCGGCGCGGCCCGCTCGACGGCCGCGCGGTCGCCGCCGACCATGATCGACAGTGTCCCGTCGCGGGCCCCGACCTCGCCGCCGGACACCGGGGCGTCCAGATGGTCGCCGCCGGCTTCGGCGACCTCGGCGGCGAGCGCGCGCTCCGCGGAGGGCGAGATCGAGCTCATGTCGATGACGAGCGTGCCCGGCCGCAGCGCGGCGAGCACGCCGTCCTCTCCGCGCATCACCGCTTCGACGTCCGGGGTGTCCGGGAGCATGAGGACGACGGCGTCGCTGTCCCGCACGGCTTCCGCCACGGACCCCGCGAACCGTGCCCGGTCCCCGAGCGCTTCGCGGGCCGCCGCGCTGTCGCGGTAGACGGTGAGCCGGTGGCCGGCCGCGATGAGGTTGGCGGCCATCGGCCGTCCCATCACGCCCAGGCCGATGAAGCCGATGTCCATGTCCATCTCCTCGGGTACTCGTCGTCAGGTCCGGGCCGCGTCGCCCGGACGGTCGAGCGCGTGCGCCCGCAAAGCCGCCGCGACCTCCCCGGGCGCCGCCGCCGGGGCGAGATGGGCGACACCCGGGAGGATCTCCAGCCGCGCCCGCCGCATCGCGCGCGCGATGGCGCGCTGCTCGTGCGGGGGAGTGGCCGGGTCCTCCGCGCCGCCCAGAACCAGCGTGCGGGCGTCGATCCGGCCCAGGTCGTCCCGCACGTCCGCCTCGGCGAGCACGTCGCAGCCGACCGCGTAGCCCTCCGGGTCCGTCGAGCCCAGCATGTCGGCGTAGGCCCGCACGACCTCGGGCCGGTCGCGCCGGAACTCCGGCGCGAACCAGCGGTCCAGCACGGGAGGGACGATCGCCGCCATTCCTTCCCGCCGGACGAGGCCCGCCCGCTCGACCCAGCTCCGCCGGTCGAGCACCGCGGCACAGCACATGACGGCGAGGGACGCGACACGGTCCGGCGCCAGCCGCGCGGCGCGAAGCGCGATCATGCCGCCGATCGAGATGCCCGCGAGATGGACCGGTCCGGTACCGAGGCCGTCGACGACGCGCAGCACGTCGTCGACGAGCTCGTCGATGCCCCGGGGCGCCGCGCGGTCCGCGGCGTCGCCGTGACCGCGCTGGTCGAAGCGCGCCACGTCGAACGAATCGGTCAGGAACGGGACGACGCCGTCCCACAAAGCGGTGGTGGTGCCCAGCGAGTTCAGCAGGACCATCGTGCCGAGGGCGCCATGCGGACCGGTCGCCCGGTCCAGGACGATGCCCGGGGGCACGGCATCGCGGCGGCCGGTCCGTGGCACGTCACGTACTGACATGGGACGTCCTGACTGTCGGGGGAGCGGTGTCGTGTCGGTGCCCGGTCGTCTCAACCGCGCCGGTCCCCCGTGTAGACGTCGCGCTCGGTCAGCGCGTTGAGGAGGGGCTCGCCGGCGCGGTAGCGCCCGATGTTCTCGACGATGATGTCGATCGAGCGCTGGGTGCGGTCCGGGACGGCCGGAGTCACGTGGGGTGTGATCATGACGTTGGGGAAGTCCCAGAGCGGGGACTCCGGGGGAAGCGGCTCGGGCGTGGCCACGTCGAGTCCGGCGCCTGCGATCTCTCCCGCCCGCAGGGCCTCGACGAGGGCGTCCTGATCGATGATCCCGCCGCGTGCCATATTGATGACGAACGCGGTGCCCTTCATCCGCGCGAACTCGCGGGTCGAGAAGAGGTGGCGGGTGGCGTCGGTCAGCTGCGCCGCGATCATGATGACGTCGGCCTCGTCGAGGAGCGGCCCCAGGTGGTCTCCGTCGTCCGAGGACAGCATGACGTCCACGTCCGGGTCCTTTTCCGCGGGGCGGCGCCGGTACACGACCACGCGCATGCCGAACGCCTTGCCGAGGCGCGCCATTTCCCGGGCCGTGTGACCGAATCCGATGATGCCCAGCGTTTTCCCCCACAGCGCCAGCTTCTTCTCGTAGCCGTCGATGAAGCGCCAGAGGTGCGCGTCCTGCATTTCGAACAGCCCCCGGGCATCGAAAGTGAGCGCGAGCGCGAAGTAGAAACCGTGCTGGGCCAGTGCGGGGGCGGAACGGCCGGCGGACCCGGTGACGATCAGCCCCCGCTCGAACACCTCGGGTCTCGCGGATCTGGTGAGACCGGAGTGGTCGCAGTGCACCCACGCCAGGCGCGGCGCGGCGAGGTACCGGTCGTCGAGGTCGCCCGTGATGACGGCGACGTCCGCGTCCTCGAGCGCACCGGCGATCCCGGCGTTGTCCCACGGAGCGACATGGACGAACTCCGCCGGAGCGAACGCCCGACGCAGCTGCTCCACCTGGTCCGGTTCGAACATGACCGTTGCGAGCACCGAGCGGATGCTGGGGTTCCGATGATTCGGCTGCATGGGTTGTGGCCTACCTCCAATGGCGAGGGCCGGGCGCGGGCGCCGAGCCGATCGCTGGTTCATCACAGCGGTCCGAAGATCCGTCCGGCAATCGCTTGCCATCTGTTGCCATGACGGCGAAACGCCGCGCGCGGCGGGCGGAGTCGTGCGGAGGGGACGCTGCGGCAACCCGTGGCAACCGCTTGCCGCTCGTCGCGGGCCGCACGTCTGATGCTCGGTGACCCCGGCGGGATGGCGGCGGTGGAACCGTGCGTCCAGGACGAAGGAACGTGCGCGATGCTCATTCGACCCACAGGACAGCGGCCGCCGCTACGGCTCCCCGCGGCCGTGGCGGCCGTGGCCGCGCTGCTGGCGACGGCGTCCTGCGGCGCCTCGGGCGGACGGCCGCCGGCGGACGCCGGGACGCTCTCCCTGGCCGTGCAGAACACCCCGAACTCGTTCGACCCCGCGCAGCTCCTGAGCGGGACGCAGTCCTACGTGTGGAGCGCGCTCTACGACACGCTCCTCACCGTCGACAACAAGGGCGAGCTCAAGCCGAACGCCGCCGAGAGCTGGGCGTACTCCGACGACCGCGAGACGCTCACCTTGACGCTGCGGGAAGGCATGACGTTCAGCGGCGGGGCTCCCGTGACGGCCGCGGCGGTGAAGGCGACGCTCGAGCGGACGCTGTCGACCCCAGGACCGAACAGCTTCACGGTGGCCTCGATCGACTCGGTCGACGCCCCCGACGCGCGGACGGTCGTCCTCCACCTGAAGGCACCGGACGGTGCGCTCCTGCGCTCGCTCGCGGCGGCGGCCGGGGTGATCGGGGACCCGGAGACGCTGGACGCCGAGCGGACGGCGCTCGACCCGGTCGGGTCGGGCCCGTACGTCCTGGACGGGTCGACGGTCAACGGCTCGGAGTACGTCCTGAAGAAGCGGGACGACTACTGGAACGCGAAGGCGTACCCGTTCGAGACCGTCAGGATGCGGGTGATGAAGGACCGCACGGCGATCGTCAACGCCTTGCGGTCCGGAAGCCTGAACGCGGCCAGCGTGGAGCCGACCCACGTCGACCAGTTCAAGGCCGGCGGGTTCGAAGTGACGTACATCGACGCGGTCGTGGTGGGGATGCTGAGCCTGTCCGACCGCGGCGGGAAGGTGCTGGAACCCCTGTCGGACGTGCGGGTGCGCCGGGCGATCAACATGGCCTTCGACCGCGAGAAGATCGTCGAGCAGCTGCTGCGCGGTGCGGGCGAGCCGACGCGGCAGGTGTTCAGCCCGAAGGGCGAGGCGTACGATCCCGCGCTGGAGCGGGCGTACACCTATGATCCGGCGGCCGCGAAGAAGCTGCTCGCGGAGGCCGGCTATCCGGACGGGTTCGCCGTGCGCATGCCGAGCCTGTTCTTCACCAAGCCGTTCGAGCCGACGGTCGCCCAGGCGCTCGGAGAGATCGGTATCGAGGTCGCCTGGGACCCGACGCCTCCGCAGAACAGCGCGTCGTCGATCAGCTCGCAGAAGTACGGCATGCTCCTCCAGATCGAAGGGCTGAACGCCGCTCCGATCGAGGTGAAGAACTCGCTGGATCCGAAGGGGCCGCGCAACGTGTTCGGCACCCGGGACCCCGGGCTCACGGAGATGCTCGACCAGGCGAACGCCGTGGGAGACCCCACGCGGGCGGCCGCGCTGTACAAGCGGATCAACGCGTTCCTGGTGGAGAACGCCTGGTACGCGCCGATCTTCTACAGCGGGCGCAACTGGGTGACCGCCGACGGGGTCGAGTTCCTCGGCGACGGATCCAACCTCTTCAACAGCATCCGCGCATTCGGCGTCTCGGATTAGCGCGAAGCAGACGCAGGGTCGCCGCGACTCCCGGCTGTGCGGCCCGGCTTCTTCCCAAGGAGGAGAATGATCACAAGATTCGCCCGCCCCCGTATCGTGCGGGCCGTCGTCGTCACGACGGCGCTCGCGATGCCGATCGCCCTCTCCGCCGGGCCGTCCGAGGTGGCCGCGCGTGCCGACGCGCCCGCCCCGGCGCCCGCTCCGGCGACCGTCTCGGTCGACTTCGGCGACGAGAAGGGCCGGCTTCGGCGCTCGGAGCGCTACAACAACTACCCCAACGAGAACGCGTTCGTCGAACAGCGGTCCGCCGACGTCCGGTTCCTCAACGAGCAGGGCCTTCATCAAGAGGTCCACCGGGTGTGGCTGGACTACGTGTTCGAGCAGTGCAGCATCGAGACCCGCACGTGCGATTTCTCCGGTAACACGGACGCCTACCTCACCGATGCGAGCAACCTCTCCGACGCGGTGCTCGTGAACCTCAACCCGAGCGAGTTCATCCGCGGCGAGCGGCCGTTCGAGGACCTGCAGCCCCTGCTCGAGGTGATGCTCGGAGACCTCAAGAAGAAGTACCCGGCCGTGAAGTACGTCGAGGTGTTCAACGAGCCGGACTGGCAGTACCACGGGCATGAACGCCACGATGGCCGCCCGGCGGACGAGGTCACGCTGCGACCCGGTGACCTGTACCGCTTCTACGTGCCGTTCTACAAGGCGGCCAGGAAGGCCGACAAGGGCGTGCGGGCGGCCGACCGGCTCCGCGTGGGCGGCCCGGCGCTCAGCGTCATGGACCCCGAGTGGATGGAGCCGTTCCTGGACGACTACGCCGCCGACCGCGACCCGCACAAGCGGCTGGACTTCATCAGCCACCACTCCTACCTGAAGTGGGACGACGACTACCAGGTGCCGACCTTCTACAAGTCCGACCTGCGGCAGGTCTCGTCGGAGCGCGGCGACATCCTCGAGTGGCTGAGGGAACGCCGCATCCGAGGGCGGATCCCCAGCTTCATCACCGAGACGGGCATCTACCCCGGCCCGTCCTTCGACGACCGGACCGGCACGGCCGACTACCTCCGGCAGGCGGCCGGCATGGCCACCTACACCTACCTGTACTCCCGGCAGCCCGACACCTACATGTTCAACTGGGTCGTCCGGCACTTCGCGGAGGGACGCAAGGACCAGCTGGTGACACGGGTCGACGACGGGCCCGTCCCCACCGGGGTCTTCACCCCCTACGGCAACATGATGCTGATGCAGTCCAGGATGAAGGACATCGAGGTGTCCGCCGCCGTCTCGGGCAGCCGCAAGGACGACAACGGCGTTTACGCGACCGCCTCGAAGGACCGGACGGGGGCGTCGCTCATGGTCTGGAACTGGCAGCACACCAACGACCGGAGCCATCGGACCACCGTCGACATGTCCGGGCTGCCGCGGCATTTCAGGCACAGGCCGGTGCGCCAGCGCATGTTCAGGATCGACCAGAACACGAGCAACTACTTCGCCGACCCGGCCGGGGCCGGCCTGCGGCAGGTCTCCGAAAAGATCGTCAGGCCCGGCACGCGCCATAGCGAGACCATCGACCTCAAGCCCAACGCCCTCTACCTCATCCTCCTGGAACCCGCCTGATCGCGGTTCCCGCATCGCCGCGCCGAGCGCCCGATCGGGACGGCTGCCGGGAAGGGCATCGCGTCCGGCAAGGCGCGGTGCCCTCCCCGGCACGCTCGTTCAGCGGAGGACCCGCCGGTGCAGTCCGGCGATCTCCGGTCCGGGGTCGAGGCCCAGCTCGTCACGCAGCCGCGTACCAGCTCGCTGATCTGCGCGGGGAGGTTCGTCTGCGGCGCCGTTTCGGGCGCGGTGGCCAGCGCGGGGTCCTGCGGGCGCGACGAGGCGCTGGCCCGGGTCGGGGCGCTGCTGAAGTCGGCCCGGCTGGTCACCCTCACCGGACCCGGTGGTGTCGGCAAGACGCGCCTGGCCCTGGAGACCGCCGCGCGGGCCGCCGCGGACCATCCGGACGGCGTGTGGCTCGTCGAGCTGGCGGGTCTCGACCGGACGGCCGGGGCACCGGGGGTCGAGCGGCTCGCGGAGACGGTCATCGCCGTGCTCGGCGTCCGCGACGACACCGCCCCCGGCCTGCCGCTTCCGGCGCGCCCGCCGATCCGGCCGCACGGCTCGCCGACGCGCTGCGGACCCGCCGGATGCTGCTCGTCCTGGACAATTGCAAGCACGTCGTCGACGACGTCGCCGCGTTGAGCGAGCGGCTGCTGCGGGCGGCGCCGCGGGTGCGGATCCTCGCCACCGGCCAGGAGCCCCTGCGGCTCGCCGGGGAGTCGGTCTGGCCCGTGCCGCCGCTGGAGTCACCGCACTCCCCGGGCGACCACGGGCCCGCGGCGCTCCGCAGGTTCAGCGCCGTCCGGCTGTTCGAGGCGCGCGCGGCGGCCGCCGTTCCGGGGTTCGCGGTCGACGCCGCCAACGCCCGCGCGGTTTGCCGCCGGCTGGACGGCGTCCCGCTCGCCCTGGAGCTGGCCGAGCGGCTCGACGACCGGTTCCGGCTGCTCTCCTCGGGACACTGCGGCACCCCGGCGCGGCAGCGGACCCTGCGCGCGATGATCGACTGGAGCTGGGAGCTGCTGTCCGGGCCCGAACGCGTCGTCCTGCGCCGGCTCGCGGCGCACCACGAGGGCTGCACGCTGGAGGCGGCGGAGGAGGTCTGCGCGGACGGCGCGGACGTCGCGCCCGAGGACGTCCTCGGCCTGCCGGCGCGCCTCGTCGACCGCTCGATGGTGGTGCGGGCCGCGAGCCCGGGCCGGACCCGCTACCGGCTGCTGGAATCGGTCGCCGCCTACGCCCTGAAACGCCTGGAGGAGGCCGGCGAGACCGAGCGGGTCCGGCTCCGGCACCTGACCTTCCACACCGCACCGGCCGAACGCGCGGAGCCGCGACTGCGCGGCTCCGACCAGCGGCGCCGGCTGGGACGCCTGGACGCCGAGCACGCCGACCTGCGCGGCGCGCTGGAGGAGGCCGTGCGGCGGCGCGACGCCGGCCTCGCGCTGCGCCTGGTCAACGCGCTGGCCTGGTACTGGTACCTGCGCGGCAGGATCGGCGAGGGGCGGCGCGCGTTCGCGATGGCGCTGGGCGTCCGGGCGGCGGCCTCCGCCGCGGCGAGGGCGCGGACCGAAGCCTGGCGGACCGGCCTGGACCTGCTGGGCGAGCGCGCGGCGGACGTCCGCACGCCCTCGGAGGCCATCGCCGACCCGGGCGAACGCGCCAGGGCGGAGTGGTTCCTCAGCGACGTGCTGCTCGGCGCCGGCGACCTCGACCACAGCCGGGACCTGGCCACCGAGGCCAACCACGCGCTGGTCCGCGGCGACCTCGGCACGCTCGAAAGGTCCGGGCAGGAGAGCCTGGCGATCTTCGAGGAGCTGGGCGACCGGTGGGGGCAGGTGCGGGCCGTCGAACTGCTCGCGCGGCTCGCGGAGATCCGGAGCGACCATCGCGGGTCCGCCGACCTCTGCCGCGCCGGCCTCCGGCCGGCCGAGGAGCTCGGGCTGTGGCTGCAGGTCTCGCTGCTCCGGTCCGGGCTCGGCCGGATCGCGCTGCTGGCGGGCGACCACGCCGCGTCGCACCGGCACCACGAGAGCGGCAGGGCCCTCGCCGCCGAGCACGGCTACCGTCCCGGCGAGGCGTTCGCCCTCACCGGCCTCGCCCTCACCGCCCGCCGCGCGGGCCGCCTCGACGACGCCGAGGTCTGCATGCGCGACGCCCTCGCCCGGGCACGCGAGGTGGGGTACGCGCCGGGCATCGCGCTCGGCCTGGCCGAGCTCGGTTTCACCGCCGAGCAGCGAGGGGAGACGCGGCGGCGGCCGGGGAACTCCACCAGGAGGCCCTCGCCGTCGCACGGGACATCGGCGACCCCAGGGCGGTCGCGCTCGCCCTCGAAGGGCTGGCCGGCGCGGCGGCGCTGACGGGCGCCCCGGCGGAAGCGGCGCGGCTCCTCGGCGAAGCCGCCGCCCTGCGCGAGTCCGCGGGCGCGCCCCTGCCGCCCGAGGAACGCGGGGACGTCGACCGCATCGCGGCCGCGGCCCGCTCCGCCCTCGGCGACGGCGCCTTCACCGGGGCGTTCGCCGAAGGCCGTGCTTCCTGACCTCGGCCACGCCCCCGGTTCTTTGCACATGCCCGGCCGGATGCACCGTCGCGCGGAGGTCGGCGAATGAGCCGAGCGCGTAGGCGCGGCCGATGCCACTGGCCTTGGCTTCACCGAAGGGGAAGTCCCCCCGCCGGGCGCAGGTGTTGATGTCGCCCTGCGCGGCGGCCAGCCTGGCCGCCACGCGGTGCGCCGCGTCGAGGTCGCGCCGGTCAGCCCGTAGCGCGTGGAGTCGGCGACGGCGACCGCTTCGTCGTCCGAGGACGTCGGAGTGACACAGACGGCCGACCCGAACGCCTCCTCCCGCATGACCGCCGCCTCCGGGCCGCGTCCGTCACGAGGGCGGCGGGGTGGAAGTAGCCGCGGTCGGGGACGTCCGCCGCGGCGTGCACCGTGCCGCCGTCGGCGGGGGCGCTGGCCACCTGCGCGGCGACGCGGTCGCGTTGGACCCCGCTGATCAGCGGGACGGTAGTCGTCGCGGGGACCCGTGGGGCGCCGTGCACGATGCCGTCCAGGGCGGTGCGCGGCCGTCCGACGAGGTCGTCGTGCACCGAGGCGTCGGCGATGAATCGTCCAGCCCGATGGCGGCCGCGCCGGTGACGAGCACGGACTCGCCGGACCGCAGCCGGGCGCGGTCCTCGCCTGCGGGAGTACGACGAGCCGCTCGACTCCGCGAACCTCATCGACACCCGGTCCGCCGAGGCCGCGGCGAGCTGCGACTCCGCCGTGGAATGAGCGGTGCGGCGGTCCGCGGGCACCGGCGTTGACAACGCCGGTGCCCGATGTTTCGATCACGCCACCCCACCGATCGGAGAGAGCGATGCTCAAGCGAGGCGCCTTCGCGGCGGCTTCGGTCGCCGGCCTCGTGACGTCGGCCGTGACGTCGGCTCTGGCGGCGCCGTCCCGCGCCGCCGAGGGCCCGCTGCCGCTGCCGCTCCTTCCGCACGTGCCGTTCTATCCGAGGACGGCGGTTCCGGCCTCCGGCCGCCCCGAGCCGCTCGCCGTGAAGACGAGGCCGCTGAACCCGTCCTACGACTTCCGCGGGCGGACCCGCACCCTGGACGGCTTCCTCGCCCGGTCCTCCACGCTCGGCTACCTGGTCCTGCACGGCGCGACGATCGTCGACGAGCGGTACTTCGCCGGCTTCGACGCCGCCAGCCGCTTCAACTCCTGGTCGGTCGGCAAGTCCATCACCGCCACCGCCGTCGGTGCGGCCGTCGCCGACGGCCGGATCGACTCGGTCCGCGACCCCGTGACCGCGTACATCCCCGAACTGCGCCGCAGCGGCTACGACGGCGTCGCGATCCGCGACATCCTGCAGATGTCCTCCGGGCACGACTACGACGAGACCTGCTACACCAACCCGTTCAAGGGAGCGACCTCCACCACGATCCGGATGGTGCTCGGGGCGTCCCTCACCGGCCAGGCCCGCAGGGCCCGCCGCGGCTTCGAGCCGGGGACCCGCTGGAACTACGACTCCCTGAACACGTTCGTCCTCGGCTGGCTCGTCGCCAAGGCCGCCGGCATGCCGCTGGCCGCCTACGTGCGCGACAAGATCTGGCGGCCCGCGGGCATGGAGACCCCGCTGCTGATGGGCCGCGACTACCGGGGCAACGACATCGCCTACGGCTGCTACCACGCGACCGTCCGCGACTTCGCCCGCTTCGGCCTGCTCTACCTGCGCGACGGCCGCGCCGGCGGCGTCCAGGTCGTCCCGGCGGAGTGGATCGGCGACGCGACCCGGGCCGCCGAGCCCCACCTCCGGCCCGGCGGCCTCAGACCGGACGAGCCCGACAGCGCCGAGAACGCGTACGGCTACGGCTACCAGTGGTGGATCGGCGACCAGGGCGACTACACCGCCATCGGCATCCTGGGCCAGTTCGTCTACGTCTCGCCCGAGCACGACGTCGTCATCGTCAAGACCGGCCAGGACCTCAAGGCCGACATCCACATGGCCGAAGCCCTCCCGGCCTTCCGCGCCGTCGCCGCCGCGGCGGCCGGGCGGACCTGACATCGCCGCGGCCCGCCGGGGCGGGAGGCGGGCCCGTCACGGCCGCCTCCGGCGCGCCGTGGTGGGCAGGGCGGGGCGGCGCCGGGCTTCGTAGGCGGCGATGTCGTCGGTGTGCCGCAGGGTGGTGCCGATGTCGTCGAGTCCGGCGAGGAGGCGGCGGCGGACGTCGGCCGGGACGTCGAAGGGGACGTCGATGCCGTGCGCGCGGACGCGCCGTTCGACGAGGTCCACGGTGACGGGCGCGGCGGGCCGGTTCTCGAGGAGCTCCCAGAGCCGTTCGACGACCGCCATGGGGACGACGACGGGCAGGAGCCCGTTCTGGTGGGCGTTCCCGGTGAAGATGTCGCCGAAGCGGGGCGCGATGACGGCGCGGAACCCGTAGTCGGTGAGCGCGTACACGGCGCCTTCCCGGGAGGAGCCCGTTCCGAAGTCGGGCCCGGCGACGAGGACGGTGGCCTCGGTGTAGGGCGGCCGGTTGAGGACGAAGCCGGGGTCGTCGCGCCAGTCGGCGAAGAGGTCCCGCCCGTAGCCCGACTTGGTCAGCCGGGTGAGGAACCGCACGGGGATGATCTGGTCGGTGTCGACGTCGCTCGCGCGCAGCGGCGCGGCCTGCCCGGTGTGGACGGTGAATCGCTCCATCATCGCTCCAGGTCGGTGGGTGCCGCCAGGCGTCCGGCGACGGCACTGGCCGCCGCCACGGCGGGGGACACGACGTGCGTGCGCGCGCCCTTGCCCTGGCGGCCCTCGAAGTTGCGGTTGCTGGTGGAGGCGGCGCGCTGTCCCGGACGCAGCCGGTCCTCGTTGACGGCGGCGCACAGCGAGCACCCGGACGTGCGCAACCGCACGCCCGCGGCGGCGAAGACGTCGTCGAGGCCCTCGGCGACGGCCTGCTCCCGGACGGTGTCGGAGCCCGGGACGAGGTAGACCTCGACGCCGGGCGCGACGGTGCGGCCGCGCAGCACGTCGGCGGCGGCGCGGAGGTCCTCGATGCGCCCGTTGGTGCAGGATCCGATGAACACGGCGTCGATCTCGACATCGCGCAGCGGCGTGCCGGGCCGCAGCCCCATGTACGCGAGCGCCTTCTCCGCGGCGGCGCGTTCACCGGGGTCGGCGAAGCCCGACGGGTCGGGCACGGCGGAGTCGAGCGGGACGCCCTGCGCCGGGTTCGTGCCCCAGGTGACGAACGGGCTGATCTCGCGTCCGTCGAGCACGACCTCGGTGTCGAAGACGGCGTCGTCGTCGGAGCGCAGGGACCGCCAGTACGTCTCTTCGGTGTCCCGGTCGGCTTCGGCGGGGGCGTGGGGGCGGCCGCGAAGGTAGGCGACGGTGGCGTCGTCCGGTGCGATCATCCCGGCGCGGGAGCCGGCTTCGACGGTCATGTTGCACACGGTCATCCGGGCTTCCATGGACAGCGCCTCGATGGCGGGCCCCTGGTACTCGATGATGTGGCCCTGCCCGCCCGCGGTGCCGATCCGGGCGATGAGCGCGAGGATCAGGTCCTTGCCGGTGACGCCGTCGGCGAGCGTGCCGGTGACGGTGACGCGCATCGTCTTCGGCCGCGCCATGGGCAGGGTCTGGGTGGCGAGGACGTGCTCGACCTGCGAGGTGCCGATGCCGAAGGCCAGTGCGCCGAAGGCGCCCATCGTCGTGGTGTGGGAGTCGCAGCAGACGACGGTCATGCCGGGGTGGACGAGCCCGAGCTCGGGGGCGATGACGTGGGCGATGCCCCGCTCGGGGTCGCCGCGGCGGTACACCTCGACGCCGAACTCGGCGCAGTTCTCCGCGAGCAGGGCGGCCTGCCGCCGCATCGCGGGCTCCTCGATGCGCCCGAACAGGTTCCGCGTCGGGACCAGGTGGTCCTCGGTGCCGAGGGTGAGGTCGGGTCTGCGGACCGTCCGCCCGGCGGCGCGCAGCCCGTCGAACGCGATCGGGGTGTTGACTTCGTGGAGCAGGTGCAGGTCGACGTAGAGCAGGTCCTGCTCACCGTCGGTCCGGACGACGTGGGCGTCCCAGACCTTCTCGGCCAGCGTTCGTCCCAACGGGGTTTCCTTTCAGGCGGTATCGGCGACGGAGCGGGAGCGGCGCACGGGAACGGCGAGGCCGGCGGCCTCGGCGATCACCGTGCGGACGTCGTAAGGGTGCTGTTCCGTCCACAGCTGAGCACTTGGCTCAGAAACCGTGGCCTTCAAGCGGCCAATGGTGCTTAACTGAGCCGGTTGCCCGGCCGGAGGCGGTGCGAATGCGCGACCGGCCGCACGACCCGAGAGCGAGGAGACCGCATGGCACCCACCTTCGAGCCGCTGGACATGGCCGTGCTCCGGCTGATCGCGGAAGAGCCCCGCGCCGGGGTCCGCGAGTACGCGCGCCGGCTCGGCGTGGCGCGCGCGACCGTCCAGGCGCGGGTGGACAAGCTGCAGCGCCTCGGCGTCCTGATCAGCTGGCGGCCCCAGTTCGATCCGGCGGCGATGGGCTACGGGGGCCTGGCCTACGTGCGGCTGCAGCTCGCCCAGGGCATGCTGGAGGAGACCTTGGAGGGGCTCAGCCGGATCCCCGAGGTCATCGAGGCCAACGCGGTCGCGGGCGACGCCGACCTGCTGTGCCGGGTGGTCGCGAAGGACAACGCGGGGCTGGAGGAGGTCCTTCACCGGATCATCGCGGTGGACGGGGTGGAGCGGACCTCCACCGAGGTCGTCCTCAGCCGCCGCCTGATGCCGCGGATCTCGCCGCTGATCCAGAAGATGCACGACGAGCTCCGCCGCTGAGCGCGCGCTCATCCCAGCACCATCGACAGCGGGATGATCACCGCGATCGCGACGACCGAGGCCACCGACACCCCGCCCGAGAAGGTCTTCAGCGTGCCGCGCGTGGAGAGGCCGGTGAGGGACTGCAGCAGCCAGAACGTGTTGCTGGTGACGTGGATCGCGAACAGCGAGCCGGCGCCGGCGGCCAGCGCGATCCACACCGGGTCGAGGCCGATCACGGGGGCGAGCGGCGCGAGGATGCCCGCCGCGGTCATCGCGGAGATGGACACGGAGCCGACGGCCACGTGGAGGATCGCCGCGATGACCCAGACCATCAGCAGGGGCGCGGCGGTGTTCGCGGAGAAGTGCTGGCCGAGGATGTCGCCGAGGCCGATGTTCTTGATCGTCAGTGCCAGCGAGCCGCCGACCCCGTTGAGCACGAGGATCTGCCCGCTGTCGCGGAAGCCGTCCCGCAGCGCCTCGTCCACCGCCGGCCGTCCGACCGCGCGCCGCGTGACGAGGATGGTGCCGATGAGCCCCAGGAAGAGGGCGACCACCGGGTCGCACACGAAGGCGAGGGGCGCGAAACGCACCTCGGCGATGTCCAGCATCGCACCGGTCGCGATCAGTCCGAGGGCCGCCAGGATCGGTGCGAACAGCAGGAGGAGCCGGGTCTGCCCGACCGCCTCCGCGGTCGCCGTCGCGACGGTGCGGGCGCCCGCGGCCCCGGTGCCCGCGGCGTCGGACGCGCCGGCGTCGCCGGTCGGGGCCGCGTCGGGCAACTCGTCCTTCTCCTCGTCCCACCAGCCGCGGCGGAAGACGAACTGCATGACGGCGACGGAGATGACGGTGGTGGGGACGGCGACGAGCAGGCCGAGCAGCAGCATGGTGCCCAGCGGCACGCCGAGGACGCCCGCCAGGGCCAGGGTCGCGATGCCCGGCACGACCATGACGACGCCGACCTCCATGCCGATCGCCATCGCGGTGATCATCCGGGCCGTCCCGTTCCTGCCGATCCGCAGGCCCAGCCCGCGCGCGAGCGGCGCGACGATCACGACGAGCACGTCGAGGAAGATCGACTGCAGCACGGTCGCCACGCTGATCGACAGCGCGTAGGGCATCCGTTTCGGGCCGACGCGGCGCAGCAGCGCCTCGACGAGCCGCTCGATCGCGCCCGATCTCCGCAGGAGCGACCCCGCGAGGACACCGAAGACGACGAGGAAGCCGATCTCCGCCATGAGGTCGCCGAAGCCCACGGTGACGGCCTCGATGGTGCCGTCGACGCCGAGCCCCGCGGTCAGGCCGAGGTAGGAGGCGCCGAGCAGCAGCGCGATGACGGGGTCGACACGGAATCGGATGATCAGCAGGACCGTCGCGACGATCGCGAAGGCGGTGTTGAGCAGGGTCAGGGAGTCGGACATGAAGGCACATCCCGGGGGTGGCGCTCGAGCGAGCGGTCGGGTGTCGCTGTCGGTGGGGTGGACCGGTTGGCGCAGAAACGTAGCCTTCGACGCCCAATGTGTAAATACTTGCGTTATTGCTTGTACCAATGGCCTATGAGAAACGCCGTCAAGGTGACCATGAGATGCCATTGGTCCAGTGTGGGCCGGTCGTTCGCGCGGCTATGGCACCATGGCGCCATGACGAAGCCCCACCGAAAGGGCGATGCCGCGTAAGCGGCCGGGCGCCCTGCGTGCCGCATCGGAACACGCCCCCCGCCCGATCGTCGAGCCGGGCGACATGTCTCGGATCGACCGGTTGTCCCTGGTGGCGTCTCCGCGCCTACCAGCGCTCCTGAACATCGGCCGGACGCGTCGCCGTGGGACACGATGCGGCGGCGGCCGCCTCGCGACGTGGCGCCGCTACGGGCCCGCGAACCTGTAGCGGCCGGGGGCGCGACGGAGCTTCGCTCAGGAAGGGCGGACGGAGAGGGCGTGGCGGAACACGCCTCGCGGGTCCCAGCGGCGCTTGACCTGCTGCAGCCGGGCGTAGCCGTCCTTGTAGTAGAGGTCGTGCCACGGGACGCCCGAGCCGTTCCACCTCGGGTCGGCCAGGTCGCCGTCGGGGTAGTTGATGAACGCGCCGTCGGCCGGGACGCCGCCGCTGTCGGCGTAGACGTCGCGGTAGAGCTCGCGGAGCCACGCCAGGTGCCGGGCCTCCTCGGCCGCGTCCTCCCAGCCGGCGATGAAACCGACCTTGAAGATCGAGTCGCGGTGGGCGGTCGCGGTCGCGCCGGGCCGCACGGTGTTGACCCGGCCGCCGTAGGTGTTCACGAAGACGCTCCCGCCCGGTCGGTCGTAGTCGGACCTGGTCAGGTGCCGGTGGAGGACGGCGGCCTGCCGGTCGGTGAAGCGCCGCCGCAGATAGCCCGACTTGATCTTGGTGCTGTAGAAGGGGCCCGGCGCGTCGTCCAGACCGTGGATCGCGGCGGTCAGCCACGGAAGCGTGGACGCCCGGCGCGTCGGCCGTACGTCGACGCCGCCTCCGAGCGCGGCGGTCAGGCCGTCCAGCAGCCGCTCGGCGCCGCCGTCGGCGGCGACCTGGCCGCTCAGGGCGAGGTGCCCGGCGGACCTGGTGCTCAGCAGGAACTCGCCGTACAGCGCGCACGCGGCCGACCCGGGCGCCGAGTTGCGCTCGCCCCACTCGCCGTAATTGCGCAGCAGGCGGACGAACGTCTCCCGGTCGAGTCGCTCCCACGGCCAGGACAGGGTGAAGTCCAGGACCGTGGCAGGAGGGGCCGGCAGCGGGCCGCCGCCCGGCGACCGGAACCAGTAGCGGGTGACGATCCCGAAGTTCCCTCCGCCGCCTCCGGTATGGGCCCACCACAGGTCCCGGTTGGGGTCCGACCGCTCCCTGCTGGCGACCACCCTTCTGGCTCTGCCCGACCGTCCGACGACGACGACCTCCACCGCGTACAGGTGATCGACCGACAGGCCGTGAAGGCGGCACAGGGGACCGTAACCGCCGCCGCTGACATGGCCGCCGACCCCCACCGAGGCCGCCGTTCCGGCCGGGACGGTCACGCCCCACCCCACGTACAGCCTCCGGTACATCTCGCCCAATGTGGCGCCCGCCTCCACCTCGAAGGCCCTGCGGCGCCGGTCATAGCGGACGGCCGCCATCTCGGAGAGGTCGACGACCACCCGGACGTCCGGGTCGTCCACGAAGTTCTCGAAGCAGTGGCCTCCGCCGCGCACGGCGAGCCTCCGGCCGGTGCGCACCGCGTCGTCCACCGCGCGGACGACGTCCTCGGCGGAGTGCACCACGTGGATCTCCTCCGGCCGCCCCTCGAACCGCCTGTTGTAGCCCCGGCGCGCCAGCGAGAGATAGCGCGGATCACCCGGTTTCACGCTGACCGGCCCCCGGACCGACGCCTCCCCGGGCGGCGAGGCCGCTTGCACCAGGGGGATCGATGCGGCGGTCACCGCACCGCCCCGCAGGATCGTCCGTCTCGTGTGTCCGGCCACAGGCGGCCTCCTTGATGGGAGGGAATGTCCAGTCGCACGCTAGGAACGAGTGAGCCGAACGGTCGCCACACCGCCGAGCCAACCGGCGGCTCCCCCATGAGTCTCACGAGCCGTCGGTGCAACGGCCGGGACGGTCCCTCGGCGGCCGCTCAGCCGTCGGACGGGGACAGGAAACCGATGATGCGCCTGTTGGTCTCCGCGGCCTCGTGCCACGGCATCGCGTGATGCGACAGGCCGGGCAGGATCTCGGCCGACGCGTGCGGCAGGACGCGCGTCACGGCGGACGCGACGCGCTGGGAATCATGGGTCCTGCTGCGCTCGGCCAGGAGTACCAAGGTCGGGGTGGTGAGGGTGCGCAACCGTTCGGGCTTGGGGCGTCTGCCGGTGACGACCTTCGTCTCGGGGAACTCGGCGGCGAGCCCGTACAGGCGGGAGAACGCGGGATCGGGTTCCACTCCGCCGGTCTCCCAGGTCATGAAGGCACGTGTGCGCGCGGCGGTCGGCCGGATGAGGGACGGCAGCGCGCGCAGCAGGTATCCGGCCCGGAACCCGGCGAAGCATTGCGTCGGGTCGAGGAGGACGAGCCGGCGAACCCGATGGGGCGCGTGAAGGGTGTAGTGCAGCGCCGCCCAGGCGCCATAGGAGTGTCCGCACACGGCGGCGTCGCCTGCGCCGAGCCCGTCGAGGACCCCGTCCAGCCAGTCGAGAAGGTCCGGGACGGTGCGGGGCGCGCGTTTCCCACGGGTGCTCCGCCCCGGCTCGCCGATGCGGTCCACGGCGTACACCCGGTGGTGGCGCGCGAGTTCGGCGACGTTGGCGTACCACACCGCCGCGGTGGTGCCCCCGCCGTGCAGGAGCACCAGCGGCGGTGCGTCCGCGGGTCCGCACCCGTACACCCGGGTCGTGCCGTACACCGACGGAAGATCGATGGCCTCTTTCCGGACCGGCCAGCTCTCCAGGACGGTGTCGTAGGCGGCGAAGAAGGCCGCCTTCGCGTCGTGGCTGCCGTCGACCATGACCCGCCCCCGCACCATCACTCGGCAAGAGATCTCGCGAGAAAGATACCTCGCCGAGCGCACCGGCGCCGGGGACGCCGACGGGGGCGGCTCAGTGCCGGTCGAACAGCCCGCGCCGGAGGAGCCGCTGGTTGGCGTCGCTGCGTTCGCTCAAGGTGGCGGGGGCGAACGGGTCGCCGCCGAGAACGGTCTCCAGCGCGGGTTCCAGGAGCAGCGGGCCGAGGATGAGGAACAGGACCTGGTACGGCGCCCAGCGCCGTTCCTCGGCGGGCACCGCATCGGGCTCCGCCATGAGCCGGTTCACCTCGCGCTCGGCGCCTTGCACCAGCTGCCCCAGGAGCGCGGCCGCCCGCTGGTCACCGTCGACGAGCACCCGGCGGATGTAGCGGCGCCGCTCCTGGTCGGCGCCGAACACCAGAGCCGCCGCCCGCCCGGCCTCGGCGAGGGTCCCGCTCTCGATGCCCTCTTCGCCGGCCGAGGCGAAGGCCCGCTCGAAGCTCCCGAGCACGTCCTCGTCGACCGCGTCGCGCAGCCCCTCCTTGGAGGTGAAGTGGTAGCGCAGCAGCGCGTGCGACACGCCCGCCTCAGTCGCGATCCGGCGGGTCGTGGTCGCTCGGAAGCCTTGCTCGGCGAACAGCCGGCGGCCCGCGGCGATGAGGGCCTCCCGGGCCTGCCCCCGGTCCGGCTTGGACGGCGGCTCGGACGGTTCCTGTGACATGTCGGCGACATTAGCCGGAGTCCGTCACAGGATGGCCCGGACACCGGGTGTGCGCCGCAGGAGCAGCGCGGCCGCCACGCTGAGCACGAAGCCGAGTGCCGCCACCAGGAGGAATCGTCCGCTCGCGCCCAGCGGAACGTCCCGCACCAGGTATTGCAGGCCGACGACGATCGGCAGGTGGATGAGGTAGATCGCGAACGTCGCGTCGGCGGCCGAGCGCTGCAGCTTGCCGGTGCCGGGCACACGGTCGCGGAAGAACACCAGCATGCCGAGGGTGTAGCCGACGCACAGCACGGTCTCGTACGCGGCCCACGCGAACTGCCCGGAGTCGGCGCCGCTCAACGCGAAGAATCCGGTCAGGTCGCTCCGGAAAGCGACGTAGCCGACGCTCAGGACGACCGCTGCCGCGAACCAGCCATAGGCCACCCGGGCCGGGAAGGTCTGCAACCAGCCGCGCCGGTAGGCCAGGACGCCCGCGACCACGAAGGGGACGTGCTGGGCGAGGTCGGCCGGCTCGGTCTGGATGATCTCGGCGACCGGCACCCACTCGTCGACGGGGTACCGGATGCGCAGCACCCCCGTGCCGACGGCGACCACCGCGGCGAAGCCCGCCACGGCGAGCCCGGTCACGCGCTCCGGAGCGGCCCGGGTACCGGGCGGCACCGCCATGCCGCGCCGGGAGCGCACCCGATCGGCGACCGCCCGCCAGGCCAGGTAGACCAGCGAGTAGACGAGCAGGTGCTGGATGAACCACAGGTGGCCGAACTGGCGGTCCGGCCAGATCGGACCGCTCCAATCGGCCGGCTCCCGGCCCTCGCCGAGGTAGATGTTCCAGTAGTAGTCGCCGAACCCGATGGGGCCGTAGTCCCGGAACTCCAGGTAGTAGGCGTACATCAGAACCGGGATCACCAGGAAGAACCCGACGAGGATCGGCCCGCCGAGCTTCTTCAGCCGCGGCCCGACATAGGACCGCTCGCGCCGCCGGTCGACCGCCGCCGGCAGGAAGTAGGCGGCGATCAGGAAGAACAGGCTCATCTTGAACGGTGCGTTCAGCACCGCGAAGTCCTCGATCCACTGCGCTTTGGGCTGTCCCTCGACGTACCACCAGTCCACCGGGCCGTACGGCTGCGCGGCGTGATGCAGGATCACCAGCGCCGACAGCGCGATCCGGATCGAGTCGATGTAGTGCAGCCGCCCGGTCCGCCGGGGCGCGTCCTCCGGAGGCGCCTCCGGCGCCGAGACCTTTCCTGTCCACATGGACAGGAAGGTAGTCACCGAACGCCCTTCCTGTCCAATTGGACAGGAAGGGGAGAGGTGAGGGCTTCCGGGCTGTGGACGTCGTCGATCCAGATGGCGGGGCGTTGCCCGACGAACCGGGCGAGCGCCGGAGGCCGCACCGCTACCGGAGCGCTAGCCGGGTTTCTGGTTCCCGGGCGGGAGGCCGACCACGTCGGCGGGTCCCTAACTTGGCGGAGGTCGAAGCCGGATGCGAGGAGGCATGATGTCCCGGAGGACGGTCCACTGGAAGCGCCGCGCGGCGGTGGTCGTGGTGGCGGTGGTGGCTGTCTCGGCCACCGCGGGCGCGTCACCGGCGGCCGGTGACCGGCGGGCCCCGGCGGGCCCCGCCGGAACCGCCGGAGCGGCGGGCGGCGCGGTCGTCGTCGGCGAGAAGCGGATCGGCCCGCGGGTCGTCGACCTGACCGTCCGGTCGCCCGCGCTGGGCGGCACCGGCCGGGTCCGGCTGCTGACCCCGGACGGGTGGGACGGCCGCCGCCCCGGCGACCGCTGGCCGGTGCTGTACCTGCTGGCCGGAGGGGACGGCGACTACGGCACCTTCACTCGCGAGTACCGCCTCCAGGACGTTCCCGAGCTGCGCGACACCCTCGTCGTGATGCCGGAGATGCCGTTCTTCGGCTTCTACAGCGACTGGTGGAACGGCGGCGGGGGCGGGGCGCCCGGAGTGCAGACCTTCCACCTGGACGAGGTGCGGCCGCTGCTCGAGCGCGACTACGGCGCCGGCGCGCGCCGCGCCGTCGCGGGGGAGTCCCAGGGCGGCTACGGGGCGGTCAAGTACGCGGCGCTGCGCCCCGGGATGTTCCGCGCCGCGGCGAGCTACAGCGGGTTCCTCAACCCGCTCAAGTACCCCGAGGCGGTCATCGGCGGGGCGGAGTTCGTCGGCATCGACTGGCGCAGGATCTGGGGCGACCCGGTCGAGCAGCGCCGCATCTGGGAGCGGAACGACCCCTACCACCTGGCCGAGCGGCTGCGGGGCACGCCCGTCTACATCGCGAGCGGCGACGGCACCCGCGGTGAGCTGGACCAGGACGCCGAACCCGATCCGGTGATCCCCGGCCTGCAGGACCTCGCCGTCCTGTTCCCGACGGAGGTCGTCTCGCTGACCGAGGCGGTCATGGGCGACGAGTCCCGCGCGGTGGCGTACCGCCTCCGCGAGGTCGGGGCCCCGGTCACCGCGCACTTCTACCGGGGCACCCACGACCCGCGGTACTGGAAGCGCGAACTGCTCGCCTCCCTGCCGATGCTGCTCGAGCGGCTCGGCGGGCCGCACCGGCCGGACGGGGACGCCCGGCCCTGAGCAGCGGGGCCGTCCGGGGCGAACCGCGTCGGAGCGGTCACCGGCGCGGGAAGTCCTTCCGTTTGATCTTGGCGCGGCGGCCGTCGGGGTGGTGGAAGACGATGCCCTCGGCGAGATGCCCGGGCGCGAACCGGCTCTCCAGCTCGGTGAGGAAGTCCCGCAGCTCCCCGTAGCTGCGCGGCACCTCCTCGTAGGTCGGCACGTGCAGGTCGAACGGGACGCACCGGTGCTCTTCGAGGTTCAGCGGGTTGCCCTGGATGCGGGGGCCGAGCGCCTCGCAGGAGTGCTCGCCGTCCGGCCACCCGGAGACGTCGGTGTTGCGGGCCGCCTCCAGCGTCCACTTGTCCTCGGGGGCGTCTTCCGCGGTGTCGACGTACCAGCCGTCCACGATGCCCTGCTGCTTCTGCGCCTTGCTCGGATTGCGCCGCTTCTCCACCCGGACGATCCGGCCCGCGCGCACCGTGAGCCGGACGTTGGTGCCGTCCAGCTTCTCGGTCCCCACCCCGTAGCCGTCGAAGACCCACGCGCATTCGGGCCGGGGGCTGTCGACCACCCGGAAGCGGTCATCGCGTTCGAAGAGCGTGGGGATCTTCTCCATCACTTGCCTTCCCTTCCGGACCTGGCCGAGCAGTTCCTTATGAGTGATGGCTCCGCCGGCCAGACCGCCGGCCAGGGCCCGGATCAGGTCGGCGACCGGCACCCCGGCGTCGACGGCGACGTGCTTCAGCGCCCTCTTCTCCTCGGGGGACACCCAGGCGACCAGCCGGGACCAGCCCTCGGGGGGCGTCCATCGCGCCAGGCTGTTCGGGTCCTTCCGCGGACGTCCACGACCTCTGGCCGTACTCATGGGAGGACGGTAAGGCCGATCATCATCTTGTGTCAATTGGCATAACAGAAATTCGACTCCGTCTCGGCCCGTCGGCCGGCGCCGATGCGGGACGCGTTCGCGTGGAACCGGCGGAGAGCGGGGTCCGTCTGTTCGATCATGAATTTCCCGAACCTCCCCGAAGCCGCCGACTCCCTGCCCCGCGTGCTCGTCGCGCCCGCCTGGACCCGCGCGTCCGAGATCTCCGCACCCGTCACCGTCCCGGGCCTGACGGCCCCCGACGAGGTCGCGATCCACTGGCCGGACGGCGCGCACGCGGCCTGGGCCGAGGCCGACATCAAGGAGTGGGCCGGTTTGTACGGTGTCAAGCCGGACTGGGACGACATCTGGCTTCCGGGCGACTGGCGCACCAGCGGGATCGTCCTTCCCCTGGTGTTCGCGCAGGCTCCCCTGGAGGTGGCGGAGCCGCTGCTCGCCCGGTGGGAGACCACCGACACGCACCGGGTCGGCAACGCGATCAAGCGGACGGTGGCCCGGTTCGGGACGCGGGTCCACCCGCACCTGCTGCCGGGCGCCCGGGGCAACGCCCGCTCCTACGGCGAGTTCCTCCTGCCGTTCCTCAGCGCCGAGGTCGCCGCGCTCATGGCGGACTGGTTCGTCCGGACCAAGTCAATGCGCAAGGTCGCGGCCACATGGCTGGAATGGCACGGCACGGGCGCCGCGCGGCTGCTGGTGCCCGCCGCGCTCGGCGCGGCGGGCCCGGCCCGGCAGGCGGCCGAGGCCGCGCTGCGGCACGTCGCCGCCGTCCACGGCGCGGAGGCGGTGCTGGCCGCCGCTCGCGAGTACGGCGACCGGGCCGCCGCCGCGCTGGAGGGGTTCGTGGCCACCGACCCCCTCGACGTGGTCCCGCCGACCGTGCCCGAGACGCCCGACTGGCTCGACGCCGCCGCGCTCCCGCCCGTCCTGCTGCGCGACCGGAGCGCCCGCCTGCCGGACGGCTCGGTCGCGCATGTGCTCACGATCCTGGCCCTGTCGCCGCTCGACGCGCCGTACCCGGGGCTGCGGGTCGTCCGCGAGACCTGCGATCCGGCGTCGCTGGCCGCGTTCTCCCGGGCGGTGTTCCAGGCGTGGCTGGCGAACGGGATGCCGGCGCGGACGAACTGGGCGTTCGTCCAGCTCGGCCTGCTCGGCGACGACGACGCCGCGCGCGACCTCACCCCGCTCCTGCGCAAGTGGCCGGGCGAGGGCGGGCACGCCCGCGCCGTCATCGGCCTGGACGTGCTCGCCGCCATCGGCACCGACACCGCGCTGACCTGCCTCAACCAGATCGCGCAGCGGGTCCGGTACAAGGGGCTGAAGGCGCAGGCCCGGGAGCGGATCGACCGGATCGCCGAGCAGCGCGGGCTCACCGCCGACCAGCTGGCCGACCGGCTCGTTCCCACGCTCGACCTGGACGAGGACGGCGCCCTCACCCTCGACTACGGGCCCCGCGCGTTCGCGATCGTCTTCGACGAGACGCTCAAGCCGCAGGTCACCGACCAGGCGGGCAAGCTCCGCAAGTCCCTCCCCAAGCCGGGAGCGAAGGACGATCCCGAGCTCGCGCCCGCCGCCTACCAGCGGTTCTCGCGGTTGAGGAAGGACGCCCGCACCGTCGCGTCCGACCTGGTCCACCGGCTCGAACGCGCCATGGTCGACCGGCGCCGGTGGAGCGCGGACGAGTTCACCGACCAGTTCGTCCGGCATCCGCTGACGCGGCACCTCGCCCGCCGGCTGGTCTGGCTCGCCGTCACCGACGGGGACGCGCGCACGTTCCGGCTCGCCGAGGACCGCACCCTCGCGGACGCCGCCGACGACGCGTTCGTCCTGCCCGGCGGCGCCCGGATCGGCATCGCGCACCCCCTCGACCTGGGCGGCGAGGCCGCGGTCTGGAGCCAGGTCTTCGCCGACTACGAGATCCTGCAGCCGTTCCCGCAGCTCGCCCGGGACGTCCACCGCCTCACCGACGCGGAGGCGAAGGGCTTCCGGCTCGAGCGGTTCGAGGGCCTGACCGTCCCGACGCGGGTGATCCTCGGCCTGACGAACCGGGGGTGGGAGCGCGGCGACCCGCAGGACGCGGGCATCGAGCACGCCTTCCTGCGCCCCCTGCCCGGCGACCGGTACGCGCTGCTCCACCTCGACCCCGGCTTCGTCGCGGCCGAGACGCACGCGTTCGACGAGCACACGCTCGTGCACGTCTTCGTATCGGACGACCGGTTCGGGTCGGTGTTCGGAGGCGAAGCCCGGCTCGGCGACCTCGACGAGGTCACGGCGTCCGAGCTGCTCCGCGACCTGGCCGTCCTGCGGGACGCCGCCGAGTCCTGAGACGACGCCCGCACCGGAGCGGTTTCCGCGCACAGCCGGAAGGAGGGCACGGGCGAGCAGACGTCCCGCTCGCCTCACCATGTCGGCGAGGGCGCCGTCATCGCTTCGCGGATCGGTATCGGCGTCTCAGGCGGCCGGTGCGGCGCGCAGGAACCGGGAGTCGAGCCCGGTGATGCGCAGAAGCCGGGCCACGCCCGGACGGGGCCGGGTCACGGTGACGGTGCCGCCGCATGTTTCGGCCAGCGCCCCGGCCATTTGGAGGGCCGCCAGCCCGGCCGAGTCGCAGAAGCCCAGTCCGGACGCGTCGATCACCACGTTCGGCCGGCGCGTGGTGATCACCTCGGCCAGGGCCGCGGCGAAGTGCCGGGCGGTGGCCAGGTCGAGGTGCCCGGTCACGCGCATCAGCGTCGACGCGGACGAGACGGCCTCCACGGTGGCGGCCACTTCGTGGCGCGTCTCCTCGGCCGCTCGGTTCGGTCGCATGTATCAGTCCTTAGTCGTCGGCATCGCGGGTGACCGCGTTCGGTACGCGGACGACCGCGTCGTCGTCACTCTTCGAGCCTCGCAGCTCCCGCCGGAGGAGGTCAGGGACAAAGGTCCCCACCGGGCCGTCCGATCGGCCTCCGGTCGACGGGTCCCCCGGTCAGCGGAGCGGGAAGCCGAGGAGGCGGCCCTCGCGGCGCAGCTCGTCGCGGGCGTCGGGGTGGGCGACGTTGTCGACGATCTGCTGCGCCTGGGCCGCGGCGTCGTTGCCCCAGACGGTGGCGGTGCCCTGCTCGCTGACGATGTAGCTGTGCTGGAAGGACGTGACCGGCCCGGACAGCCGCGGGACGACGGTGGAGACGTCGGCGCGGGGATGCCAGGACGGCAGGGCGATGACGGCGCGGCCGCCGGGGGAGTGCAGCGCGCCGACCACGAAGTCGGTCTGGCCACCGAATCCGGAGTAGACGGCGCCCCGCACCCGGCCCGCGTTGGCCTGGGCGAACAGGTCGACCTGGAGGGCGGAGTTCACGGAGACCAGCCGGGGCCGCCGGGCGATGAGCCCGGGGTCGTTGGTCTTCTCCGTGCGCAGCATCCGGATGCGCTCGTTGCGGTCGGCCCAGTCGTAGAGCTCCTGCCCGCCGAACGCGAACGAGGCCGTGATCGGCGCGGCGGGGTCGAGGGCGCCGGCCCGCTCCAGGTCGAGGACCCCGTCGCTGAACATCTCCGACCAGATCGCGAGCCCGCGCCGCCGGTGGAGCGCCGCGAGGACGGCGTCGGGAACGCCGCCGATGCCCAGCTGGAGCGTGGCGTGCTCGGGGACGAGCGCGGCCACCCGGGCGCCGATCTCCAGGGAGGCGTCGCCGGGCGGGCGCGGCGCGGGCGCGGCGAGCGGCTCGTCGCACTCGATCGCGAAGTCGATCTCGTCCAGCGGCATCACCGCGTCGCCGTAGGTGTACGGCATCCGGGCGTTGACCTGGGCGACGACCAGGCCGCCGCGGGCCCGCACGGCCTCGATCGCGGCGGGCAGGACGTTCACCTCGATGCCCAGCGAGACCGTCCCGTCCACCGGCCCGAACGTCTGGACGAGCACGACGTCGGGCGGCAGGGCGCCCTTGAGCAGGTTCGGCACGAGCGAGAGCCGGGAGGGGAAGTAGCGGAGGCCGGGGCGCCCGCGCATCCCGGCGCCCACGAACGGCGTCTCCAGGACCACGCCGTCGCGGTCGGGGACGCCCGGCTGGGCGTTGAGCATGAACAGCCGGTACTCCGCGAGGGCCGCGTCGACCGCGGCCAGCGCCCGCCACGGCGTCGCGAAGTTGCCGCTGGCCACCACGCGCGGGACGCCGGGCACCCCGCCCAGCACGGCGGCGAGATCGTCCTCCGAGACCACCCGCATCCCGGCCCCCTCCGAGTCGTCCCTCCGATCATCGCACCGCCGGCGGCCCGGAGAGATCCGGGTGCCGGCGTGCGGCCGGTCAGGGCCGGTGGTCCGCGAAGCGCGGGAAGTGCTCGTCGGGCAGCGGGTCTCCCGCGCTCAGGCCGAGCGGGTCGGTGACGGGGTGCGCGGGTCCGGCCGCGAGGGTCAGGTCGGCGTCCGCGTAGATGACGACGTGGGCGATGCGGGGATCGTCGGTGAGGTTGGGCGTGGCGCTGTGCGCGAGCCGGGAGTCGTGGAAGGTGCAGTCGCCCGCCCGCAGCGGGACGGTGACGCGGCGCTCCCACGCCAGCTCGGGCGCGACGGCGAACATGTCGGCGCGGTCGGACAGATCTTGCGGCCGGAGCCCGTCCAGGCGCTGCGAACCGGGGATGAACGTCATGCAGCCGCGCTCGACCGGGACGTCCACCAGCGCCACCCAGGCCGAGAGCGCGTGGCGGGAACCGGCGTGGGGCCAGTACGGCTGGTCCTGGTGGAACTCGGTGGCGGCTCCGTTGTGCGGGTCCTTGATCAGGAGCTGGTCGTGCCACAACCGCAGCGGGACCCCAGCCAGCCGGGTCGCGACGGCCGCCAGATCCGGGTGCAGGGTGAGCTCGCGCAGTGTCGCGTCCTGACGCCACAGCTGGAGCAGCTGCGTGAAGATCTTCCCCTCGTGGTTGTCGCGGACGGTGTGCCGCACCGCCAGCGCGGCCTCGGCGAACCTGTCGGCGTCGGCCCGGGAGAGCACCCCGGGCAGGTGGACGAAACCATCACGGCGGTAAGCGGAGACGGCCTCCTCGGAAAGGTTCTCCGGCGTCGTTCGGGGACGTGCGGTTCCAGCGTTCATGCTCGTCTTCCTCGCCTCGTAGAGGATTCTCTTGCGGCAACGATCGCCTTCGGACCGCCGGCCCGGCTAGCACACGAGCCAGGCACCTGTAGCACAATCTTGACGAGAACCTCGTGAAGGGAGCTTCCGTGCACCGCGTACGGCGAGCGGAGGTCTTCCCGCCGGACGGGCCGCCCATCATCGCCGAGCGGTACGAGCTGAGCAGCGGGACCTCCGCCCACAGCCACGACTTCATCGAGCTGGCCGTGGTGACCGGCGGAACCGCGACGCATCTCTCGTCCGCCGGCGAGCGGGAGTTGGACCGCGGCTCGGTGACGATGCTGCGGCCGGGGGACTGGCACGGCTACCGGGACTGCCGCAGGCTGACCGTCCACAACCTGTACGTCGGGCCCGAGGTGTTCCGGCGGGAACTGGCCTGGCTGCGCGCCGACCCGCGGCTCGGCCCGGCCCTGCACGGCGCCGGGCACGCGCTCCGGCTCGACCCCGCCATGCTGAACGCCGTCGAGGCGGCCCTGGCGGCGATCAGCGACCGGCCCCCGCCGACGACCGATCACGCCGTGCGGGTGGGAGCGCTGCTCTGCCTGCTGGGCGGCATGGCGCCGTCCCTTCCCGCCGCCCCCGCCAGGCGGGCGCATCCGGCGGTGCCGGCCGCGGCGCGGCTGCTGGAGGACGACGTCCAGCACGCCTGGACCCTGGACGAACTGGCGAGCGCGGTGAACGTGTCGCCGCCCTACCTGGCCCGCCTGTTCACCGCGCACCTGGGCGTCCCGCCCATGACCTTCCTGGGCAGGCTGCGCGCCGAACGCGCCGCGGCGCTGCTCATCGAGACAGACCTGCCCGTCGCGGCGATCGGGAGGCTGGTGGGCTGGCACGACCCGAACTACGCCAGCCGCCGTTTCCGGCGCTTCTTCGCCCTCGGCCCGGCCGCCTACCGGACCCGCTTCCGCCCCGGCGAGCACTGACCGGTGTGCCCCTACGGCTCTCCGCGGAGGCCGGCCGCCGAGCGGACGAGTGACGCGACCGCCCGGGAGCGGCTGCTCGGCGGCCACGCGATCACCGTGGTGACCCGCGGCGCGTCGACGACCGGCACCGCGACGTGTTCGGGCCACTGCCAGGCCCGACTGGAGGCGGGGATGACGAGCAGCGTCCTGCCGAGCGCGACGAGCTGGGCGAGCTGCGACTGCGTGCGCACCTCCGGTCCGGGCCCGTCCGGGTAGGTCCCGTCGAGCCGGGGCCAGCGGGCGATCGGCAGGCCCGGGACGTTCTGGACGTCCGCCAGCGCGAGCCGTTCGCGGGCCGCGAGCGGGTGCGCCGCAGGGAGGATCGCGACCTGGCCTTCGACGCAGAGGTCCTCGGTGTCGAACCCGGCGAGGTCGTCGTACGGGCGGTGCATGAGCGCCGCGTCGGCCCGCCCGTCCCGCAGCAGCCCCGCCTGCTCGCCGACCTCGCAGAGCAGGACCTCGACCGGCGCCGCGCCGGGGTCGGCGGCGACCGCGTCGAGGAGCCGTTGCAGCAGCGCGTGGGACGCCCCCGCCTTCGTCGCCAGCACCAGCGGCCGGCTCGGGTCCGCGGCCCGCCGCGTCCGGCGTGCGGCGGCGCCGACCGCGTCGAGCACCGCCCTCGCCTCGCGGAGCAGCACCTCGCCGGCGTCGGTGAGCGCCGCTCCCCGGCGGTTCCGGTCGAAGAGCCGGACGCCGAGCCGCTGCTCCAGCCGACGGATCGCGCGGGAGAGCGGCGGCTGCGCGATCCCGAGCCGGTCGGCGGCGCGTCCGAAGTGCAGCTCCTCGGCGACGGCGACGAAGTAGCGGAGTTCGCGGGTCTCGAGATCGTGCACGGACCGAGCCTACCCGCCTGATACCCGGCGGGTATCACAGCCCACCGAATCGATCTTGGACGGCGGCCGGGCGGCCCGCCGAGGATGGCTCGTGTGAACGACACCAGGACCGCGCTGGTCACCGGCGCGAACAAGGGAATCGGCTTCGCCATCGCGCGCGGCCTCGGAGCGGTCGGCTTCACGGTGGCGGTGGGCGCCCGCGACGGCGCCCGGCGCGCGGAGGCCGTCGAGCGCCTGCGCGCCGACGGCGTCGACGCGTTCGGGGTCGAGCTGGACGTCACGTCCGACGGCAGCGCGGCCGCCGCGGCGGCGGCCGTCGAGCGGACGGCGGGACGGCTCGACGTGCTCGTCAACAACGCGGGCATCGCCGGCCGCACGGACGGCGGCGCGCAGGACCCGACGACGCTCGACCTCGACGTCGTCCGCACCGTCCTCGACACCAACGTGTTCGGGGTCGTCCGGGTGACGAACGCGATGCTCCCGCTGCTCGCCCGCTCCGACTCGCCGCGCATCGTCAACATGTCGAGCAACATGGGTTCGCTGACGCTGCGGACCGGTCCGGTCATGGCCGCGTACGCGCCGTCGAAGTCGATGCTCAACAGCATCACGGCCCAGTACGCCCGCCGGTTCGCCGGCACGCGCATCATCGTGAACGCCGCCTGCCCCGGCTACGTGGCGACCGACTTCACCGGCTTCGACGCGCCCAGGACGCCCGAGCAGGGCGCGGCGATCGCGATCCGCCTCGCCACCCTGCCGGACGACGGACCGCGCGGCGGGTTCTTCGACGACGACGGCCCCGTCCCCTGGTGATCCACGACGGGCGGCCCGTTCATCCAGGTCCCGGCAGCAGCCGGGCCGTGATCGCGGGTCCTTCCCGGGCGAGCCACGCTTCGGCCCGCGGCATCCGGTCCTTGACGCCTCGGTGCCAGAAGCGCCGGAACACCGGGTCGGCCTCGGCGGCCGCACGGCTGGTCAGGTGGAAGCGGTGCACCATGCGCCCGGCCAGCGGGACCAGGTCGCGACGCTGCCGCTCCGACATCCCGTAGGCGTCGGCGAACACGGCCACGCGGCGGGGGATGTCCGCGTCCGTGAGGCCCGGGGGCCGGTCCTCGGGGTGCAGCAGCGGTGCCCACCAGTAGAGCGCGTTGGCGATGTCATAGACCCGGGTGGTCGGCCGGGCGAGGTCGAAGTCGATGAGAGCCGCGGGGAGCCCGTCGCGGAACACCACGTTGCCGGGGCAGTAGTCGCGGTGGCCGACCAGTTCGGCGCCGGCGTCGACGAGCGGGATGTGCCGCGTCCCGGGCAGCGTCGCCCAGACGGCGTCCTCGGGCGGCGCCCAGCCCTGCGCGGCGTCGTGCAGCCGCCGGACGAGACGGGCCAGCGCGGCCAGGACGCGCTCGCCCGTCGCCCAGGGCGGGAGCGGCTCTCGCGGGACGTCGCCCGGCACGAAGGACAGCACCTCGCGCCCCTGCTCGTCGATTCCCAGCGGCTCGGGGGCGTCCGAGAACCCGGCCCTGTGAAGGTGCGAGAGGTAGGCGTGGATCGTCCCGGTGAAGGGCCTCACCGGACGGCGGACGGTGTCGGCGACGCGGACGATGCCGGGCGTCACCCCGTCCCCGTCGAGAGGCTCCTCGGCCGGGACTCCGTGTTCACCTTGCATGCCGTTCCTCAGGGCTTCCGGGTAGCGCCGGGCGGAGCGTTCCTCACCGAGAGTATTGGCCCCGGTTGATCGCGGACACACGCCCGGCGGGCCCGCTCCCGATCAGGGGCGGGTGTCGAGCCATTCCTGGGAGGTGGGGCCGGCGAGCGCGGCGTGCGGGCCGGGCAGGAACCCGCCCTCGGCCGCCGTCTCGGCATCGGGCATGCCGGAGCCGTCGACGGCGACGACCTCGATTCCGCGGCGGGCGCCGAGGAGCCGGGCCGCCCCGGCCAGGGTCTCCGTGCGGGGGCCGGCGACCTCGGCGATCGGTGCCCCCGGGGCGGGTGCGTCGGGGGCGGACGCCAGGTCGACCAGCGCCTCGGCCACGGTGCGGCAGGCGACGAGCTGAGTGGGCAGGTCGGGGATGTAGGCGGTATCGCCCTCCCGCCACTCCAGGAGCCGACCGACGAACTCGTGGAACTGCGCGGCCCGCAGGATGCGGACGGGGAGCGGGCCGTCGAGGAGGAATTCCTCGTGCGCTCTCTTGGCGGCCACGAAACCGGCGGTGGCCTTGTCGGCACCATGTCTGCTCCCTTTCGGAGGTGCTGCCCGACGGGCACGAGACGTCGGCGCCCCGGCACCCGTAACGGCCGGGACAAGTGACCTACGCCACCCGGCCACGGGTGTGACAAAACGGCGGGGACCGGCGTCCAGTGGGTGGATCAGGGCTTGGAACCAGCAGGCGGGAGCCGGGTATGAGTGAACGCAGCGGACGAACCACGGGCACGGCCGAGCCGCTCGATCGTCCCGACCGGGCGGCGTCGATGGACTCCGCCACCGACGTGTTCGTCGCCCACCGCAACCTGCTGTTCACCGTCGCGTACGAGATGCTCGGGTCGGCCGCCGACGCCGAGGACGTCCTGCAGGAGACGTGGCTGCGCTGGGTGGACGTCGACCTGGCCGCCGTGCGGGAGCGGCGCGCCTACCTGGTGCGGATCGTCACCCGGCTGGCCCTGGACCGCCTGCGGGCGCTCGCCCGGCGCAAGGAGTCCTACGTCGGCCCCTGGTTGCCCGAGCCGCTGCTGACCGCGTCGGACGTGGCCGAGGACGTCGTGCTCGCCGACAGCGTGTCGATGGCGATGCTGCTGGTGCTGGAAACCCTCGCGCCGACCGAACGGGCGGTGTTCGTGCTCCGCGAGGTGTTCGGCGTGGACTACGGCGAGATCGCCGAAGCCGTCGGCAAGAGCCCGGCCGCGGTCCGCCAGCTCGCTTACCGGGCGCGGGCGCACGTCGCCGCGCGGCGGCCCCGCGGCCCGGTCTCCCCGGCCGAGACCCGGGCGGCGCTCCGGGCGTTCCAGCGGGCGGTCGAAACCGGCGACCTGCGGCGCCTGCTCGACATCCTCGCGCCGGACGTCGTCGCGCTGAGCGACGGCGGCGGCATCAAGCACGCGCTGCTGCGGCCCGTCGTGGGCGCGGACAACGTGGCCCGCCTCCTGGCCGCCGGCTGGTGGAAGCGCGACGCCGCAAGGTCGGTCGAACCGGTGCAGGTCAACGGAGGGCCGGGCCTGCTGGTGCGGGTCGACGGGGAGATCGACGGCGTGGTGGCGGTCCGGGTCGACAGCGGATACGTCACCGGCGCCTACCACGTGCGCAACCCCGAGAAGCTGTCGCATGTGCGGCAGGAGAACGCCCTGAGCCGCTGACCGGCGTGGTCACGGGTGCGGTCGGGGGATCGGCCCGGTCCCACATTCTGTCGCTCGGCCCGCGATGAATTCCGGTGCCGCGTCGGGTCTCGACTCCGGGCGACCCCTAGGACCGGAGGAGGAGTTCGTGGGCAAGGTCATCTACTGGATGAACACCTCGATCGACGGCTACATCGAGGACCGCGACGGCGGGATGGACTTCCTGGAGCCGTCCGAGGACTTCCAGGAGGCGGCGAACGACAATGTCCGCCGCATCTCGGCGTTCCTGTTCGGGCGGCGGCTGTTCGAGGCCATGGAGAAGCCCTGGACGCAGGACCTCGGCAAGGAGGGCGCCCCGGCCGTCGAGCGGGAGTTCGCCCGGCTCTACAAGGAGACGCCGCGGTACGTCTTCTCCGACACCCTCCGGACCGTCCCCGACGGGGTCACGCTCGTCCGCCGCGCGGACGCCGTGTCCGAGGTGGCGCGCCTCAAGCGGGAGATCGACGGCACGCTCCAGCTCGGCGGCGCCGAACTGGCCGCGTCGCTGCTGGACCTGGTCGACGAGTTCTGGGTGTACGCCCTGCCGGTGATCGTCGGGGGCGGCAAGCCGTATCTGCCCGTGGAGAAGAAACTGCGGCTGCGCCTGGTCGAGCACCGTTCGTTCGCATCGGGAATCATGTACCGGCGCTACGCACGGCCCTGACCGGCGGGGACGGGAGCGCCGCCGGGGCGGCGTTCACGCGTGCTCACTCGTGTGCGGGCCTGTCGGTGAGGCGGTGGTCGGCCACGCTGAGCGCTTCGTCGACCAGCCGGCGCAGGTGGCCGTCGCGGAGGGCGTAGACGACCCGGCGGCCTTCCTTGCGGGTGGTGACCAGGCCGGCCAGCCGCAGGCGGGCCAGGTGCTGGCTGACGGCGGGACGCGCGGCGCCGCAGACCTCGGTCAGCGTGGACACGTCGGCCTCGCCGGCGGCCAGGCGGTGCAGCAGGACGAGGCGCGTGCGGTCGCCGAGGAGGGCCAGCAGCTCGGCGGCGAGGGCGAACTGCTCCTCGCCCGGTTTGTGCAGGTGCGGCTCGGATGCAGGTGATAGATGCATGCGTGCGCTCATATGCACATAATGAGGTGAGGGGAGGCCCGTGTCCACCCGGCGCCTCGCCGCGGTCGTGCGTCGTCCCTCCTTGGAGGCATGCAGATGAGCGAGCATCACGAGCACCGGCGTCCGCACGCACACGAGGCGCACCCGCACGGCGTCCGCGCGCACCGGCACGACCGCGGTGCGGGCGGACGTCCCGCCCGGTGGCGGCATCGGAGGGCGCCGCACTCCCATGACTCGTCCGACAAGGTCGACACGGCGCTGGAGTCGTCGGCGCGGGGCATCCGCGCTCTGTGGATCTCGCTGGCCGTGCTGGGCGTGACGGCGGTCGCGCAGGCGGGGATCGTCGCGGTGTCCGGTTCGGTCGCGCTGCTGGGCGACACCGTGCACAACGCCGCGGACGCCCTGACCGCCGTGCCGCTCGGCGTGGCGTTCGTCCTCGGGCGGCGCGCGGCGTCCCGCGGGTTCACCTACGGGTACGGACGCGCGGAGGACCTGGCGGGCATCGTCATCGTGCTGACGATCGCCGCCTCCGCCGCGTTCGCCGGGTGGACGGCCGTGGACCGCCTGCTCGACCCCCGCGACGTCGACCACGTCGGCGCCGTGGCCGCGGCCGCCGTCGTCGGGTTCCTCGGCAACGAGTGGGTGGCCCGCTACCGGATCCGCGTCGGCCGCCGGATCGGGTCGGCGGCCCTGGTCGCCGACGGGCTGCACGCCCGGACCGACGGGTTCACCTCGCTGGCCGTGCTGCTCGGCGCCGCCGGCGCCGCCCTCGGCTGGCGGTACGCCGACCCGGTCGTCGGCCTGCTGATCACCGCGGCGATCCTGCTGGTGCTGCGGGACGCCGCGGGCGAGGTGTTCCGCCGGATCATGGACGCCGTCGACCCCGCCCTCCTCGACCGCGCCGAGGAGTCGCTGCGGCGGGTGCGGGGCGTGCGGGAGGTCGGCGAGCTGCGCATGCGGTGGATCGGCCACCGGCTGCGGGCCGAGGTCGCCGTCGTCGTCGACGCAGACCTCACCGTCCGGCAGGCCCACGACATCGCCGTCGACGCCGAACACGCCCTGCTGCACGCCGTCCCCAAGCTGTCCGCGGCTCTCGTGCACGCCGACCCGGCCCCGGCGGCGGACGGCCCCGACCCGCACCTCGCGCTGGCGCACCACATGACGGCGTGACCGCCCGGTCGTCCGGCCCGCCGGCGCCCCCGGACGCGCGTGCCGTCCGGGGTGCGGGCGGCGGGGTCATCGGTCGAGCGACCGCAGGTACTTCCCGAACTTCTCCAGGCCGTCGATGTTGCGCGGTCCGCTGATGCCCTCGTTGTAGTCGAGGATGAAGATGTTGTCCTTCTCGATCGCGGGCAGGTCGCGGGTGTGCGGCGAGTTCCGGAGGAACTCGATCTTCTCGGCGGCGGGCCGGTCGCCGTAGTCCAGGACCATGACGACCTCCGGCCGGGCCTCCGCGACCGCCTCCCAGCCCACCTGCGTCCAGCGCTGCCGGAGGCCGTCGAAGATGTTGCGCCCGCCCGCGGTCTCGATGATGTCGTTGGGCGGCACCTGGCCGCCCGCGGTGAGCGGCCGGTCGGTGCCGGAGTCGTAGAGGAACACCGGTACCGGGTCGCCCTCGGGCGCGGCCGCCCGCACCGCCTCGGCCCGCCGCTTCAGGCCGGCGACGAGCTCGGCCGCCCTGTCCTCGACGCGGAAGATCCGGCCGAGCCGCTCCAGGTCGGTGTACAGCGCGTCGAAGGGCGCGAGCCGCTCGGGGTGCCCCGGGTAGTTGAAGCAGCTCTCGGCGTGCATGAAGCTCTGGATCCCGAGCCCGTCGAGGATCTCCGGCGTGATGCCGCGCTGCGGGCTGAACCCCGAGTTCCATCCGGCCACGACGAAGTCCGCCTCGGCCTGGACGACGATCTCCTTGTTCAGCAGGTCGTCGCTCAGCATCTCGACCTTCGCGTACTCGGCGGCCCAGGGGGACTCGCCGACCGGAGGGTTGGCGGGCGGCATGACGTAGCCGCGGACGTGCTCGGTGAGCCCCAGGCTGAAGAGCTTGTCGGCACTGCCGCCCTCGTAGGCGACCGCCCTCTTCGGAACCGCGTACTCGACCGTCTCCCCGCACCTTTTCACCTTCCGCTTCTCGGCGGCGGCGTCCGATTCCACTTCGGCGCCGCAGGCGCCGAGGACCAGCACGGCACCGATCGCGGTCGCGATTGCTCGTTTCATGGCCGGGACCTTTCGACAGGGAGGGAGTACAGGAGTTGCGGGGAGCCCGACAGCGGGTGCGGGACGACGGTGACCTCGACGCCGAAGACGTCGGCGACCGTTTCGGGGGTGAGAACGTTCCAGGGCGTTCCGGCCCTGACGAGCCGTCCCCGCGACAGGACGCCGATCCGGTCGCAGACCGCGGCGGCGAGATTGAGGTCGTGCAGGACGACGAGCACGGTGAGCCCGACGTCCTTCAGCAGCGCCAGCAGTTCGATCTGGTGCCGTACGTCGAGGTGGTTGGTCGGCTCGTCCAGCACGAGGATCCGCGGCTCCTGGACCAGCGCCCGCGCCAGCAGGACGCGCTGCCGTTCGCCGCCGGACAGGCCGAGGATCCCGCGCCGGGCGAGATGGGCGATGCCGAGGCGGTCCATCGCCCTCTCGCACAGCTCCCGCTCCCGGCGCGTGAGGGGAGCGTTGCCGCGCCCGTGCGGAACGCGTCCCAGGGCGACGACCTCTTCGACGGTGTAGTCGAGTTCGACCGCGCCGTCCTGGGTCATCGCCGCGACGATCCGGGCGCTCCGCCGCGGCGGCAGGCCCGCCAGGTCGTCCCGGCCGAGGAAGACGGTGCCGCGGGTGGGCCGCAGGGCGCGGTAGACGCAGCGGAGCGCGGTCGACTTGCCGCTTCCGTTGGGGCCGACGAGACCCACGACGCGCCCGCTCGGGACGTCCAGCGACAGGTCGTCCACCAGGCTCCGGCCGTCGGTCACGACCGTCAGCCCGGTCAGCACGAGATCCATCAGCGCCCTCCGAACGCGTAGGCCCGGCGGCGCAGCAGGCCGATGAACACCGGCACCCCGACCAGCGCGGTGATGGCGCCCAGCGGCAGTTCGCGGGGGGCCGCCGCCGTCCGCGACGCCAGGTCGACCCACACCATGAAGATCGCGCCCGTCAGCGGGGCCACGGCGAGGACGCGGGCGTGGACGGCGCCGACGACCATCCGCACCAGGTGCGGCATGACCAGCCCCACGAACCCGATGGCGCCGCTCACCGCGACCATCGCGCCCGTGGCCAGGGAGACGAGCAGCAGGAGGACCCGGCGGTGCCGGTCGGGGCCGACGCCGAGGCTCGCGGCGGTCTCGTCGCCGAGCGCCAGCGCGTCCAGCACGCGCCCGTACCGGTGGAGGACGAACACGGTCGGCAGGACCACCGCGGCCACCACCGGCAGGGAGCCCCAGGACGCGGCGCCGAAGCCGCCCATCGTCCAGTACAGGATCATGCTGCTGGCCTCGCCGTCCGGGGCGAAGTAGACGATCACGCTCATCAGCGCCTGGAACCCGAGGGACATCGCCACGCCCGTCAGGACGAGCCGCAGCGGCGAGAGCCCGCCCCGGCCGAGCGCGGCGAGGTAGACCAGCAGCGCGGCCGCCGCGGCGCCGGCGAACGCACCGGCCGACACCGCGTACACGCCGAGCCCGGCGAGGCCGCCCGTGACGCCGACGCTCACCGCGCCCACGGACGCTCCGGACGAGACGCCGAGCACGTACGGGTCGGCGAGCGCGTTGCGGACGATCGCCTGGATCGCGACGCCGACCGCGCTCAGGCCCGCCCCCACGAGCGCCGCAAGCAGGACGCGCGGCGTCCGGATCCTCCAGACGATCTGGTAGGCCGCCGCCTCTTCGGCCTCGATCGTCCCGCCGGTGAGGGCCGCCCACAGGTAGCGCGCCGTGTCCAGGGGCCCGATCACCGCGGCGCCGAGCCCGACGGCGACCACGATCGACGCCGCCAGGACCAGGGCCAGGACGCCGCACAGCGCCATCAGCCCGGTCCGTGAGGCGATCCGTTCGCGGGCCCCGGTCCGCGCCGGGGCCACGGAAAGAGCGGTCGAGGACATGCCACCCTTTCGACAATGAAAACGATTTTCGTTGCAGAACGTACCACGTCGAGATCGTCGGGAGCGCGTGGCGGGTGTCGTCCGGGCGGCGGCGCCCCGACCGGAAGGGGTGCGCCTGTGGTAGTCATAACGGTAATCATTATCGAAATCGCCCCCGCCCCGGCACGGAGTGCGGGCCGTGCGGCAGGAGACGGCACCATGACGAAGGCGCCATGACGACGGCACCGCCCCCGGCGGCCCCCGGACGAGACGCCCCCGGACGCTCCGTGCTGCGCGATCCGGCGTTCCTGCGTCTCTGGACGGCGCACACGGCCTCGGGTCTCGCGACATGGGCGCTGCCGTTCGTGCTCGGTCTCGCGGTACTGGAGCGCTCCCTGTCCCCGTCCGCGCTGGGCCTCGTGCTCGCCGCCCGGACGGTCGGGTTCCTGGCGGCGGTGCCGGTCGGCGGCGTGCTTGCCGACCGCCGTTCGCGCCGCGAGACGGTGCTGTGGGCGGGGCTGTCCGCCGCCGCCGCGACGCCGCTGATCGCGCTCGGGCTGGGGCGCTCGGCGGTGCTCATGGCCCTCGCCGCCGCCCTCTCGGGAGCCGGTCAGGGCGCGTGCCGTCCGGCGTTCCAGGCGCTGACGGCCGAGGTGGTGGAGGCGGCGCGGCGGCAGCGGGCCAACGCCGCCATGACCCTGGCCGTCCGGGGGACCACGCTCGTCGCCCCCGCCGTGACCGCCCTGCTCGCGACGGTCCTGGACGCCCGCGGGCTGCTGCTCGGGATCGCCCTGCTCTGGCTGGTGGCCGCGCTGGCGCCCCCGCCGGGCGGCCCGGCGCCGGGCGCCGCGGGGCGGGACCGGGCGGGATTCCTCGCCGAGTTCGCCGAGGGCGTGGCCGAGGCGCGGCGGCATCCGTGGTTCCTGGCCGGCCTGGCCGCGCTGACCGCGGTCATCGCCACCGGATACTCGGCCACCGGCGTGGCGCTGCCGCTGATCAGCCGCGACCGGTACGGCGGCGCGGCGGTGCTGGCCGGCGCCGCGACCGCCTACATCGTCGGCGCGCTGATCGGCGCCGTGGTCGTCGCCCGCCGGCGCCCCCGCGCCGAGGGCTGGAACGCACTGGCCGGCCTGGCCCTCTACGCCCTCGCGCCGCTCGCCCTGCTGCTGCCCGTGCACCCGTGGGTGGTCATCGCCGCCTACGCCGTCACCGGGATCGGTATCGAGCTGTTCAACGTGCCCTGGTTCACCGCCGCGCAGCGGGAGGTCGAGCCGGGGAAGCTGGCCCGCGTCTCGTCCCTGGACTTCCTGCTGTCGTACGGGCTCGCCCCGCTCGGGCTCGTCCTCATCGCGCCCGCCATGGACGCCTTCGGTCCCGAGCCCGTCCTCGGCGCGTGCGCGGCCGTCTGCCTCCTGGCCCCCGCCGCCGCGGCGCTCGTCCCCGGCAGCCGCCGCTTCTCCGCCGAGCCGCGCGACCCGACTACGGACGGTGACCGAATATAGGAGCCCGTCCTGCGGCGAGCAGGGCCGGTGACGCATATCACGTCGCGGCCGCGCTCGACGATCCTTCGGCCTTCGCTCGAGCGAAGCCGCCGAAAGGGGGTTTACATGAAACGCAACATACGGGGAGGGGGTAATTTGTCCCGGCGCGCCCCTTGGCGTCGGGGAGGACCCTTATACAAGAGCGAGGTACCGGCGGTCTCCTCCTCGCGGAGGAGACCCGCTACCGGGGTAGCGCTTCGAGTCGGCTCCCCGGCGTGACGCGTCCGCCCCCGTTGGCTTCCTACCCTCCTCCCTCCCACCGCCGACGAGACCGAGGGAGACGGACGGATGCACCCCGGCACAGCTTCGCCGCACCCCCGTGAGGGCCGCCGCGACGCGGCCCCCTCCGGGGGCCGGCGGCCGGCCATAGGCTGGCGTCCATGACGTCCGAGGAACCCCCGCGCGCGCTGTTCGCCGGGGCGTCGCGCCGGTCGGTGCGGCTGCTCCCGTGGGGCGTCGCGTTCCTGCTCTGCGTCGCCCTGCTGCCCACGACGATCACGGTGCTCAGCGCCGACTACGGCCTGGACGGCGCCGTCGCGGGGGCGCTCGCCGTCGCGCAGGCGGCGCCGCTGCTGCTCGCCGTCGTCCGTCCGCTGCGCGCCTGGTGCATCGTCTTCGCCGCGGACGTGGCCGGGGCGCTCGTCCTGCTCACCGTCGACTTCGAGGAGCGGCTCCTCTGGCCGTTCCCGCCCATGGAGATCGTCGGGTACGTCGGCCTCTGCCTCGCCCTCGGCCTGCGCGAGTCGCGCCGGACGCTGCTGCTGGTGTGGCTGGCGACGGCGGGCGCGAGCGTCGGCCTCGGGTTCGCCGCGCCCCACGGCGCGACCGCCCGGGACACGCTGCTCACGATCCTCGGCGGCGTCGCGCTCGTCCTCGGCGGCGCGCTGCGCGAGCGGTACGAGGCGCAGCGCAGGCTGGCCGAGCAGGAGACGATCAGCGAGGCCGAGCGCGAGCGGCGGACGCTGCTGGAGGAGCGCGCCCGCATCGCGCGCGAGCTGCACGACGTGGTGGCGCACCACATGTCCGTCATCACGGTGCAGGCGGACACCTCGGTGTACCGCCTCGACGGGCTGCCGCCGGACGCGCAGGAGGAGTTCACGTCCATCGCGGCGACCGCGCGGGAGTCGCTCGGCGAGATGCGGCGGCTCCTCGGCGTGCTGCGGAACGAGGAGGCGCACGGCGAGCTCGCCCCCCAGCCGGGCCTGACGCGGATCGCGCAGATCGCCGAGGCGACGGTGCGGGCGGGCGTGCCGGTCGAGTACTCCGCGTGCGACGCCGACGTGCCCGAGGCGGTCGGGCTCTCCGCGTACCGCATCGTCCAGGAGGCCCTCGCGAACGTCGTCCGGCACGCGCCGGGCGCTCCGACGCGGGTGACGGTGGCCGAGGACGGGCGGCGGCTGGCCGTTCTCGTCGTCAACGGGCCCCCGCCCGAACCGCCCGCCGCGCCGCTGGAGGAGCGCGGCACCGGCCACGGCCTCGTCGGCATGCGCGAACGGGTGCGGCTCGTCGGCGGCACCCTCGAGGCGGGACCGCTGCCGGACGGCGGGTTCCGCGTGGCCGCACACCTACCCCTGACCGAAAAGGATCCCACGTGACGACGCGCGTCATCATCGTCGACGACCAGGCCATGGTGCGGGCCGGCTTCGCCGCACTGCTGGCGGCCCAGAGCGACATCGAAGTGGTGGGCGAGGCCCCCGACGGCGCGCAGGGCGTCGAGCTGAGCCGGCGCACCCGTCCCGACGTCGTGCTGATGGACGTCCGCATGCCCGAGATGGACGGCCTGGAGGGCACGCGCCGCCTCCTCGCGCCCTCGCCGGGCGCGGCGCACCGCCCGCGCGTCCTGATGCTGACCACGTTCGACGTCGACGACTACGTCTACGAGGCGCTGCGGGCGGGCGCGAGCGGCTTCCTGCTGAAGGACGCGCCGCCCGCCGACCTCATCGCGGCGGTGCGCGTCGTCGCCGCCGGCGACGCGCTGCTCGCCCCCTCGGTGACGCGCCGCCTCATCGCGGACTTCGCCCGGCAGCGTCCCCCCGCCCGGGGCAAGCCCGCGCTGCGGCTCAACGCCCTGACCGAACGCGAGACCGAGGTCCTCGGCCTGGTGGCGCGCGGCATGTCCAACTCGGAGATCGCCGAGACGCTGGTGCTGGCCGAGCAGACGGTGAAGACGCACGTGAGCCGCGTCCTCACCAAGCTCGACCTGCGCGACCGCGCCCAGGCGGTGGTCTTCGCGTACGAGTCGGGGCTGGTGACCCCCGGCGAGTAGGACGCCTCTGCACCACCCCCCACCGGCGTAGCACCCCCACATCGGCTCCCGGGTATGACGCCCGGCCCGCGACCGCCCTCGCACACTCCACCGGTCGGTACAGGAGAACGGCGAAAGGGCGGAAGATGAGGCTACGCAGCGGCAAGCGGAAAGCGGACGAGAGGCCGGAGGCCCCGCCCGCCGCACCCGGACCCGCCGTCGCACCGCCCGCCGTCGAACTGCGCGGCGTGCGGCGGCGGTACGGGCGCGGCGCGGGCGCGGTCGACGCCCTCGCGGGCATCGACCTCGCGCTGCCGGCGGGCACGTTCACCGCCGTCATGGGGCCGTCCGGGTCGGGCAAGTCGACGTTCCTGCAGTGCGCCGCGGGGCTCGACCGGCCGTCGGCGGGGTCGGTGCGCCTGGGCGGCACGGAGATCACCGGGATGAGCGAGAACAGGCTCACCGAGCTCCGCCGCGCCCGCCTCGGCTTCGTCTTCCAGGCGTTCAACCTGCTGCCGTCGCTGACCGTGGAGCAGAACGTCCTGCTGCCCATGCGCCTCGCCGGGCGCCGCCGGGACCCGCGGCGGGCGGCCGAGGCGCTCGCGCGGGTCGGGCTCGCCGGCGCGGCGAAGCGCCGGCCCGGCGAGCTCTCCGGCGGCCAGCAGCAGCGCGTGGCCGTCGCCCGCGCCCTGGTCGCCCGCCCCGACGTGATCTTCGCGGACGAGCCCACCGGCGCCCTCGACACCGGGACCGCCGCCGAGGTCCTCGGCCTGCTCCGGCACGCGGTGGACGCCCTCGGCGCCACCGTCGTCATGGTCACCCACGACCCGGCCGCGGCGGCCCGGGCCGACCGCGTGCTGTTCCTCGCCGCCGGCGCCTTCGCCGGCGACCTGGAGGGCGGCTCGGCGGCGGACATCGCGGCGCGGATGGCGGCCCTCACCGCCCGTCCCTCCCGCACGGGCGCGACGGCGGGGGCGGCGGCGTGAGGCTCACCAACGGGCTCGCCCGCGAAGCCGTCCGGTTCAGGCCCGCGTCGTTCGCGGGCACCTTCCTGGCGCTGCTGATGTCCGCGCTGATCGTCTCGGCCTGCGGGATCCTGCTCGAGACCGGGTTGCGGGCGTCGGTGCCGCCGGAGCGGTACGCGGACGCGCCGGTGGTCGCGGCGGCGGACCAGCACGTGCGCCTGGTCACCGGCGACGGCGAGGACCGCGAGGAGGAGGCGGTCCCGCTGCCCGACCGGGCGCGGGTGGACGCCGGGCTGGCGGCGAAGGCCGCCCGGGCGCCGGGCGCGGCCGCCGCCGTCCCCGACTTCACCTTCCCGGTGCGCACGGCGGACGGACGAGCGGGGCGCGGCGCCCGGGAACTGCGCGTCCCGGGCGGCGCGCTCACCGCGCACGGATGGGGCTCGCACCTCTTCACCGGCGCCGAGCTGACCGCGGGCTCCGCGCCCCGCGACGGCGACGTCGTGCTCGACGCCGGGACGGCCCGCGCCGCGGGGGTCGCCGTCGGCGACACCGTCGCGCTGGAGACCGCCGCCGGGCGGCGGGACTTCCGCGTCGCGGGCCTCGCCGAACCCGGACCCGCGGACACGGCCCGGGACGCCGGTGCCGCGGGCGCCGTCGCCTGGTTCGACGACGCCCGGGCCCCCGCGCTCGCCGGCCACCCCGGCGAAGCGGACGCCATCGCCGTGCTGGCGGAACGCGGCACCGGCGCCGCGGCGCTCGCGGGCTCAGTGCGGAAGGCCCTGGCCGGCTCCGGCGCCCAGGTCGGCCTCGGCGACGACCGCGGCGCCGTCGAGGACCCCGGCCTCGGCCGCGCCCGGGAGACGCTCTTCGGGATCGGCGCCTCCTTCGGCGGCATCGCCGCCATCGTCGCGATCCTCACCGCGGCCGGGACCGTCGCCCTGTCGGTGTCGCAGCGGGCCCGCGAGTTCGCGCTGCTGCGCGCCGTCGGCGCCACCCCGCGGCAGATCCGCCGCGCGGTCGCGTCCGAGGCGCTGCTCGTCGCGCCGCTCGCCGGGACCGTCGGCTGCCTGCCCGGCATCGGGCTGGCGCACTGGTGGTTCGGGCAGTTGCGGGACCGCGGCGCGATCCCCGAGGCGGTGCGGTTGCACGTCTCCGGCGTCCCGCTGCTGGCCGCCGTCGGCGCGGGGCTGCTCACCGCGCTCGCCGCGGGCTGGGCGGCCGGGCGCCGCCCCGCGCGGATCAGGCCCGGACGGGCGCTGACCGAGGCGTCGGTGGCGCGGCTGCGGCCCGGGGCGGTCCGCACCGCGCTGGGGGTCGCCGCCCTCGCCGGCGGCGGCGTCCTCACCGGCGTGTCCGCGAACTCCGCCGGGGACGACGCGGCGGGCGCCGCCCTCGGCGTCGTCATGCTCTTCATGCTCGCGGTCGCGCTGCTCGGCCCGCCGGTGGCGCGGCTGTTCGCGGGCCTGTTCGGCCTGCCGCTGCGCGGCGCGGGCCCGGCCGCCGAGCTCGCGGCCGCCCACTCCCGCGCCGGCGCGGCCCGCCTCGCCTCCGCGATCACCCCGATCGTGCTCGGCATGGCGTTCGCCTTGACGCTCGTCTTCACGCACACGAGCCAGAACCACGCCGCCGACGAGCAGCTGCGCGCGGGCATGGTCGCCGACCACGTGGTCACGGCCCCGGCCGGGCTCCCGGCGGACGCGGCCGCGCGCGCCGCCCGCGCGCCGGGGGTGGACGCCGCCGTCGCCCTGCTGAACACGCAGGTGCTGGTGCCGGTCGGCTCGGGCGCGTTCGCGTCGCTGCAGGGCGCGGCGGCCCAGGGCGTCACCGGCTCCGGCGCCGAGCTCGCGAAGGTGCAGGACCTGGACGTCCGCGACGGCGACCTCGGCCGGCTCGGCGAGGGCCGCGTCGCCGTCGACCGGACCCTCGCGGCCTCGGCGGGCGCGGGCGTCGGCGACCGGCTCCCGCTCTACCTGCCCGACGGCACCGAGGCCAGCCCCGAGATCGTCGCGGTCTACGGCCGCGGGCTCGGCCTGGCCGCGGTGACGATGGACCGGGCGTCCCTGGACGGGCACGTCACCTCGGCCTTCGACGACACGCTGCTGGTCCGGGGCGGCGAGGCGGCGCCGCTCGCCGCCCTGGGCGACGTCACCGACGCCTCGGGCCACGCCGCCGAGCGGAACGTCGAAGCGAAGCTGGGCGCGTGGACCGGCGGCGCGATGGCCGCGGTGCTGGGCGGATTCGCCGCCGTCGCCGCCGTCAACACGCTGGTGATGACCGTCCTCGACCGCCGCCGCGAGCTGGACGCGCTGCGCCTCGCCGGCTCCACCCGCCGCCAGGTGCTGGCGATGCTCCGCTGGGAGGCCCTGCTGGCCGCCGCGGCGGGTGTGGTCCTCGGCACCGCGATCGCCGCGGCCACGCTGATCCCGATGACGCGCGGCACGATCGGCGGGGCGCCCCACGTGCCCCCGCCGGTCTACGCGTCCTTCGCGGGCGCGGCCGTCGGCCTGGCGCTGCTCGCGGTCACGCTGACGGCGCGCGCGGCGCTGCGCCGCCGGCCGTAGCGCACGCGTCCGGGCGGGAGCGGCGCCACGCCCGCTCCCGCCCCGCACGACCTCTCCCGACGACGAAGGAGGTATGGACGTCCATGACCGCAACTCTCGCTCCCCCCGGCCCCCCGGTCCGCATCGGGAAGGCCGCCGTCGGAGCGCTCGGCCTGCTGGCGGCCGCCACCGGCACCCTGGAATCGGTGGTGGCGCCGACGCTCCCGCTGCTGCAGCGCGAACTGTCGATCAGCCCCGCCCAAGGGGCGCTGCTCAGCATCGCGATGCTCATCACCGGCGCGCTCGTCGCGCCCGTCGCGGGCGGCCTCGGCGACCGGCACGGCGGGAAACGCGTCATGACCCGGCTCATGGCGGTGGTCGCGGCCGGCGGCCTGGTGTCCGCGCTGGCGCCGAACCTGCCGGTGCTGCTGCTCGGCCAGGTACTGCAGGGCGCGATGGTCGGCGCGATGCCGCTCTCGTTCATCCTGGTGCGCAAGCACCTCCCGGCGGGCGAGTCGCAGGTGGCCATCGGGACGGTCAGCGGACTGTTCGTGGGCGGCGGCATGCTCGGCACCCTGGTCGCCGGGCCCATCGCGGAAGGGCTGTCGCGCCACTGGATGTTCGCGATACCGACCCTCGCGGTCGTCGCGGCGACCCTGCTCGTCCGCGCGCTGATGCCGGACGACCCGCCGGCCCGTTCGGGCGCCCGGATCGACCTGCCCGGCCTGGCCCTGCTGAGCGGCGTCCTGGTGACGCTCATGCTCGGGCTCTCGATGGCGCCCGACCTCGGCTCGCGGCCGCTCGCGCTCGGCGCGCTCGTCCTGCTCCTGGCCGCCCTCGTCGCCGGATGGACGGCCGTGGAACGCCGCGCGGCCTCGCCGATGGTCGATCCGCGCATGCTCGCGAACCCCGCGGTATGGAGCTCCTACGTGATCACGTTCGCCGTCTGCGTGGGCACCGCGGTACCGATGTACCTCGTCCCGCAGCTGTTCGCGGTGTCCGGCGACGGGTACGGCTTCGGGGCCGATTCCACCGACATCGGGCGGTACCTGCTGCCCGGCGCCGTCACGGCGGCGATCAGCGGGCCGCTCGGCGGGCTCGCGGCGCGGCGCTTCGGCCCGGGAGCCGCGGTCACCGCCGGCATCGGCGTCATGGCGGCCGCGCTGGCCGGCCTGGCGCTCCTGCACACCGAGGTGTGGCACCTCGTCGTCGCCAAGGCGCTGATCGCCCTGGCCGGCGGCGTGTGCGTCACGGCGATGGTCGTCCGGACGGCCGCGTCCGTCGAGCACGGCGACACCGGCACCGCCACCGGCCTGGTCCTGGTGACGCGCGTGGTCGGCTTCGCCGCGGGCGCCCAGATCAGCGGCGCCTTCCTCACCGCCGGAACCCCCGCGGGGTCGGACGTCCCGGCCGAATCGGCCTTCGTCACCGGCTTCGTCATCGCCGCCGCCGTCACGGCGCTGTCCCTTCTCGCCGTCCGCACCATGAGCAAAGGAGCCGAAGAATGACCCGCACCGATCGGCCGACGGCCGCCCGTACCGCGCCGCGGCGCACCGCCCTGATCTCGGGGGCGGGCATCGCGGGCCCCGCCCTCGCGTTCTGGCTGAACCGCCACGGGCACGCCGTCACGGTGGTGGAGAAGTCGGGAGCGCCGCGCAGCGGCGGCTACCCCGTCGACGTGCGCGGCACCGCGCTCGAAGTCGTCCGGCGGATGGGCGTCCTGCCGCGGCTGCGGGACGCACACGTCGACCTGCGCCGGCTGACCTTCCTCGACGGGGACGGCGGCGAGGTCGCCTCGGTCGCCCCGCACGCCGTCACCGGCGGCGTCGCGGAACGGGACCTGGAGGTGCGGCGCGGAGACCTCACCGACGTCCTGCACACGGCGGTCCGGGACGACGTCGAGTTCCTGTTCGACGACTCCATCGCCGCCCTCGACCAGTCCGGCAGCGGCGTCGACGTCACCTTCCGCAGCGGCGGCGAGCGGACGTTCGACATGGTGTTCGGCGCGGACGGCACCCACTCCCGCACCCGCGAGGCGCTGTTCGGCCCCGAGGAGCGGTTCCACCGGTACCTCGGCCACTGCTTCGCCGTGTTCACCATGCGCAACACCTTCGGGCTCTCCAACGAGACCGTGATGTGGAACACGCCGGGCAGGGCCGCGGCACTCTACGCCGTCGGGGACGACGACGAGGTGCACGCGTTCCTGAACTTCGCCCGGCGGGAACCGCCGGCCGACGTGTTCACGGACCCGGAAGCCCAGCGGGAACTGGTCGCCGAGGTCTTCGCCGACGCGGGATGGGAGGTCCCGGGCATCCTGGCCGCCATGCGCGGCGCGGACGACCTGTTCTTCGACGGTGTCGGCCAGATCCGGATGCCCCGCTGGTCCGCCGGCCGGGTCGCGCTGGTGGGCGACGCCGCGTACGCCCCCTCGTTCCTCACCGGGCAGGGCACCAGCCTCGCGCTCGTCGGCGCGTACATGCTCGCCGGTTCCCTGGCCGGCCGGGGCCCCGCCGCGGGCTTCGCCGCCTACGAGCGCGGCACCCGCGAGTTCGTCACCCTGAACCAGGGTCTGGTCGGCGAGGGCGGCGCCGCGCTCTTCCCGACCACCGCCCGGGCCCTGGAGCAGCGGAACGCGCGGCTGCGCGCCCTCGGCGCCATGCCCGCCGCGGAGGGGCGCCCGGCCCATTCGGCCCTCACCCTGCCCGACTTCACGCCCGCCGCGTGAGCGCGGCGGGCGGATGTCACACTCGACGCGCTGGAGGCGTCTTTAGGTGACCGCGGTTTCCCCGGGCATGCGAGGCCCGGGGAAACCGCGACCACCGACGCGCCGAGAGCCGAGGAGTAGACGATGTCGTCGTCCGCCCGCACCGCCGCCGCCCGCGAACCCGCGGCGTCCGTCCCGCCCCGCTTCCACGGGCTGCTGAGAGCGTCGACCGCGTTCGTGGCCGCCTGCATGCTGCTCCAGGGGATCACCGCCGGCCAGCTGCTGGACGGCGCCGAGCACGGGAGCGAGATCCACCGGAACGCGTCCGGCTTCCTCGTGGCCGCCCTCCTCGTCACCATCGCCGCGGCGATCCTGGTGCGGCGCGGCGGCGGGTCGGCGCGCCCGCTCGCCGCCGCCCTGGCGACGGCCGTGTTCACCGTCGTCCAGTTCAGTCTCGGGGAGAACGGCGCGACCGCCGTCCACGTCCCGCTCGGCGTCGCCCTGATGGGCTCCGGCACCGCCCTGGTGGCGCAGGTCTGGGGCGGGCGCGGCGGCAGGTGAGCACCCGGCGGCCGCCCGCCCCGAGCGGCGCGTCCCGCGGTCCGCGGGACGCGCCGCGCGGTCCGCGGTCATCCCCGCACGTGCAGTCCGAAGCCCGTGCGCCCCGCGGGTTCCAGACCCTCCTTCAGGTTCAGCGAGGGGATCTCGTAGTCGCCGAAGTTCTGCCGCCGGAACGCGATCGGCTCGGTCGACTCCAGGGTGAGCAGGCGCTGCTCCCACGCCTTCGCGGCGTCCCGGTACTCCTCGCCGGTCATCCGGTCGGCGCCGTACAGGACGAACGGCGGCAGCACGTCGATGCCCGGGTAGAAGAGGACGCCGTGGTGGAACGGGAACAGCAGGTCGTCGATGGGGCCGTTGATCCCGCGCGCGGCGTAGTGCGCCTCCGGGCCGCCGACGGTCACCGACAGCAGGGCCCTCCTGCCCGCCAGCGTCCCTTCGCCGTAGCGCTCCCCGTACCTGGTGGCGCTGTGCTCGCCGACGCCGTACGCGAAGCGGTAGGTGAACACCCGGTCCACCCAGCCTTTGAGGATCGCCGGCATCGCGTACCACCACAGCGGGAACTGGAAGACGATGGTGTCGGCCCACAGCAGCTTCTCCTGCTCGGCGCGGACGTCCGGGGTGAGCGTCCCGGCGTCGAAGGCGCGCCCCGAATCCCGGGCGACCTTCAGCGGCACCGAGGCGTCGGGGCCGTAGTCCGCGGCGTCCACGGCGGCCTTCCAGCCCATCGCGTACAGGTCGCTCACCCGTACCTCGTGCCCGGCGCCCTCCAGGGTGGCCACCGCGAGGTCCTTCAGCGAGCCGTTGAGCGACTCCGGCTCCGGGTGGGCGTAGACGATGAGCGTCTTCACGGGGACTCCTTCGGATCGGGTGCCCCGATCCTCCGGGCCGCGGCGCCCGGCGTTCAGGGGCGCCGCTTCCGTCGGAAGCGGAATCCTGGTAACGGCAGGACCACCTTCGCGCGCACCGGCAAGGCCATACTGGGGGCGTGGACGATCTCGCGGGTTTCCTCCGGACCCGGCGGGCCCGCGTCGCCCCGGACACCGTCGGCATCCCCGTCGACGGCCGCCGCAGGGTCGAGGGGCTGCGCCGCGAAGAGGTCGCGCACCTGTCCGGGGTCAGCGTCGACTACTACGTGCGCCTGGAGCAGGGACGCGCGACCCAGCCCTCCGAGCAGGTCGTCGACGCGCTCGCCCGCGTCCTCGGCCTCGACGAGACCGAGCGCGGCCACCTGCACCGGCTCGCCCGGCAGCGCCGCCGCCGCGCCAGGGTCCCGGCCGGGCGGCCCCGGCCGGAGACGCTGCGCGTCCTCGACCTGGTCGCCGGCGCCCCGGCGATGATCCTGGACCACCGCCTGGACGTGCTCGCCGGGAACCGCCTCGCGCGGCTGCTCTACGGCCGGCCGATGCCGGGCGTGAACACCGCCCGGCACATCTTCCTCGAGGAGGCCGAGCGCGGTCTGTACGCCGAGTGGGAGCGGTGCACCCTCGACGTGGTCGGGCACCTGCGCCTGGCCGCCGGAAAGTACCCGGACGATTCCCGGCTGGCCTCGCTCATCGGCGAACTGGCGATGGGCAGCGAGCGCTTCCGCCGCCTCTGGGCCCGCGCCGACGTGCGCGCCCGCACCCACGGGCGCAAGAGTTTCCGGCACCCGCTGGTCGGGCCGCTGGAACTGACCCAGGAGAACTTCGCCCTCCCGGACGGCTCGGGCCTGGAGCTGATCGTGCTGTCCGCGGCTCCCGGCAGCCCCGCCGAAGACGGGCTGCGCCTGCTCGCCGGCCTGGACGCGGACGCCGGTGACGCGCCCTCCGAAACGCACGCCCGGCGCCACAGATAACTCGACACACTTTCGCGCGCCGCTTTGGCGATACCGGGACCCGCCGATGCCCCGTAGGCGGAATACTGCCCGTTCTGGCCCCCTTTCGACCTTCTGGAGGCATCGTTGATCTACGGCGTGGACGTCGCGAGCTACCAGGGCGAGCCCGACTGGAAGGCCGTCTTCGGCGACGGGATCCGGTTCGCGTTCTCCAAGGTGACCGAGTCGACCGGTTACACGAACCCGACGTGGGCCCACAACCGCGCCGGGATGCTCGCTCTCGGCTCGGAATTCCTGCCGGGCGCGTACCACTTCCTGCACGGCGGGGACGGCGCCGCCCAGGCCCGATACTTCCTCGACAAGGCCGGCGACGTGTCCAGCTTCGCCGTCGCGCTGGACGTGGAGGCGTCCGGCGCGGACGCGGCGACCGCCCGGGCCTGGGTGGCGGAGTTCAAGGAGCGCACGGGCGGCCACCCGGTGATCGGGTACTACCCGCGCTGGTACTGGGAGCAGACCGGACGCCCGGACCTCGGCTTCTTCGACACGGTCTGGCAGTCGCACTACGTGAACGGGTCGGGGTCGCCGGAGTCGCTGTACGCGAAGGTGCCCGCCTCGTGGTGGACGTCGTTCGGCGGAGAGCCGATCTCGGTCCTGCAGTTCAGCTCCAGCGGCACCGTCCGGGGGATCTCGGGCCCCTGCGACGTCAACGCCCACCGCGGCGGCCTCGCCGAGCTCAAGGCGCTCGCCCTGGGACGGGGCGAGGACGACATGCCCGAGTACGTCAGCGTCGGCGTCGACACCCCGCAGGAGCTCCCGCCGAACCAGTGGGTCACCGTCGACTTCGGCAAGGAGTACGCCGACGGTTCGCACCACCACTGGAACCGGGGCGGCCCGTCGGTCGTGGTCGGGCCCGCGCGGTACTCCCTGGCCGCGAACGTCCGGGTCAGCGGGCTGCCGAAGGGCGTCGAACTGCAGGCCCGCGCGATCGAGAACGCCGAGGACGGCTCCGGCTACGAGGCCGGCCCGATCGCCGAGTACACCGCGAGCGACGGCGACACGTTCGTCCACTACGCGCTCCCGGCCGACACCGTCCGCGACGGGTACCGGGTGCGGTTCCAGGTCGTCCAGTACGGGACGGCGCCCGCCCGGATCGTCGGCGGTACCGCGAAGGCGTTCGCCTGGCCGGAGTGACCGCCCTCCGCCCGGTAGTCCTCGACGAGGGCGAGCACCTCGTCGTGGCCGTCGGTGACGCCGAGCGCGGCGTCCATGGTCAGGACGCGGGCGAGGGCTGCGGCCAGGACGGTCGCGGCGGCGGGCGTCGGACCATCGGGGACGCCCGCGTTCCCCCGTCGCCGTCCACGACGACGTCGCCGAAGCCGCTCTCGGCGGCGACGAGACGTCCGTCCGCAGGCAACTGCAGTCGCTGCTGGACGCCGGAGCCACCGACATCTGGGCCGGCATCGTCGCCGTCGGCCCCGACCGCGCCGCCGCGCCCGCGACCTCTCCGCGACCTCGCCGCCCCGCCCGGCCGGCGGGCGCCCGCGCCGGCCGCCGCGTGCCCGCCGTGAACCCGGCGCGCGGGACGCGCCGGGTCCGGCCCGTCCCCGCCCGGTTCGCCGCGGGCCCGGCCGGTCAGCGGCGAGCGCCGTCCCGTACGTCCAGGAGCGGCAGGCCCGCCGCGTACCGCCGCAGGAAACCGGCGGTCGGGGTGTGCGCCGCCGCGACGGCGTCCGGGGTTCCCGCCGCCACCACCGCGCCCCCGTCCGGCCCCGCTCCCGGCCCGAGGTCGATGACCCAGTCCGCCGACGCGGCGACGGGGACGTCGTGTTCGGCCACGACGACGGTGCCGCCCGAGTCGAGCAGGGCGTCGAGCGCGTCCACCACGCGCTGGACGTCGGAGGGGTGCAGGCCCGAGACCGGCTCGTCGAGGACGACGAGGCCGGCCCCGCGGCCCGCGGCGCCGCGCCGGATCGCGGCCGCCAGCTTCAGCCGCTGCGCCTCGCCGCCGGACAGCTCCGTGGCGCTCTGGCCGAGCCGGAGATAGCCGAGCCCGACCCGGTCCAGGGCGCTCAGGATCTCCGCGAGCCGCCGGGGCCGGGGGAACCGCTCCACGGCCTCGGCGACGGTCAGCTCCAGCACCTCGTCGACGGCCAGCCCCTCGTACCTGATCTCCAGCGCCTCCGGCTTGTAGCGCCGGCCCTCGCAGGCGTCGCACACCACCCACACGTCCGGGAGGAAGTGCATGTCGACCAGCTTGCGGCCGTACCCGGTGCAGGTCTCGCAGCGGCCGCCCGCGGTGTTGAAGCTGAACCAGGAGGCATCGACTCCGCGCTCGCGCGCCCGCTCCGTCCCGGCGAACAGCCCGCGGACGATGTCGAACGCCTTGCTGTAGGTCGCTGGGTTGGACCGCGGCGTCCGGCCGAGCGGTTCCTGGTCGACGACGGCGACCCAGCCGAACCCGTCGAGGCCGGTCACCTCCCGCACCGCGCCGTCGGCCGTCCCGTGCAGGGCCGCCTCGACGCCCGCCCCGAGCGCGCCGAGCAGGCTGCTCTTGCCGCTGCCGCTCACCCCGGTCAGGCAGGTGAGCCGGCCGACAGGGAAACGCACCAGCTCCGCGGACACGTTGTGCGCGCGCAGACCGTGCAGCTCCACCCAGCGGGTGCCGTCCCCGACCCGGCGGCGGGTCCGGCGCGGCCGCGGTCCTTCACCGGCCAGGTACCGGCCGGTCAGCGACTCCGGATGGGCGGCCGCGTCGCCGGGCGGCCCCGACACGAGGACCTCGCCGCCGAGCCGGCCGGCGCCGGGCCCCATGTCGATCACCCAGTCGGCCCGCGCGATCAGCTCGGGGTCGTGCTCGACCAGGAGCACCGTGTTGCCGGCGTCGCGCAGCTCCAGAGCGATGTCGAGCAGGTGCGCCTTGTCCGCCGGGTGCAGCCCGGTGCCGGGCTCGTCCAGGACGAAGATGATGCCGCTCAGCTCGGTGCCGAGCTGCGCGGCGAGCCGGGTCCGCTGCAACTCGCCACCGGACAGCGTCGCCGCGCCCCGGGACAGCCGGAGGTGCGCCAGGCCGAGCCGGTCGAGGAGGGCGAGCCGGCGGCCCAGGTCCTGCAGCAGCGGCTCGCCCACCTCGCGATGCCGAGGGTCCAGGCCGTCCGCCACGCGCGTCGCCCAGCCGCGCACCTCCCGCACGTCCACCTCGAGCAGGTCCGGGTACGCGAGCCCGCCGAGCCGCACGGACCGGGCCGCCCGGCCGTACCCGCTGCCGCCGCAGGCGCCGCAGGGCCGCTTGCGCATGTAGGGCAGGTAGCGCTGCTTGGCACTGGACGTCCGGGCGTTCACGAACACCCGCTCCACGTCGGCGAGCGCGCCCAGCAGCGGCTGCGCCGAGGTGTAGGTCATCACGGCCGTCTCGTTCTTGTTCAAGATCTCGACGCTCGCCTCGACCTTCTCGTCGCCCGTGCCGTACAGCACGCAGCGGCGGAACTCCTCGGGCAGCGACCGCCACGGCCGGCCGAGGTCCACGCCCCGCTTCGCCGCGAGCGCGGGCACGAACGCCCGCTCTCCCGACCGCCACTTCGCGAACCAGGGGGAGGCCCCCTCGAAGAGCGGAAGCTCCGGGTGGGTGATGACCAGGTCCTCCTGCGCCTGCCAGCGCCCGCCCGCCCCGTGGCAGGCCGGACAGCCCCCTTCCGGCGTGTCGCGGTCGAAGTGCGCCGTCGACAGATGCCCGTCGCCGCCCTCCGCCGCCGGGTCCGCGTCGAGCCCCGGAAGGCGCGAGTACAGCAGCCCCAGGTGCCCGTCGATGCCGGTGATCGTCGCGACCGTCGAGCGGGGGTTGCGGTTCAGGCGGCGCTGGTCGACCGCGAGCGTCGCACCGAGCCCCAGGACACGGTCGACCTTCGGCCGATTGCGCTGGGTGATGTACTGCCGGACGAACGGCGAGAGCCCCTCCAGATACCGCAGCTGGGCCTCGCTGTGCAGGGTGTCGACGGCCAGCGAGGTCTTGCCGCTGCCGCTCACCCCGGTGAAGGCGACGAGGCTCCCTTTGGGGATGCTCACCGACACGTCCCGCAGGTTGTTGGTACGAGCCCCCACCACGTCGATCGTCTCGCGCCCCATACTCGCGACGTCCCGGACGAATGCAGTCAACCTTCTCCCTCTCCCGCAAGGCACTCAGGGCGGACGGATCCGCCGACGGCGGACTCATGCTCGCGTGGAAACCCGCCATCTCTTGTCAGGTTTTTGGTGGGTACGCGGGACGACGCATGGAGAACCGGCCGTCCGGTGTCAGAAACTCGACCAGATGGTCTCGATGTCCAGCACCCGGTTGCTCCGCCGCATCAGGACCCGTTCCGTGGCGGCGAGGACGCCGGCGGCGACCAGGACGGCGTTGAGCCACGGCGGCAGGCCGACCGGGGACGTGAACGATCCGACATGGTCGGCGATCGGCGGGAGGCCGGTGACGATCTCGAGCGCCTGCGGGACGGCCAGGACGAGGTTGACCACCAGGACCGCGATCGCGAGGGCCCCGATCGTCCGGCTCAGCCGCGGATGCTCGCGGGCCAGCCTGCCGCGCAGGTCCTCGGCGGTGCCGGCCACCGGGACGAGAGGCCGCTCCCCGCCGTCCTCCAGGACCAGGTGCGCCCGCGTGACCCCGTACATCGAGGCTTCGACCTCGATCGTCCCGTCCGGGACCGCGAACACGGCCGGCACGTCGCTCTGCTCCCGCCAGACGCCGTCCAGGTACAACTCGGCCTTCCAGCCGACGTCCCGCATGGTGACGTCCACCGTCCAGGTGCGGCCGGGACCGTCCGGCGCGTCGTGGGCGATGGTGTACAGCGACCGGTGGAGCAGGTCCCTGCGCCGGAACGGGCGGAGCCGTCTCGGGCCTTCCGCGTCGTCCTGCGCGGTCGTGGACGTACCCCGACGGAAGCGGTCCATGAAGCGAACCACGGTCCCTCCCTGCCTGCCGGTCGCGCGGCGCCCTTCAGGGCTCGCGGGCCGCCGTGCCGAAGGACGCCCCGAACACCTCGCACACCCCGAACACCTCGAACGCCGACTCGTGCTCGCGGCGTTCTTTCCCCCGGAGCGCCGCGCTCACCTCCCGGCCGGGACGAAGACCGGGCCGCCGGGCATGGAAGCGGCCCCCGACCTCGGGGGTCGGGGGCCGCGGACGTGCGGGACGGACGGGTCAGCGCCGCACGGCGCTGAACGCGTCGACGATGCCCGCGCCGTAGAACCCGTTACGGCGCTTCGAACCCTCGCAGGCGTGGGTCGTGACGACTTCCTCGAACGAGCCGTCCGCCTGCTTGACCTGCCGGGTGTAGGTGTACGAGCCGCCGGCCGGGCACTTGGTCGCGGTCGCGGTGCGGGTGAGGACCGACCGGACGGCCGCCGGGGCCATGGTGAGCCCGCCGTTGGCCCGGTCGCGCTTGCCGTACCTGCTGACGATCAGTGCCGCGACGCCCGCCGCGTGCGGCGAGGCCATCGAGGTGCCCTGGATCGACTGGTAGTACCCGCAGACGCCGCCCTTGCAGCTGCGCACCACCCGCGGGGTGTTGGGCGTGCCGTCGGCGTTCAGCTCGCCCCGCTCGCGCGCGATCGACTCGGGGTAGGCGGCCCAGATGCCGGCCTTGTCGTCGATCTTCTGGTCGGCGGTGTCGTACTTGTCGCCGCCGGGCGCCGCGACGGCGATGTAGCCGTCACCGTAGCTGGAGTAGTACGACTTGCGCTCGCTGATCCCGGTCGAGGAGACCGGGATGACGTGGTCGCCCTCGCCGGGCAGGGAGAGGCAGCTCGGCGGGATCGTGCGCTCGTAGGGCTGCTCGCCGGGCTCGGACGCGAAGCCCGGGCTGACCGCGTCGATGTTGGTCTCGGTGTAGTCGATCGCCTCGTTGCCCGCGGCGGCGACCAGGGTGACGCCGTGCCGGTTCGCGAAGTTCAGCGCCCGGTTCGTCGCCTCGATGATCGTGCGCTGCTCGGCCTGGTCGGCGGGGGAGTCCGCCGGGTTGTTCGCGCAGTTGAACAGCCACGGGTCGACGTAGTAGCTCATGTTGACCACGTCGATGCCGTTCTTGCCCGCGTAGGTGAGCGCGTCCACCGTGGCCTGCAGGAAGAAGTAGCCGGAGTCCTGGCCCGCGCGCAGGTTGACGATCGAGACGTTGGGGGCGACGCCGGCCATGCCGAGCCCGTTGCGGGGCGAGGCGATCGTCGACGCGACGTGGGTGCCGTGCTCGTTCTCGTCCACGTCCGCCGGGTCGCTGCAGGACTTGTCCGGTTCGTCCTCGCAGGGGCCGTCGATCTCCGCGCCGTTGGCGTCGACCGGGATGTCGGTGGTGAAGTTGCGGCTCAGCTTCCGGTCGAAGTTGGGCGCGATGTCGGGGTGGGAGCCGTCGACGCCGGTGTCGATGATGCCGACGGTGACGCGCCGGTCACCGGGCTCGACCCGGTAGGAGCCCTTGGCCGTGGCGCGGATCTGCTTCATGTCCCACTGCAGGTCGGCGAGGGGCTCCTCGCCCTTCTTCCCGCGCTTGGCGGTGGTGGTGCCGGTGGTCTGGCCCCGGCCCTCCTTCTCCACGGCGAACTGGTCGGCGACCTTGCCGGTCTTGGGCGCCCGGCCGATCACCCGGTTGGCGGCCGCGCCGTCCAGGGCGCCCTGCTGCCGGGCCTGCGCGGCGAATCCGCCGTCGGTGGACCGGACGGTCGCGACGCCGACGTCGGCGTTCTCGCGGACGATCGTGCCCCCGGCCGCCTTGACGGCCGCGCGGGCATCGGTGAGCGAGACGCCGTCCTTGTAGAGGACGACGTACTCGGAGGCTTGGCCGGATGCCTGGTTCGGCCCGGCCGAAGCTGGGACCGCCAGCGCGGTCGTCGCGGTGACGACGGCGCAGGCGGCGGTGATCAAGGTACGCCGCAACGCACAACCTCCTGGCAAAAGATGGCGATACGCCCGAAATGGGGGTGAGCCAGGAGACGCTACGGCGGGACGGTTGAGGCTTACGTACGACCTTGTAACGAAATGGGAGTGTTTCGGTTCGGGAGATGCGGCGGCGGCCGGTGTCGGACGAGCGCTCCGAGCGCGTTCGTCCAGGTCAGGGGACCGCCCCCCAGTGGCGTAGCTTGTCGGGGTTGCGTATCACCCAGATGCGCTTGATCCGGTCGCCCGCGACGTCGAACGCGACGTCGAAGGCGAACACCGTGACGACGGCGCCGTCCTGCCGGGCCACCAGTCCGGGCTGGCCGTTGACCGTGCGTTCCAGGAGCACCGTGGTGCCGGGCCTGCGGTGGGCGAGTTCGACCCATGCGCGCGCGACCTGCTCCGCTCCCTCGATGGGGCGCGGGAAGGTGGCGGCGAGGCCGCCGCCGTCGGCGACGGCCGTGGCGTCGGGGTCGAGCAGGGCGATCAGGGCGCCGATGTCCTTGGCCTCCCAGGCCCGCTTGAAGTCCCGGACGACGCCGGCGGACCGGCCCGCCGGGGCCGCCGGGGAAGGCCGCGCGGCCCGGATGCGGCGGCGGGCCGAGGACGCCAGCTGGCGGCACGCCGCCGGCGTCCGGCCGACGATCTCCGCCACGTCGGCGAAGGGGTGGCAGAAGACGTCGTGCAGGACGAACGCGACGCGTTCGGCGGGGGTCAGCGATTCCAGCACGACCAGGAAGGCCATGCCGACCGACTCGTCCAGGGTGACCCGGTCGGCGGGGTCGGCGGCGGTGCCGTCGGGGAGCGGCTCGGGGATCCATTCGCCCACGTAGGTCTCCCGCCGGACCCGGGCCGAGCCGAGCAGGTTGAGGCAGACCCGGCCGGCGACCGTCGTCAGCCAGGCGCCGGGCGACTCGATGGCGTCCCGCTCCCGCCGGGACATGGCGTACCAGCGGGTGCAGGTCTCCTGCACGGCGTCCTCGGCCTCGGCCAGCGAGCCCAGCAGCCGGTACGCGAGATTGATCAGGTGGCGCCGCTCGCGCACGATCGCGTCCAGGCCGGGGTCGCGGCGGCTTCGGTCCGGCTCGGATCGGATGGTCATCGCCGGTCGGCTCCCTCGGTCGCATCGGTTCTCACCGGTCCGACAAGACAGGGCGCCGGAATGTGAGGCGGCGGACCGGCCTCACAATTCCGCGGGCTGCGTTGTCGAACCGCTGAGACCGACACATCATCCAGCGACCAAGGAGTGGGAAGACATCATGATCACCTCGGTTCCGCAGACGCCGTTCGCCGACGCGGCGTCCGGGCAGCGCCTGGAGCGGGCGGCCGCGGCGCTGACCGCGCACGGTTTCACCGTCGAGATCCTCGATGACGCCGCCGCAGCGCGCACCCGGGTCCGGGAGCTCATCCCCGACGGGGCCGCCGTATTCACCGGCGCCAGCGAGACCCTCAGCCTGTCCGGCATCGATGAGGACATCAACGCCGGCGGGCGCTACGCCGCCGTCAAGCCGCGCACCCTGGCCATGGACCGCACCGCCGACGCGGACGACATCCGGCGGCTGCGCGCCTGCCCCGACGTCGTCGTGGGCAGCGTCCACGCGGTCACCGAGACCGGCTCCCTCGTGGTCGCCTCGGGCAGCGGCAGCCAGTTGCCCGCCTACGCCGGCGGCGCCGCCCGCGCGATCTGGGTCGTCGGGGCGCAGAAGGTGGTGCCCGACCTGGGCGTCGCGCTGCGCCGCGTCGACGAGCACTGCCTTCCGCTGGAGAACGCCCGCGCCCTGGAGGCGTACGGGCGGCCCAGCGCCGTCAACCGCCTTCTCGTCCTCAACGCGGAACACGAGCCCGGACGCGGCACGGTCCTGCTGCTCCGCGAAGCCATCGGGTTCTGACCGGTCCGCCGCCCTACCCCTTCCGGGTGCGGTAGGCGCGCTGCCGGCATGCCCGTGAGCAGTACGTGCGGGGACGTCCGGTCGCGGTTCCCGGGACGGCGTCGCCGCACACGGGGCACACGGCGGACGGCGCGGGCGCGTCCGCCGTTTCGTCACACTCCGAGGCTGTGACGAAAGTTTCGTCACGGGAAGGAGGCGGCCCGTCCGCGGCGGAAAGGGCGGGGGCCATGCAGTCGAGGACGCGCTCCAGGCCGTACCGGAAGCGGTCCTCGTGGTCCAGGTGCGGCTGGCGCGCCTCCAGGACGATCTTGGTGAACATCGGGTACTCCCCGCTCTCCAGCAACCGCCGGACGTAGGGGGAGTACCGGGCCATCCACTCCGCCGCGGTGAGGCCGCTGCGGCGGACCTCCGCGGCCTGGCCGACCTCCTCGCGGGCGGCGCTCTCGACGTAGCCGGTCAGGATGGACAGGAGGCTGAGGCTCTCGTCGATGGAGATGTACGGGTCCAGGACCGCCATCACCCGCTCGATCAGGCGCAGCTGGTTGGGGCCGAACCCGGGCAGCGACCGGTGCACGGTGGCGATCCACGGGTGCCGCAGCCACATCGCGCGCAGCCCGCCGGCGTACCGCGCCAGGTCGGCGCGCCAGTCGCCGGACGGCACGCCCTCCAGGTCGATCTCGCCCTGCAGCCGGTCGGCCATGAGCTCGACCAGGTCGTCGCGGCTCGGGACGTACCGGTAGAGCGACATCGCGCCCGCGCCGATCTCGGCGGCGATCCGCCGCATGGTGGCGGCCTCGAGCCCCTCGGCGTCGGCGATGCGGATCGCGGCCTCGGTGATCTGGGCGCGGCTGTAGGCCGGCCGCGGCCCGCGGGCGGGGCGCTCCGGCCGCATCCAGATGCTCACGTACTCGGCGTCGGCCACGCGTGCCACCTCCCCGGTTGCGTACACGGTATCCAGTATCTTACGCTGCCCGCCATAACTGCTTACATTGTACCCAATGGAGGGTTCATGGCGGATCCGATCGTGGTGGCCGAGGGGCTGCACAAGTCCTTCGGCGACACCCATGCGCTGCGCGGCCTGGACCTGAGCGTCCCGAGAGGGACGGTCTGCGGGGTGCTCGGCCCGAACGGCGCCGGGAAGACGACCGCGGTGCGCATCCTGGCGACCCTGTCCGACCCCGACGCCGGGCACGCCCGCATCGCCGGGCACGACGTCGTCCGCGAGGCCGACGAGGTGCGGCGGCGCATCGGGCTCGCGGGCCAGTACGCCGCCGTCGACGAGAAGCTCACCGGCCGCGGCAACCTGCGCATGTTCGGGCGGCTCTACCACCTGCCGCGGCGCGAGGCGCGCCGGCGGGCCGACGAGCTGCTCGAACGCTTCGGCCTGCTGGACGCCGCCGACCGCCGGGTGGTCGGCTACTCCGGCGGCATGCGGCGCCGCCTCGACCTGGTCGCCAGCCTCATCCTGCGCCCCGAGGTGCTGTTCCTGGACGAGCCGACCACCGGCCTCGACCCGCGCGGCCGCGGCGAGATCTGGGACATGGTCCGCGAACTGGTGGCGGACGGCACCACGGTGCTGCTCACCACGCAGTACCTGGAGGAGGCCGACCGGCTGGCCGACGACATCGCCGTCATCGACGGGGGGAAGGTGGTCGCCACGGGCACGCCGGACGAGCTGAAGGCCGCGATCGGGGACCGGCTCGACGTCGTCCTCGCCGACCCTGGCGCGCTGCGTCCGGCGGCGGTCGTCCTGAACGCCCTGGCCGGGACCGACCCCGCGATGACGGGCGCCGACCGGCTCAGCGTCGCCCTGCCCGCCGGCGGCCTCCGGCTCGCCGACATCGTCCGCGAACTCGACCGCGCCGGGGTCGCGGCCGCCGACGTGAGCCTGCGCCGCCCCACGCTCGACGAGGTGTTCCTGCGCCTCACCGACCGCGAGGAGACCGCCCGATGAGCGTCCTCGCCCCCGCGGGCCGCCTGCGCTGGACGGTCGCCGACGGGCTGACCCTGATCGGCCGCGAGCTGGACCGGCTTCGGCGCGAACCGGGCGAGATCGTCGCCGCGCTGATCTTCCCGGCCGTCATGGTGGTGCTGTTCGGGTACGTGTTCGGCAGCGCGATCCAGGTGCCGGGCGGCGGCGACTACCGCGAGTACCTCATGCCCGGGCTGTACTCGATGGTGACCTTCGCGGCGGTGATGGGCGTCACGGCGCGGGTGGCCGCCGACGCCTCCCGCGGGGTGATGGACCGGTTCCGCGCCATGCCGATGGCGCGGTCGGCGGTGCCGTTCGGGCAGACCGGCGCCGACCTGGCGACGGGCCTGCCGACCATGGCGATCATGGTGGGGGCGGGTCTGCTGGTGGGCTGGCAGCCGCACCGCGGCGTGCTCCCGGCGGCGCAGGCGTTCCTGCTGATGCTGGTGCTGCGGTACGCGCTGAGCTGGGTGGGCGTCTACGTGGGGCTGGTGGTGCGGAACGACCAGGTCGCCGACCAGCTGGTGCCGCTGTTCCTGCCGTTCACGATGCTGTCGAACTCGTTCGTCCCGACCGACGGCATGCCCGCGTGGCTGCGGTTCGCGGCGGACTGGAACCCGGTGAGCGCGCTCACCGCGGCCGCCCGCGAGCTGTTCGGCAACCCGGGCGCCCCGTCCGGGGACGCGGCCTGGCCGCTCGCGCATCCGGTGGCCGCCGTCCTGCTCTGGTCGGCCGGGCTGCTGGCGGTGTTCGTCCCCCTGTCCGTCCGCACGTACAAGCGCAGGGGCCGGTAAGACCGGCGGAGCCGTCCAGGCCGGGCACGGCGACGACGGGACGGGCGCCGGGCGGGCACCCGGCCCGGTCACCGGTTCAGGTTCCCGGGCCGAACAGGTCGGTCAGCATGGCGGCGCCTTCGCCCTCCGCGCGGACCTCCAGGTGCAGTTCGGGGCCGTCGAGTTCGAGGCGGAACCCGATGAACGGGCAGCACCGCTGCTCGGCGGCGGCGAGCGCCGCGACGTCGGCGGCCCGGCCGGCGGGCAGGGTGAACCGGATCCCGCCGTCGGTCTCCCGCCGCGCCGCACCGTCGGTCAGCCCCCGCCACCGGGCGATGCGGGCGGCGAGGTCGCCGCCGTCCAGCGAACAGGCGACCTGGGCGCTCCGCCGGCGTCCGCCCGCGCCCTCGGGGACCCGCCGCCGGGGACGGGAGGAGGCGTCGACCGGGTGAGGGGCCCGGGCTTCGCCGGCGGGGAACCCGCATCCGGCATCGCAGGGGCCGGGCCGGTCGGGCAGCGAGTCCAGGTGCCGCAGCGTCCGGTGCAGGGCGGCGGTGAAGGCGGCCAGCTCGGCGGCGCGCGCCTCGGCGTCGGCGATCCGGGCGGCGACGCGCGGCCGCAGATCGGCCTTCACGTCCGCGCAGGCGCCCGACTCCCGCACCCCGAGCAGCTCGGAGACCTCTTCCAGCGGCAGCCCGAGACGCTTGGCCGCGCCGATGAACGCCAGGCGGTCCACCGCGTCCTCCCCGTACAGCCGGTGGCCGGCCGGGGACCGCTCGGCGGGCAGCAGGCCGGCCGACTCGTAGAAACGCAGGGTGGTGGCCGGGACGCCGGAGCGCTCGGCGAGCCGGGAGATCCGCATCGTGCTCATGGGCCGACGGTAGACCTTCGACCCGACTCGAAGGTCAAGCCTTCGCCCTCCGGCGCGACCGCCCGTGATCGGCGGGCCGGTCGCGACGGCCGCCGGACGGGCGGTGAGCGGGCGGGCGGCGCGGCGGTGCGGCCGTCACGGGACGTGTGGAACCGGCGACTGATCCGTTCATGGCTTGTTCACATCTAGCACTGGGATGTTAGCAAAACAAGTCGTTATATTTGTGGTCGTTCTGTCATACGATCATCGCTGGCCGGCCGCCGCCACCCTCCCGTCCCCCGACGGAAGGGCCCCTTGCTCCACCCCCGAAGCGCAGGAGGTCCGAATGTCTTCGCATGCCGTCCCGCTGTCCCGGCGCAGATTCCTTGGATGGGGCGGGGCCGGTGCGGCCACCGTCCTGCTCGGCACCGGCGCACTGGGCGCGACCGCCGCGCACGCCTACACGCTGCGCAAGTCCGGGCTGTTCACGCTGGGCGTCGCGTCCGGCGACCCGTCACCGGACGGCTTCGTCCTCTGGACGCGGCTGGCCCCCGAGCCGTTCGCCGCCGACGGCAAGGCCGGGATGCCCGACCGCCGCATCGAGGTCGAGTACGAGGTGGCGCGGGACGAGCGGTTCAAGCAGATCGCGCGGCGCGGCTCGGCCGTGGCCTCGCCCGAGCTCGGGCACTCGGTGCACCCGGAGATCTCCGGGCTCGCTCCCGGCCGCGAGTACTACTACCGCTTCCGCGCCGCCGGAGAGATCTCCCCGGTCGGCCGCACCCGCACCATGCCCGCCGCCCGGTCGATGCCGGCCGCGCTGTCGTTCGGCGTCGCGTCCTGCCAGGCATGGCAGGACGGGTACTTCACGGCCTTCGACCACATGGCCGACGAGGACTTCGACCTCATCGTCCATCTCGGCGACTACATCTACGAGTACGAGCTCACCGACAACAACCGGCGCGGGGTGAGCGTGCCTCCGCAGTTCGGCAGCGAGACGTTCGACCTGGCCCGGTACCGCCTCCAGTACTCGCTGTACAAGTCCGAGGAGCCGCTGCAGCGGGCGCATGCGCAGTGCCCGTGGATCCACACGCTGGACGACCACGAGGTCGTGAACGACTGGGCGAACGACACGGTCATCATGGGGCGCGACCCGAACCCCGACCCGGCCGAGTTCGCCGCCCGCAAGGCCGCGGGGTTCCAGGCGTTCTACGAGAACCTGCCGCTGCGCCGCGCCCAGCTGCCGTCGGGGCCGAACATCCGGCTGCACCGCAGGCTGTCCTACGGCAGGCTCGCCGAGTTCACGATGATCGACACGCGCAGCCACCGCGACATCCAGGCGTGCTCGTACGGCAACGGGACGGGCCGCACCAGCTCCTGCGACGAGCGGTTCGACGCCTCCCGCACGATCCTGGGCGACGAGCAGCGCCGCTGGCTGCTGGACGGCTTCGCCCGCTCGCGGGCGCGCTGGCAGATCCTCGGCAACCAGGTTCCGATGACCGAGACCGACTGGGCTCCCGGGCCGGCCAAGGACGTGTGGGTCGACCCGTGGGACGGCTACGTGGCCGACCGCAACAAGGTGCTGTCCGCCGCGCACGAGCACGGCCTGCGGAACCTCGTCGTGCTGAGCGGCGACCGCCACCAGAACTACGCCGTCGACCTCAAGCGCGACTTCGACGAGCCCGGCTCGCCGACCGTCGCGACCGAGTTCACCACGACGTCCATCACCAGCGGCGGCGACGGCGCCGACATCGACGACCTCGGCCGCACGTTCCTGGAGGCGAACCCGCACATGCGGTTCTACAACGCCCAGCGCGGCTACGTCAGGGTCAACGTCGACCGGAACCGCTGGCGCAGCGACTTCCGCGTGATGCCGTACGTCACCAGGCCGGGCGCGCCGGTGTCCACCCGGGCGTCCTTCGTCGTCGAGGACCGCACCCCGGGCGTCCAGCCGGCCTGACCCGGCGCACGTGAGCGGCCGTGCCGGAGGCGGGGGCCCGCGGGCCCCCGCCTCCGGGCGGCGCCGCGGTCAGACCTCGCGGAAGGGGACGCCGAGGAGGTCCGCGGCGGCGCGGTAGACGCCGGCGCGGTGCCCCACCGACAGGGACCAGTGGTGGCCGATGCCGGTGGCCGACCAGTCGTCGACCCACTCGCCCGGGTCGCGGCCGAAGTCCACGCGGCTGGTGGTGTTGCCGATCTCGAGCAGCGGCCCCGGCACGACGTCGCCCTCGGCGGCGATGAACGCGAGCGTCCCGTCGCGGTCCTGTCCCACGCCGAGCAGCGTGACGGGGCCGTGCTGGACGTCGAACTCGACGGACACGCCCCAGCCCCGCTTGCCGTGGTAGACGCCCAGGCCGCGCAGCAGCGGGTCGCGGCTCGCGACGGCGAGGTGGGCGGGCCCGTCGTGGCCCATCTCCACGACGCCGTCCTCGAAGTTGAGGGACTGGATCTCGCAGAACGACCCGCCCGCACCGACGACCTGGGTGGCGAGCTGGGCGACGGACGTGCGCAGCTCGTACTCGCCGGTCGCGGGCAGCCCGCGGGCGGTCAGCAGCGACGCGCCGAGGATCATCCCGGCGCCGAGGCGCTCGTGCAGCTCGCCGTCCAGGCCCCGGTGGTAGTAGGCGAGGCTGTCCAGCTCGAAGTCCTCGACCAGCCGGTCGAGGCCGACCGAGACGCGGGCGCCCCAGGCGAAGTCGTCGTCGTCCACGCTCGGGTCGAGCGTGAAGACCTGCCGCGCGAGGTCCATCCTGGCCGCCGCCTCGGCGTCGGTGACCTGCTCCACCCGGTGGCGCAGGTCGTCGAACTCCAGGACCTCGACGTGGCTGCCGAACGTGGCGGGCAGCAGGGTCAGGTCGGTGGAGACGTCGAGCATGCCCGGGTACAGGTGGCCCATGAGGCCGTGGCGGGCGTGCCGCAGGGCCGCGCGGATCTTCGCGGCCTGGATCCACCGCTCGATGCGCGTCCACGCCGACTCCTGCTCGAGGTGGCCGGACACCGAGCGGAAGGGGATGCCCGCCCGGCGGAACACGTTGCCGACCTCGGGGACGGCGCACTGCCCGCAGTACGCCAGCCAGTCGCCCGTCCCGAACGTCGCGTGGTCCATCTTCTCGGTCGGCTGCAGGTCGATGACCAGGACGGGCGTGTTCGACCGCTGGGCGATCGGGAGCACCATCGAGGCGGTGAGGTAGGTCGTCAGGAACATGACGATCAGGTCGCAGTCGGCCTTCCGCAGCCGCTCGGCGGCCGCCGCGCCTTCCTGCGCGTCGGAGATGAAGCCGACGTCGGTGACCTCGGCGTCCATGTCCCGGAACCGCTCCGAGACCCGCCGGGCGGATTCCTGGAGCTGCGGCAGGAGACCGGGGAACTGGGGCCAGTACGTGCCCAGCCCGCCCGCCACCAGACCGATGCGGGTCTTGCGGCGGACGAAGGGCGGCAGCAGCGTGCGGTCGGTGATCGCCTCACTCATCGGGCTTCTCCTCTGTCGGTGCGCTTCGCGCGCTCGTGAAGGGGACGGGCCGTGCGGTGCCGGGCTCCGGTCATGCGGCACTCCTCCCGGAGACGTGCAGGGGGCGCGGCGTCAGCCGGGCGGCGGGGAGACCTTCTCGGTCACGCGAAGGACCACCGGCCCCAGCAGACCGGTGGTCCGCTGGCCCTCGAAGACGAAGTGGGTCGGACTGGCGTCGTCCAGGTACGGGGCGAGGGTGCCGTAGACGACGACCTCGATCTCGTTGCGGCCCTCGCGCAGCGCGGTGCCCAGGTCGAAGACGTACGGGGCGCAGATCCGGACGCCCGCCGAGGTCCCGTTCACCGCCACCTCGGCGGTGCCCCGGACGCCGCCGAGGTCGAGTTCGGCCCGCCCGGGGTCGGCGTCCAGGTCGAGGGTCCGGCGGTAGCGGACGCCGCCGCTGTAGCCCGCCAGGCCCGCGTCCTCCCAGTCGCCCGGCTCGATCGTGCCGGGGCCGACCTCGAACCGGACGGGTCCGGCGAGGGCGGCGCCCTCCCGGTGGCCCGGGTCGGTGCGCAGCCGCATCTCCGCGGTCCCGGCCGGGCGGCGGTCGCCGGGCAGCTCGACCTCGACGGCGTCGCCGATCCGCGTGTGGCGCAGCGCGATGCCGTCCAGGACGACGCCGGCGACCTCGGCCCGGGCGGTGAACCGCATGCGGGTCGCGCCCGGAGGGACCGTGCAGCGCAGCCACTCGGTGCGCGGGCCCGCGCCCGGGACGGCGAAGACCGCCGGCAGGACGGCGCCGCCGCCGTCCCGGCCGTCCAGCCAGCCGGCGCCGGGGAGGGGATGCGGGCGCCGGTGCAGGTGCAGGGCCGCCGGGTCGCCGTGCTGGGCGCGCCCGGCGACGACCCGCACCGCCGTCCCCGCACGGGACGCCCGCCAGCCGGCGCCGGAGACGACCGGGCCGTCCACCAGGACGCTCGCGGGCGCCCGGTCCTCGGTGAGGACGACGGTGAGCCGCGAGCCGGTCCCGCCGGGAAGCGTGTAGCGGCCCACGCGGGGCGTGTCCTGCTCGGCGTACGGTTCGAAGCCGCCCTGGCGGCCGATCTCCACGCCGTCGACCAGGACGCGGCAGGCGGCGGCGGACGCCACCTGGAGGACCCCCGCACCGCCGTCCGGCAGCCGCGCCGTGAACGCGACCTCCGCGCCCGGACGCGGGTCGCCGTGCGCGGTCATCCACTCGGGACGCGCGCAGGCGGCGGGGTCGGCGGTGACGGACAGGTGGCCGCGCAGCCGCAGGTCCTCCTCCGGCACCAGCCGAACTTCCAGCGTGTACTCGCCCGCGGGGAGCCGGGCCTCGGACACCGCCAGGTACCCGTGGTCGTCCAGCGGCACGGCCTCGCCGTCCAGGACGGCGGTCTTCGCGGCCGGAGCCCCGATCACCAGGTGGCCGCCCGGCGGCGGCACGGTCATGCGCGTCCGCACGACCACCTGCCGTCCCGCCTCGATCCGGCCGAAGTCGAGGAACTCCTCGGGGACGTGCCCCTTGGGGCCGAGGACCGCCCGGTGGATCGGGTCCTTGCGGATCCCCCTGGTGTCGGAGTAGACGATCGGCCGCCACTCGTGGCCGGCGCCGGTCGAGGCGGTGTCGGTCGATGCGGTGTCGGTCCAGACCGCGTGGGGGCCGAACGTCGCGTGGACCGGCTTCCAGCCCTCCGCGGACGGCTCCTCGCCGGCCCGGTGCGACAACCGCCAGCTCTCCAGCACGGGCATGCCGCCGCGGGGCCGGGCGAAGTCGCCCCACGTGTTGTCGAGCGTCGGCACCAGCTCCATGTCCCAGGCGGAGCCCAGGACGATCTCGCGGCCGGGGCGCTCGGGCGGCGGCCGCGTGGCGCCGTCCCCGCCGCCGCCGGGGAAGATCAGCAGAGCGGCGGGCGCGTCGTCGAACGGGACGACCACGTCGACCCACGACGGCCCCTGCACCGTGGGGAGGGGCCGCGGCTCGCCGCCGAAGGGGCCGGCCAGGAAAGCCGGTCCCGCGACGCCGTTGACCCGCACCGGCATGTCCCGGTGGTAGCGGCCGGGGTCGAAGTCGTACGCGACGTCCAGCCAGCCCAGGTCGATGCCGCGTTCGTCGGGGCGGCCCACCGACACGCGGCTGGCCATCGCGGCGCTGGCCGTCACGAACACGACCGTCGCGCCGTCCACCTCGCGCACCAGGGCGGGGACGGGCGCCTCCACCCGCCGCGCGCCCCGCAGGACGGGCACGAGGGATTCGGCGTCGGCGACGGTCTCGACGCGGGACGCCAGCCGGGCCACGGCCGCGCCGGCCCCGGGGTCGCCGACGCCGAGCCGGGGCGGCGGGCCGATCGCGACGACCCGCCCGCCGGCCTCGACCAGTTCGAGGAGGCGGCGGGCGGTGTCGCCCTCCAGCACCGTGCACGCCGGCAGCAGCACCGTCCCGTAGGACTCGCCCGCCACCGCCAGCCGCCCGTCGCGGACCGCGGCGCGCCGCACCGAGTCGTCGTCCACGACGTCGGCGTCGACCCCCGACCGGTCCAGGACGCCCGGAACCATCTGGAACCACGCCATGTCGCCGACCAGCGCCCGGTAGGTCTCCTGGGCCTCGGCGGCGAACGCGTCGACGCCGTCCAGCCGGGACCCGGCCTGCGCGGTCGCCGTGGGGAACAGGACGGCCACGTCGCACACGTGCCGTCCGAGGGACAAGGCCGCGCACAGACGCGTGACGGCCTCGGCGAAGACGCGGTGGTGCCGCCAGTAGGGCTGGCGCCAGTCCGTGGACGGCGGCGCCCACTCCCACCAGCCGGCCTTGGTGGTGTAGTAGGCGGCGTGCGGGTTGAAGAGGGTGGCGCCCGCGCGCAGCCACGGCAGGAGCCAGTCGAAGGTCTCTTCCAGCGTCCCGCCCCACCCGCTGGAGTGGAACGCCTCGATCCACACCCGGTCGCGCCCGTACAGGTGGGCCAGGGACGAGTGCACCCGCGCGTCGCCGTGGTGGTCGGAGCCCGGGGCACCGAACCAGCGGTGGGTGCGGGCGTAGTCGGCGTACAGCCGGACGCCGTCCACGGGATGCCCGGCGCGCGCGGGGTCCTGCTGGTCGCAGCCGTGCAGCAGCCCGTGCCGCCGGTGCCATTCGGCCAGCGGGCGGAAGAACGCCTCCTCGGCCAGTTCCCCCCGGGTCAGGTGGTAGTCGCGCCGGACCCGCAGGTCCGCCTCGTCCCCTCCCCGCCACAGGGACGGCAGGTGGGGGGCGAGGTCGTAGCCGCGGCGGGCGGCGAACTCCGCGGCGAACCCCGGGGTCCAGGTGGGGATCGACGGCAGCTCGTCCTGGAAGGAGCCGACGATGGCGGTGCCGAGCCGATGCCCCAGCCGCCGCTCGTACTCGCCGTGGACGCGGTCCAGCAGGGCGGCGCACGCCTCCGCCGACAGGTAGTCGAAACCGCGCGCGGAGACGCCGCCGTCCCGGCCGAGCCACTGCCCGGCGAACGCGGGCGCGTCCCGCACCAGCCGCGCCTGCAGGTCGGCGCCCGAGAACCCGAGCTGGTCGTAGAACCAGAGCGAGACGCCCAGCTCCAGGGCGTCCTCGCAGACGCCGTCGAGCAGCTCCCACCAGGCGTCGGTGAAGAACGCCGGCTCGTCGGCGTCCGCGCCGAACATCGGACCGGACGGCGCCAGGTTCAGGACCACGAGGTTGTACACGCCGCCGGACGCGAACCGCTCGAGCTGGTCGCGCAGGCGCCGCCGGTCCAGCCGCTCGCCGCTCCACCACCAGATCGGCGCGGGGGAGTGGGTGCGCGGCGGCGCGTCCAGCACGGCCCGCAGCCGCGGCGGGATCGCGGTGCTCATCCTTTCAGCCCGCTGGCGAAGCCCTTGATGACGTACTTCTGCAGCACCAGGAACACCGCCAGGATCGGCAGCGACGCCAGCACGAGCCCCGCGAACACCAGCCCGTTGTCGGAGACGTACTGGCCGACGAACGCGAAGATCCGCACCGGGACCGTCTCCCGCGTGGAGCCGCCCAGGTAGAGCAGCGGCGTCAGCAGGTCGTTCCAGATGAACACCGCGTTGAGGATCAGTACCGTGCCGGTGATCGGCCGCAGCAGCGGGAACACCACCTGGGTGAACGCGCGGAAGTGCCCGGCGCCGTCGATCAGGGCCGCGTTGGCGTAGTCGCGCGGCAGCGCTCGGACGAACCCCGTGTACAGGAAGATCGTGAAGGGCAGCTGGATGCCGGTGTAGAAGACGATGATCCCGGGATAGGTGCCGAGCAGCCCGGCCGAGTCCACCATCTTGAACAGCGGGATCATGCCGAGCTGGAACGGCAGCACGATGCCCAGCAGGAACAGCATGTACATCGCGTAGCCCAGCCGCGTCACCTGCCGCGACAGGTGGTAGGCGGCCAGCGAGCCGATCGCGATCAGCGCGATCAGGCTGACCACCGTGATGACCGTGCTGTTCATCAGCGCGGGGCCGATCTCCGCGCGCGTCCAGGCGTTGGCGTAGTTGTCCAGGGCGGGGCTGGACGGCGGCGCCAGCGGCGACTCGGCGATCTGCCGGGGATCCTTGAACGACATCGTGATCAGCGCGTACACCGGGAACAGGAAGGCCACGGCGGCGGCGATCATCACCAGCTCCAGGCCGAAGGTGCGCAGCCCGTACCTGGGGTTCATGCTGAGTCCTTTCCGAGGGCGGCCCCCCAGGCCGTCCGTGCGGGTCCGCCGCTCATGCCGAGACCTCCCGGCCGCGCAGGTAGTAGATCTGCACCATCGACACCGCGGCGACGAACAGGGCGAGCACCAGGGCGATCGCGGTGCTGTAGCCGTAGTTGCCGAACACGAACGCCTGCTTGTAGAGCACCGTGGACAGCGTCTCGCTGGCGTACCCCGGGCCGCCGTTCGTCGCGGCGTACACCTGGTCGAACAGCTTCAGGCCGCCGATGGTCGACAGCATCAGGTTGATGGTGACGGCGGGCGCCAGCAGCGGCCAGGTGACGTGCCGGAACCGCTGCCACCGCCCCGCGCCGTCGATCATCGCCGCCTCGTGCAGCTCCTCCGGGACGCCCTCCAGCCCGGCCAGGAAGATCACCATCGAGTAGCCGGCGAACTGCCAGACCACCATGCCCGCCACCGACCACAGCGCCAGCCCGGGGTCGCCGAGCCAGTCCTGCCGGAGCCCGCCGAGGCCGATCGCGCCGAGGATGCCGTTGACGCCCGCCTCGGGCGCGGGGTTGTAGATGTACTTCCACAGGAACGCCACCATCACCGGGCTGACCACGGCCGGGGCGAAGAAGATCACTCGCAGCGCGGACCGCGACTTGATCTTGGTGTGCACGCCGAGCGCGAGCAGCAGCCCGATGCCGTTCTGCACGAACACGATCGCCACGGTCAGCAGCAGCGTGTTGACCAGGGACCCGCGCGCCGCCTCGTCGTCGAACAACCGGGAGAAGTTGTCCAGGCCGATGAAGCTGCGCTCGCCGAGGCCGTTCCAGTCGGTGAAGGCGTACACCGTGCCCGCCGCGGCCGGGTACAGCACCACGAGCGCGTACACGGCCAGGGCGGGGGCGGCGAACCACCACGGCGGGCTCAGGAACCCGCCGCGGCGCCGGCGCCGGGCGGGCGGCCGCTTCGCGGGGCGGGTCTCCTTCGCGGCCGGGGCGGAACCGAGGGTGGAGGTCACGGCTCAGGACTTCTTCCGGTAGGTCTCGTCCAGCTTGGCCAGCGCCTCGGCGATGGTGGTGCGCCCGCCCAGCAGTTCCTGGACGGCGGCGAAGTGCGCCGGCTGCACCTCGGCGTTGGGCCAGCCCTGGTCCATGAACGGGACGGCCTTGCCGCCGTCGACGAACGGCAGGAACGACTCCAGCACCGGGTCGATCTTGGAGGAGCCGTCGCGGGTCAGCGGGATGCAGGCCACGGCCTCGGCCCAGGTGTTCATGTTCTTCTGCTCGCCGAGGAACTCCACGAACGCCTTGGCCTCGTCGAGGTTCTTGCTGCGCGCGCTGACGCCCAGCCCGACCACCACGCCGGCGGGGATCCAGCAGTCCTTCTCGGCGTCGGCGCCCGGCACCGGGAACATGCCGAGGGCGTCCGGGCCGGCGGCCTGCTTGCGGAAGTCCGGCAGCACCGCCGACACCTGGATCGCCATCCCGGCCTCGCCGGTGGCGACCATGGCCGTCTGCTGCTCGAAGGTGGTGCCGTTGGGGTTGTCGTTGAAGTACCCGCGCTTCTGCAGCTCCAGGTACATCTCGAACGCCTGCTCCCAGCCGGAGCCCGCGAAACCGGCCGATCCCGCCTTCATCTGCTCGTCGAACCGCGGGTTCTTCGCGTAGACGGTGGACGGGACCAGCGCGTAGGTGATCAGCTGGGTGACCCACGGGGTCTGCGCGCCCAGCGCGATCGGGACCTTGCCCTTGGCCTTGATCTTCTCGCAGACGTCCAGGAACTCCCGCCAGGTCTTGGGCGGCTCGACCCCGGCGTCCTCGAACACCTTCTTGTTGTAGACGGCGCCGATGACGCTCGAACCGGCGGAGTAGACGTAGGTCTTCCCGTCGTTCTGGAAGGCGGGCTTGAGCGTCTCCGGGACGCGCCCGGTCCACGCCTGGTCGCTGAGATCGGCCAGCAGCCCGGCCTGGGAGATCTGCACCATGCTCATCGCCGAGCCGTTGCCCGGGAACACCACGTGGACGTCCGGGGCGTTGCCCGCGCCGAGCCGGGTGCGCACCGAGGTCTGCACCTGGTCGGTCGGCGCGAACGAGGTGTTGAACTTGCTCTCGGTGTACTGCTTGACCAGCAGCTCGATGGCCTTCTGCTGGTCGGCGACGCCGACGAGCTGGAGCGTTCCGGCGCCGCCGCCCGAGCCCGAGGTCCCGCCGCAGGCCGCCAGCGCGCCCATGGCGGCGACCCCGCCGCTCAGCCCGAGGAAGCCGCGGCGGGTGAGAGAAGCTGTCCGAAGCGACGTTGTCATGTGTCCTCCTCGAACCCCGCGGCCCTGTGCCGCGAGGGATCCGGCGGCCCGCACGGGCCGCCGCAGGTGCCGCGGCCGGGGCCGCGGCGGCCGTTCCCGCCGAGTCGGCTAGGGGACGGCGCCCGCCGGGTCGTCCGCGGTGAAGCGGTAGTCCCCCGAGGTCACCCGGCACAGGAGCGTTCCAGGCCCGGTGCCCAGGACCGTGACCCCGGCGGCGTCGGCCACCGGCGTCCCGCCCTCGCGCACGCTCGCGGGATCACCGGTGGGCACGTGGACGGTCGCGGTCGCGCCGGGCGGCACGCCCACCTCCAGCCGCAGCTCGCCGTCCGTCCGGCTCCAGGCGGCGCGGACGGTGCCGCGGACCGACTCGTAGGCGGCCCGGGCCCACTCCAGCCCGCCCGGACGGGGCCGGATCAGCAGCTCGCGGTAGCCGGTGGAGTCCGGCGCCTGGGCCAGCCCGGCGACGCCCTGGTAGAGCCATTCGCCGACCGAGCCCAGCGCGTAGTGGTTGAACGAGTTCATCGCCGCCGCCCGGAACCCGTGCTCCGGGGTGTAGCCGTCCCAGCGCTCCCACACGGTGGTCGCCCCCTGCCGCAGCGGGTACAGCCAGGACGGCGGGTCGGTGCGGCGCAGCAGCGCGTGCGCGAGGTCGGGACGGCCGATGCCGTCCAGCACCGGGGCCAGCAGCCCGACACCGAGGAATCCGGTGCGGGGGCCGGGGCCGGCGGCCTCGACCAGCTCGGCCAGGCGTCCCGCGGCGCGCGGCACCAGGTCCTCGGGCAGCAGGTCGAACGCCAGCGCCAGCAGGTAGCCCGTCTGGGTGTCGCCTTCGATCCCGCCGTCGGGGGAGACGAAGCGCTCGTTGAACGTCTTGCGGATGTGCGCGGCGAGCGTCCGGTACTTCGTCGCGAGGCCGTCCCTGCCCAGCACGCCGGCCGCGCGCGCCGTCAGCTCGGCGCTGCGGGCGAAGTAGGCGCAGGCCACCACGTCGCGCGGCGTGGGGGTCGGCGCGAGCCAGTCGGCGAAGTGCGGGCCCACGCGGTTCCGCCACACCAGGTCGGGGTTGTGGCGGTGGACGAAGTCGACCCAGGCGCACATCGCGTCGAGGTTGCGCTCCAGGAACCGCTCGTCCCCGTACGTCCGGTACAGGTGCCACGGGAGCAGGACGCCCGCGTCGCCCCAGCCCGGCGCGCCCTGGTCGGCCACCCCGGCCAGCCGCGGGGCCACGTTGGTGAAGCAGCCGTCGGGGGACTGGGCGCCGCGCACCTCGCGCAGCCAGCCCTCGAAGAACGCGGCGACATCGGCGTTCAGGCACGCGGTCGGCAGGAACACCTGCGCGTCGGCGAGCCAGCCCAGCCGCTCGTCGCGCTGGGGGCAGTCGGTCGGGACGCTGACGAAGTTCGACCGCTGGCCCCACGCGATGTTGGCGTGCAGCCGTTCGACGTCGGGATCGGAGCAGGCGAAGTCGCCCGTCCAGGGGGTGTCGCTGTGCAGGACGACGCCGGTGATGTCGGTGCTGCGCAACTCGGCGAGCCCGGTCACCTCGGCGTAGCGGAAGCCGTGGTAGGTGAAGCGCGGCTCGAAGACGACCTCGCCGCCGCTGCCGCCCCCGATGAGGACGTCGGTGGCTTCGGCGGTGCGCAGGTTGTCGGTGTAGAGGGCGCCGTTCTCGTCCAGGACCTCGGCGTGCCGGACCACGACGCGGGCGCCGGGGGCCGGATCGCGGAGGGTGAGCCGCACCCGGCCGGCGAAGTTCTGCCCGAAGTCGACCAGATGGCGCTCGTCGCCGACGCGGGTGACGCCGCGGGGCGCCAGTTCCCGGACGGCGCGGACCGGCGGCGCGACCGACGCGGTGAGCAGGTCGCGGTCGGTGCCGGTGACCAGCGCGGGCAGCCAGTCCGCGGCGGCGAAGCCCGGACGGTCCCAGCCGGGGGTCTCGCGGCGCAGGTCGAGGCACTCGCCCTTCAGCAGGTCGGCGTACCGCAGGGGGGAGCGGCGGGTCCACCAGGACGTGTCGGTGCCGATGACTTCGCGGCGGCCGTCGGCGTGGTCCAGATGCAGCTCGGCCAGCAGTTGCGGGAAGCTCCCGTAGTGGGCGCCGAGGCGGCGCGGATCGAACCCGACGAAGCCGCTCCACCAGCCGTCGGCGAGGGTGGCCGCCAGGACGTTCTCGCCCGCCCCGATCAGCTCGGTGACGTCGTAGGTCTGGTAGTCGACGCGGTCGCGGTAGTCGGTCCAGCCCGGCGCGAGCTCGTGGTCGCCGACGCGCCGGCCGTTGATCCGCATCTCGTACAGGCCGCGCGCGGTGACGTAGAGGCGGGCGCGGACGGGCGGCGCGTCCGGCGCGTCGAAGGGGCGGCGCAGCCGGACGGCGGGGGACAGGCCGTGGTCGGCGAGCGCCAGCTCGCCCTCCTCGGGCGCGTCCACGACGTCGAGGGCGTCCGGGTCGTGGGCGATCCAGGACGCCCGCCAGTCCGCCGCGCCGAACCGGCCGGTCTCGAACCACGAGGACGCCTCGCCGCGCGCGCCGTCCGCGGCCGTCACGGCCACCTGCCAGCGGTACCGCGTGCGCGGCTCGAGCGGCGCGCCCGCGTAGCGGACGGCCACGGCGGCCGGGTCGGCGATCTCGCCGCTCTCCCAGACCGTCGCGCCGTCCTCGTCCCGGACGAGGACGCGGCACGAGGCGGGCGTGTCGCCCCGGCGACCGGAGGCGAGCCGCCACGACAGCAGCGGGGAGCGCTCGTCGATCCCCAGCGGCTCGGCCAGGTGCTCGCAACGGAGGCCGTACGGAGCCAGCGCCTCGTGGGAATGGCCGGTCATGACGCCGCCCTCGATCCTGAATCAAGTTCTTGGTATTTAACATCAAGAAGTGTGAGGTTGAGCGTAGAGATGCGGCTGATAGGTGTCAAGACATCGCATACCTGCCGTTCTGCGCGTATGACCTGGGCCCTCGGGAAGCGGCGGGCGCGACCGCTCCCGGCCCGCTCCAGGGGCATGTTGCTGGTCAGGTCCACACTGGTCAGGACCGACGGTTGCGGCCGCATGCCCGAGCCCGTCCCCGGTACTCGCACGGGCCGCGACCTGGAGCGGTACAAGGAGATGCGAAAACAACAAGATCATGTGTTATGTGTGCTGCGACGGTCACCGTTCGCAGGCGTCTCCGCTCCGCCGCCCGGCGAACATCCCGACCTCGCGCCGCCGGCCCGCACACGCGCCACGCGCCGGAACGTCGTTCCGAGCCCGGGGGCGTCCCCGCCGACCCGCCGACCTCGCCTCGGGAAGGCGGACGCGCGGCGCCTCGCCTACCTGGTGACGGCCACCTCGTAGGCGACCTTGTGCTCGTCCAGTTCGCGCAGCGCCTCGGCGTCCGCGCCGTCGTCGACGATGACGCGGTCGAACACCGACAGCGGCGCGACCCGGTGCAGCGCGACGCGGCCGAGCTTGGAGTGGTCGATCAGCAGGACGTTGCGCTGCGCGGACTCCAGCATGGCCCGTTTGACCGACACGATGTGCTGCTCCTGGTGGTAGGTGAACCCGGCGGAGACGGCCGAGGTCGACACGAAGCAGAGGTCGACGTTCAGCGCGCTGATCGCGTCCACGCAGGAGACGCCGAGGAAGGAGTCGTGCAGCGCGTCGTACTCGCCGCCGAGGGCCACCAGCCTGACGTCGCGCTCGCGCGCCAGCAGGTTGGTGGTCTCCAGGAAGTTGGTGATCACCGTCAGCGGGGTGACGCCGCCCAGTCTGCGGGCCAGCGCGAGCGTGGTGGTGGAGTCGTCGAGCATGACCGACATGCCCGGCTCCACCAGTGCGGCGGCCTTGGCGGCGACCGCGTTCTTGGCCGCCTGCATGGACTTCATCCGGTAGGCGACGTTGCTCTCGAACACCCCCGACGGCTGCGCCGTCACGCCGCCCCGGTACTTGCGGACGATGCCCTGCCGCTCCAGCTCGTCCAGGTCGCGGTGGACCGTCATCAGGCTCACGCCGAAGCGCTCGGCCAGGTCGCCCGCGCCGGCCGAACCCACCGACAGCACGTGGTCGGCGATCGCCCGCCGCCGCGCCTCGGGCCCGCGGCGGCCGCTGTTGTCCTTGGTCATGCTGCGATCCTCTCGTCGCCGCGCACTCCAGGACGGGTGACCGGCTGCACCGAACGGCAATTGGGCACCGCGATGTTAACAAAAATCGTGCCGGTGCCGAGCGCCTTCTAACAGCCGGATGAGGGGCACCGGCCCGGCGTCGCCGTGGTCACCGTGTCCCGCGGGCCGCGTTCCCAAGCTCGGTATGGTGTCTTGATATTATAATTTCACGTCTATTGATGATATTTTAGAGGGGTCATACCGTGCGAGGGTGTCCGTTCGATCCGGCCCGCGGCGGGACGGCGGAGAAACGGTCGCCCGCGAGGCGGCCGCGGATGCACGGAAGCAAGGGTGACGACCGATGAGCAGCACCCTCTACCTGGTCCGGCACGGCGACACCGAGTGGCGGGCGGAGAACCGCTACGCGGGGGTGAGCGACATCGCGCTCACCGATGCGGGCCGCGACCAGGCCGAACGCCTCGGGCGCTGGGCGGCGGGGGAACGCGTGGACGCGGTCTGGGCGTCGCCGCTGAACCGGGCCCGCGCGACGGCCGCGCCCGCCGCGTCCGCGTTGCACCGTCCGATCCTGATCGACGGCGGCCTGACCGAACTGGACTTCGGCTCGGCCGAGGGCCGCACCCTCGCCGAGCTGCCGCCGGCGGACGTCGAGGCGTTCCTCGCCGACCCCGTGCACGGTGCGTTCCCGGGCGCCGAAGATCCGCGCAAGGCCGTCGAACGGGGAACGGCGGCACTGCGGCGCGCCGCGTCCCGTCACAGGGGCGAGCGAGTGCTGATCGTTGCGCACGACACGTTGCTGCGGCTGACCTTGTGCGGACTGCTCGGCATCGACCCGTCCCGCTACCGGACCGTGTTCCCCCGGGTCCGCGCATGCGCCGTGACCGAACTCGCGGTGACGGCGCAGAGCGCTGCTCTGATGAGCTACAACGCCCCCATCTCCTGACGGCCTCCGGCGAGGTTCCGGGTTCCGCCGCCCGTCTCGCCCGATCGTGATCTACAACGTAAAGGCGGGCGCTGCCGATCGCCAGGCGATGGCTTCCGGCGATCGGCGGTGCGAAGCGCGACGGGTCCCGGTTCAGGAGGCGGCCGACTCCTCCTTGGGAGCGTCGCCGTTGGTGTAGACGAGGTGCACGACGCCGGTGGCGTCGAAGGTCGTCGAGGACAGCAGCTTCAGCGGGACGGTCGGGCCGTCGCCGAACAGCTTCGCGCCGTGTCCGACGACGATCGGGTGCACGAGCAGGTGCAGTTCGTCGATCAGTCCCTGCCCCAGCATCCACCGCACCAGCGCGGCGCTGCCGGTGGTGCCGAGCCGGGTGTCGGCCTTGAGCGCCGTCAGCTTCGCGGCGACGTCGCCGCTGATGAGCGAGGAGTTCCGCCAGGTCGCCTCGGTCAGGGTGTCGGACACCACGAACTTGCGCGCGCTGTTCATGGCCTCGGTCATCGGGTCGGCGGGGTCGGCGTTCGGCCAGTAGGACGCGAACCCTTCGTAGGTGCGGCGGCCGAGAAGGGTCGCTTCCGCCTCGTTCATCAGTCCGCCGACGACGGCGCCCATCTGGTCGTCGAAGTAGGGGAAGTGCCAGGTCTCCGGGGCTTCGATCACGCCGTCGAGGGAGATGAAGAGGCTGGACTTGATGAATCCCATCGCGATGCTCCTTTTGATGCGTCCGGGACGGCCGCCCCGGACGGGTGTGTCGTCCAAAGGTCGAACGGCGTCTCGGCGGATCGACGCACCACCGGATTTATTTTTCCCCGGCGATGGGATCGTGGGGGGAGGACGCTCAGATGCTGCGGAGCACCGAGACGACGATGCCCAGGATGACGGCGTCGTCCCCGTCGATGGCCTCGTAGGTGGGGTTGCGCGGTTCGAGGAGGACGTGGCCGTTGCGGCGCCGGTAGACCTTGACCGTGGCCTCGCCGTCGAGCATCGCGGCGACGATCTGCCCCGAGTGGGCCTCGGGCTGCTGCCGGACCACGACGAGGTCGCCGTCGCAGATCGCGGCGTCGACCATCGAGTCACCGCGCACGCGCAGGCCGAACACGGTGCCGCGCCCGGTGAGCTCCTGGGGAAGCGACAGCGTGTCGTCGACGTGCTCCTCGGCCGTGATGGGGGCGCCGGCGGCGATGTGGCCGACCACGGGGACGGTCACCGCCTCGTCGGGCTCGTGGCCCGGGCCCTCGCGAAGGAACGCCCGCACGTCGATCGGGCGGGACGCCGAGGCGCCGCGCCGCAGGAAGCCCTTCTCCTCCAGGCTCGCGAGGTGCCGCGAGACGGACGAGGCGGACCGCAGGCCGACGGCGTCACCGATCTGGCGCGTGCTCGGGGGATACCCGTACCTGACCACCCAGTCCCGGATCGCGACCAGGATCCGCTGCTGGCGTGCGGGCAGTGCGGAGGCGCCCAGGCCCTCGAACGCTTCGAGATCGTCGTATCCGGTCACCTTCGGGATTGTAGAGGTCGCGCGGCCGTGTCGAGCGCCGCTCGCCGGGCATGCGGCGCCGGAACGGACGGCCGGGCGGGCCGGGCGCGACCGTCGCCGAGCGCCAGAAGGCGGTCCGCGGTTCAGGAGAGGGCGCGCCAGGCCCGCGACAGAGCCAGCCGGAACTGCTCCTCCTGCCGTGCGGTCAGGTCGTCGAGCATGCGCCGCTCCAGCAGGCGGACCGGTTCGGCGAGCTCCGCCAGCAGCGCGCGTCCCGCGTCGGTGAGGCGGATGAGCAGTTCCCGGCGGCTGGCGGGGTTGCGCTCGCGCCGGATGAGCCCGCGGCGCTCCAGGATGCGCACCATGTCGGCCATCGACTGGGCCGTGACGAACGAGTCGCGGGCCAGCCGGGCCGCGGACAGGCCGTCGTGCCGTTCCAGGACGGTGAGGGCCGTGTACTGCAGTGCGGTCACCCCGGCGGGGCGGACGATGTCGTCCAGGTTCGACCGGACGGCCAGTTCCAGCCGTTTGACCATGTAGAGCAGTGACGGCGCCGACCGGCCGCCGGTCGTCCGCTCGTCCTTCGCGAAGTCGTCCACGCTCAGATCCTGCCATCGATCCCGCACCGGCGATTGACAGGAAACCTGGTCGTCGGAAGACTGTCGGATCAGCAGGGTTCCTGTCGATCACGGGGAGTGCGGCATGCGGCCGGACGGCAGCAGGACGATCGTCGACGCGGCCCCGGGAGGCTGAGATGCCCGACATCGATGTCGACGGGCTGGTCGCGATCGACGTCCACACCCACGCCGAGATCTCCAAGACCGGGCACCGCTCGCTCGGCCCCGAGCTGCTCGGCGCCTCCGAGAAGCACTTCAAGGCCCACGGCCACCGGCAGCCGTCCATCGGCGAGACGGCCGCCCACTACCGGGAGCGGAAGATGGCCGCGGTGGTGTTCACCGTGGACGCCGAGCACGCCACCGGCCGGCCCCGCATCGCCAACGAAGAGGTCGCCGAAAGCTGCGCCGAACACCCCGACGTCCTGATCCCCTTCGCCAGCATCGACCCGCACAAGGGCGCGGCCGGGGTGCGCGAGGCCCGCCGCCTGGTGGCCGAGCACGGGGTGCGCGGGTTCAAGTTCCACCCCAGCATCCAGGCGTTCGCCCCCGACGACCCGATGGCCTACCCGCTGTACGAGGCCATCGAGGAGCTGGGCGTCCCGGCGCTGTTCCACACCGGCCAGACCGGCATCGGCGCCGGCGTCCCGGGCGGCGGCGGCATCCGGCTGAAGTACTCCGACCCCATGCTCGTCGACGACGTCGCGGTCGACTTCCCCGACCTGCGCATCATCCTGGCGCACCCCTCGTTCCCCTGGCAGGACGAGGCCCTCGCCGTCGCCGTCCACAAACCGCACGTGTACATCGACCTGTCGGGCTGGTCGCCCAAGTACTTCCCGCCCCAGCTCGTCCGGTACGCCAACAGCCTGCTGCAGGACAAGGTCCTGTTCGGGTCCGACTACCCCGTCATCACCCCCGACCGGTGGCTCGCCGACTTCGCGGCGCTCGACATCAAACCCGGCGTCCGTCCCAAGATCCTCAAGCGCAACGCCGCCCGCCTGCTCGGCCTCACCCGCGAGACAAACGCCTGATCACCGCGACTGATCACCGCGAAGGGGGCACGCGGCAAGGTGAGACGTCGGCCCGGCGTGCCCGGTGTCCTGCGCGCGATCCGTGAGCTGCACACGGAGACCGAGGCCCTGTTCGACGCGGTCGCGACCCGCAGGCCGAGCACCGACGACCGCCGCGCCCAGATCATCGGCGTGTCCGACCGGCACGCCGAACTCCGCGCCGAGATCTGGAACCCGGTTCGCGAGGACGCGGTCGCGGTCCTGGATTCGGTGAGCCGCAGGAGCCGCGCGCCGTGGCCTCGGTCGTCCACCGGCTCGCCGAAGTGAACCGCACCCGCGCACTCCGCACCTCCGCCCCTGCGCAGGGAGACGGCGAAGGCGGGCTCGGGAGTGGGGGAGGCCCTTGATGATGGAGCGCCCCTACCGCTTCAGCCGACGCGAACAGGTCACGAACCCGCCGATACCGGGGTTCACCGGACGTCCGCGAGCAGCGCGGCCGTCCAGACGTACACCTTGGGGGCGCCGTTGCCCGACCAGGTGAGCCATTGAGCGGCCCGGTGCGCTTCAGCCTCGTCCTGGATGAGCCCCCATCGCCCGGGCCGGACGCCGGTGGCCCGTCGGACGTCGTCGACGAGGCCGCCCAGACAGGTCCAGGTGTGCCAGCGATGGTCGTAGCCGACCGGTTCGAAGCCGAGACGCAGGTCGCCGTCGTGCGGGAACGGCTCCCTCCGGGCCAGCACTTCCGAGACGCCGCCGGTTGCCGCACCGCCACCGCCGTCGGAAATTTCGGTCAGCAGTTCGGCCACGTCCGCTGCAGCGAACCCCACCGCGAGAACATGGTGGCCCGGTTTGTCCGCCCGGGCCAGCGCCGCTCCATAGGCCGAAGCGGAGGCGTGCGCCGGGGCGTGCCGTGGTCTCGGCGAAGCCGACCGGGCGGCCGCCGACCATGCGGGTGGCGTCGAAGGAGAGCTCGAAGCGGGCCGTTCCCGCGTGCCGACCCCGGTGGGACGGGCGTGGGCGGCACGATCTCGTCCAGTGTCCAGCGGTGGGTCCGGCGGTAGGGCGCCGAGGCCCGTGCGAAGGTCTGCTCCAGAATCATGCCGGCTTCCGGGATCACGACCAGGGCGCCGGGCACACCGTCGACCCGGCTGTTGAACAGTAGGACGTCCTGTCCGGATCCGTCGAACGCGGTCGAACGGCCGGAGCCGACCCGGGAGCCCGGCGGGCACGCCTGGACGCCCTCGGCGTCGATGGTCGTCCGCGCGCAGGTCGGGAACGCTTCGGGGGTGAAGGTGATCGAGCGGTCGAACAGGAACACGAACCGGCGCGCGGCGGCGGGCACCGTGTCCTGGGCCGTCCGGCTGCGGCGGTCGAACGCGACGGTGACGCTGCGTCCCGCGTTCCGGGTGGCCCGGGCCGTGATCCCGTCCAGGTTGCGGGGGCCGGTGACGTCCGGCTCGTGGGGCCGCATCGGGCCACCGGGCGCGGGGTCGGGGAACGAGCCCGCCGCCGTGGCGGCGGTTCCGGCGAAGACGAGGGCGGTGGCGGTGAGGACGAAACCGGCCGCCGTGCGGATGGGGACGAGCCGACCGCACCGCCTTCCGGTGGAGACGCCTTAGGGCAGGATCGAGTCGACGTAGCCGCCGTCGACGCGTACCGCCGCACCCGTGGTGGCGGAGGCGTGCGCGGAGCCGAGGTAGACGACCATGTTGGCGATCTCCGCGGGCTCGATGAGGCGCTCGAGCAGCGAGTTCGGGCGGTGCTCGACCATGAACCGGCGCTGCGCGTCGTCCCAGGGCAGGTCGTCCCCGACCATCTGCGAGACGAAGTCCTCCACGCCCTCGGTGTGGGTCGGGCCCGCGAGGACGGTGTTGACCGTGACGCCCGTGCCCGCGACGGCCTTGGCGTAACCGCGCGACACGGCGAGCAGCGCCGTCTTCGACACGCCGTAGTGCACCATCTCCTCGGGGATCGCCACCGCCGAGTCGCTCGCGATGAACTGCACCCGTCCCCAGCCCCGCGACATCATGCCGGGGAGGTAGAGGCGGGCGAGGCGCACCCCCGACAGCACGTTGGTCTCGAAGTAGCGCCGCCACTCGTCGTCGTCGATCTCGAGGACGGGATGCGCGCCGAGGATTCCGAGGTTGTTCACCAGGATGTCGACGTCGGGCACCTGGTCACGCACCGCCTGGGCGCCCTCGGCCGTCGCGACGTCGGCCGCCGCGCCGCGCAGGTCGGCGCCCGGCAGTTCCGAACGCAGCGCGTCGAGGGCCTCGGTGACGCTCCGCTCCGATCGTCCGTTGACGACGGTGGTCGCTCCGGCCCGTGCCAGCCCCGCGGCGATGGCGCGGCCGATGCCCTTGGTCGAGCCGCTGACGAACGCGGTCCGTCCGCTGAGGTCGATGTCCATGCCGGTGACCGTTCCCGTTACGGCGCAGGTCAGGCGTGCGGACGGGGTCCGCTCCCCGGCGGGGCGGACGCGCCGGTCAGCCTCGGCGCACGCGGTAGAGGCCCACGAGGAGGACGAGGCACCCGGCGATCGCCACCACCGTGCCCGTGCGCACCAGGCCGTCGGAGTGGGCGATCCACTGGCCGCCCACCCGCGACGCGGTGACCTGTTGCGGGTCGCGCCGCCCGTCCCGGTCGACGAACGCCAACCGGGTGCGCCGCCGCGGTTCTCCGTCCCGCTGGGCGCGCAGCGCGGCCGTCGCGGCGTCCCGCCGGGCCGCGTCGTTCGCGGTCGCCTGAGCGGGGCTCTCGCCCGTGCAGTGCCGGACGGTACCGCTCTCCACCGAGACGGAACCGCACTCGATCCGGGTGAACGTCCGGGTCTCCAGGAAGGTCCCCGTCCCCGCGGCGACCAGGCCGAGGCCGATCGCCCCCACGAGCGTTCCGGCCGCCACCAATTCGATCCCCCCGGCCCGCTGCATCGCCCGACGATATCGGGAAAGGGGCGCCGATTTCGATCTTTCGCGTCCGTCCGGGGGATCGGACTTGCCGGGTGCGCGCGTCGCGGCCGAGCGCTCCATGCGCCGGGCTCGGACGGCGGTGGGTGGCGCCGCCCACGTTTGGGTCTTTGCCTGGAGGCAACTTCGCCATGACGAAAGCGAGGAGGTCCCCCTGGATGGAAGCCGTCAACGTCTTTGTGCTCGGCCTGGAAGAGGACAACTTCGACACCCTGCTCGACGTCCCGGACGCCGAGCAGTACCGGTTCCACCCCCTGCTCGGCCCGGAGGAGCTGCTGCACGGCGACATCGACATCGCCGCTCTGCTCGACAAGGCGCAGCGGCGGCTGGAGGAGTTCGACGGGAGCGTCGACGCGATCGTGGGCTACTGGGACTTCCCGGTCAGCACCATGGTGCCGATCCTGACCCGCCGGTTCGGGCTGCGCGGGCCGGATCTGGAGGCGGTGGTCAAGTGCGAGCACAAGTACTGGAGCCGTCTCGAGCAGCGGAAGGTGACCGACGCGTACCCGCGGTTCGCGCTGCTGGACCTCGAGGACGCCGAGCGGCCGCCGGAGGGCATGCGGTACCCGATGTGGCTGAAGCCGGTGAAGTCGGTGTCCTCGGAACTGGCCTTCCACGTGGCGGACGACGCCCAGTTCCGGGACGCGGTCGCGCGGATCCGCGAGGGCATCGGCCGGCTGGGCAGGCCCTTCGACCACGTGCTGCGCCTGCTCGACCTGCCGCCGGAGATCGCGGAGGCCGGCGGGGAGGCGTGCCTCGCGGAGGAGGCGATGTCGGGCGCCCGCGCCGCCGTCGAGGGGTACGTCCGCGACGGGGAGATCGAGGTCTACGGCCTGCTCGACTCCATCACCTACCCCGGCAGGTCCAGCTTCCTGCGCCACCAGTACCCGTCCCGGCTGCCGGCCGAGATGCAGCGCAAGCTGGAGGACGTCTCCACGCGGGTGATCGCGCAGGTCGGGCTGGACAACTCCACGTTCAGCATCGAGTACTTCTGCGACCCGGAGACGGGCGAGGTCGGCCTGCTGGAAATCAACCCGCGCCACTCCCAGTCGCACGCCCGGCTGTTCGAGGAGGTCGACGGGATGCCCAACCACCACTGCATGCTCAGCCTCGCGCTGGGAAGGGATCCGAGCCTGCCGGACCGGAAGGGCCCCTACGCGCTGGCCGCCAAGTGGTACCTGCGGCGCTTCTCCGACGGCGTGGTCCGCGACCGGGCGGGCGCGGAGGAGATCGCGCGGGCCGAGCGGGAGATCGCGGGGGTGAGCATCCACCCCCTGGTGGACGTGGGGCAGCGGCTGTCGGACGCGCCGCAGGCGGAGGACAGCTACAGCCACGAGCTCGCGCACATCAGCGTGGCCGCGGCCGACGAGGAGGAGCTCCAGGACAAGTACGACCGGTGCGTCAAGGCGCTGGGGTTCGTCTTCGACGACGGCGGTCCGGACGACGGATGAGACAAGGCACGACCGAGGGAACGAAGCGACCTGGGGGGAGCGATGCGTGAGGTCACCGCACTGCCGTGGGCGGTGAAGGAAGAGGAGCACCTGTGGATCCCGATGTCGGACGGGACCCGCCTGGCGGCCAGGCTCTGGCGTCCCGTGGTTTCCGACGACGAACCGGTGCCGGCGGTCCTGGAGTACATCCCGTACCGCAAGCGCGACCTCACGGCGGTGCGGGACTCGATCCACCATCCGTACATGGCGGGGCACGGCTACGCCTGCGTGCGCGTCGACATCCGCGGCACGGGGGAGTCGGAGGGGGTGCTCACCGACGAGTACCTCGACCAGGAGCACCGCGACGCCGAGGAGGTGCTGGCCTGGCTCGCCGACCAGCCCTGGTGCGACGGGCGCACCGGGATGATGGGCATCTCCTGGGGCGGGTTCAACTCACTCCAGGTGGCGGCCCGCAGGCCGCCGAGCCTGCGGGCCATCGTGATCGCCTCCTTCACCGACGACCGGTACGCCGACGACATGCACTACATGGGCGGCTGCCTGCTGTCGGACAACCTGGCCGAGGCGTCCACGATGTTCGCCTACACCACCTGCCCGCCCGACCCCGCGCTGGTCGGCGACCGCTGGCGGGACATGTGGAAGGAGCGCCTGGAGGGAAGCGGCCTGTGGCTGGAGAACTGGCTCGGCCACCAGCGCCGCGACGGCTACTGGCGCCGCGCGTCGGTCTGCGAGGACTACCCGGCCGTCCGGTGCCCGGTGTTCGCGGTATGCGGCTGGGCCGACGGGTACTCGAACGCGGTGTTCCGGCTGATGGAGCACCTCGACGTCCCCCGCAAGGGGCTGATCGGCCCGTGGTCGCACCGGTACCCGCACCTGGGCGAGCCGGGCCCGGCCATCGGCTTCCTCCAGGAGGTCGTGCGCTGGTGGGACCGGTGGCTGAAGGACGAGGACAACGACGTGATGGACGAGCCGATGCTGCGCACCTGGATGCAGGACAGCGTGCCGCCGTCCACCTCCTACGAGGAGCGCCCCGGCCGCTGGGTCGGGGAGCCCTCGTGGCCGTCGCCGCACGTCCGGCGCGACGCGCTGCCGCTGGCCCCGCACCGGATCGCCCGTCCGGGGGAGGAGGCGCCCGTGGAGGAGCTGACGATCCAGTCGCCGCTGTCGGTGGGGCAGTTCGCCGGCAAGTGGTGCTCCTACAGCGCGCCGCCCGACCTGCCCTACGACCAGCGTGAGGAGGACGGCGGCTCGCTCGTCTTCGACAGCGACGTGCTCACCGAGCGCTGCGAGATCCTCGGCGGTCCCGTCGTCGAACTCGACGTGGCCGCCTCGGAACCGGTCGCCATGATCGCCGCGCGGCTCTCCGACGTGGCGCCGGACGGCCGCGCCACCCGCGTCACCTACGGGCTGCTCAACCTCACGCACCGGGACGGCGACGACGACCCCGAGCCCGTGGAACCGGGCCGCCGCTACCGGGTGCGCGTCCGGCTCAACGGCGTCGCCCAGGCGTTCCCGCCGGGCCACCGCGTCCGGCTGTCGCTGTCCACCTCGTACTGGCCGCTGGCGTGGCCGCCGCCGCGCCAGGCCAGGCTCTCGGTGTTCACCGGCGGCAGCCGGCTGATCCTGCCGGTGCGGCCGGTCGCCGAGTCCGACGAGGTGTCGATGCGGCCGTTCGACGAGCCGGAAGGCGCGCCGCCGCTGCGCACCGCGCAGGTGAGCCCGGGCGACCAGCAGTGGCGGGTCTCGCGTGACCTGGTGGGCTACGAGTCGGCGCTGGAGGTCGTCAAGGACGGCGGCGTCCAGCGGTTCGACTCCCTCGACCTGGAGGTCGGCCGGCGCGTCGACCAGCGGTACGGCTGGGTGGCCGACGACTTCACGTCCGCCGAGGGCGAAGTCGTCTCCACCATGACGTTCCGCCGCGGGGACTGGGACACGCGGACGGTCACCCGCACGGTCCTGACCTGCACCGAGGACGAGTTCCACGTCCACGCGCAGCTCGACGGCTACGAGAACGACCGCCGGATCCACTCGGACGACTGGAACCTCCGCATCCCGCGCGACCACCTGTAGGGGAGGCCGCCGGAGCTCACCGCGGGCCCGCCCGTCCTCTGGACGGGCGGGCCCGCGCGGCCTCGTGCGCGCCACGCGGCGGCTCAGCGGGCGCCGGCTGAGTCGCAGGCGCATGCTCGTCCTGATCCTGCTCCTCATGGGCGCGGCCACCACGTGCATCGGTCCCGGTCCGGGCTCCCAGCCCTTCGCGCCGTGCCCGGAGCCCTCCTACCTGGGCTTATGATCATCGGCATGCTGCGACTCGTTCAGGTGAACTTCAAGGCAGGAGACGACTCGGCCCTCGGCGGGTTCTGGGCGGAGGCCCTCGGCTGGAAGGTCTCCAGCGAGGGCCCCGGCGTGACCAATCTCGAGCCCGAGGGCTTCGAGTGGCCGGACCCAGCGGCCTTCTACATCGACTTCGTCAAAGTGCCCGACCCCGAAGCGGTGAAGTACCGCGTGCACCTGGAATTCGCCACCGCCTCCGCCGCCCACCAGGAGGAGCTGGTCGCGCGCTTCCGGGAGCTCGGCGCGACCGACGTCGACCTCGGTCAGGGCGACGTCCCGTGGACGGTGCTGGCCGACCCGGAGGGCAACGTGTTCACCGTGGCGGAGCCCCGGGAGACCTACCGGGACACCGGCCCGGTCGCCGCGGTGGTCGTCGACTGCGCCGACCCGCGGGCCGTGTCCGAATTCTGGAACCGGGCGCTCGACTGGACGCCGCACGAGGTGACCGACGACCGCGCGGTACTGCGTTCCGCCGAAGGGGTCGGGCCGTACCTGGAGTTCCGCCGCACGGACGGCGGCCCGTCCGCGCGGTCCCGCATCCACGTGGACCTCCTGCCGGACCCGATCGACGGCAAGGCGGCGGAGGTGGACCGGCTGCGGACCCTCGGCGCGAGCGACGTCGACCTCGGTCAGGGCGAGGTCCCGTGGACGGTGCTGGCCGACCCGGAGGGCAACGAGTTCTGCGTCCTCGGCCGGGGCTGACGCGCGGAACCCCGCGCCGGCGGCCCCCGTGCGTCCCGCCCGATCACCCGTGATTGTTGATCGGGTCGCCGGTCTGGTGCTGGGTGCCGTTCGCGTCCTGGAGTTGCGCGAGGCGGGCGTGGTAGGAGGACGGCCAGGGCGGGGTGCCGTCGGTGACGCGCACGTTGGTCACGCCGGGCATCCGGCCGGTGAGAGTGCGGGCGAGGGCGGCCGCCTGGGCCCGGCTGCCGTTGAAGGGCATGACCACCGTGCCGTTCGGGCCGTCGCCGGCCAGCCCCTGGGCCGTCAGCCATCGGGTGAACTCCGAGGTCGCGGGGCGGATCACCAGGTTCGTCCAGCCGTTGACCCCGAGCATCTGAGCGGCCACCTCGGCGGTGGGGTCGGCCATCCTGGCGTCGTGGCAGGCGCGCAGGAGCATCCGGGCGAATTTCTTGGCGGCTTTCCCGTCGGGCGCATCTCCGGAGGTCATAACGATCACCTTCCCAGCCGGAGCGGCGGCCACGCGTGTTGCGGGCGGTCTACCGGTCCGGATCGGCCTGGCCCGCATGGAGGAGATCGACGGGGTGGAAGTCGTCGTGGGTGAGGACGCGGCGGGCCGGACCCCGGGTTCGTGGAGTCCGGCCCGCCGGCCTTCCCGCTAGGGCGGGCCGCTCACGGCCCGCGGCGCCCCCGGCGGCCGGGACGGCCGCCGGCTCACAGCGCGAGCAGCGCGCGGTGGGCGACGCCGGTGTCCCGCAGCGGCCTGAGGGCCAGGCGCACCAGGGCCAGGGCGTTGTCGTCGCCGGCGATCCGGTTGGCGCTCAGCTCCCCGCAGGACGCGCACTGGTGGATGATCATCCATTCGCCGTCCGGCCGCACCGACACGCCCAGCGCGTCCATCCGGCCGCGGCAGTCCGCGTCCCGGTCGCCGGGGACCCGCCGGTCGACGTGCAGGCTGGCGAGGCAGTTCGGGCAGTGGTTGCGGTGCGTGGTGCCGGGCGCGTCCGGCGGCACCTCCAGCCGGCAGCCCGCGCACCGGAAGGCGTTCGCCCGGTGCCCGCCCCGGCGGTGCAGGACGTCCTTGCGCCGCTGCGGACGCCGTGCGGTCCCCGCGCGCTCGCCGTGGTCGCGTACTCGTCTCGGCATGGTCGATCCGCTCCTCTCCGCTTCACAGATCGGCGAAGACTTCGAGGGGGAACGGCGGCTGCGCCAGCGGCCGCACGGCCATGCGCATCAGGATGAGCTGGTTGTCGTCGGCGCAGACGGGGGTGGAGGTCAGCTCGTCGCAGAGCACGCACCGGTGGATGACCGTCCAGTCGCCGGTGCGAAGCACGGCGATGGCGATCGGCGACATCCTGCCCCGGCAGTCGCTGGGGCCGCCTTCGACGTGGTCGTGAACGTGCTGTGAGTGCAGGCACGACGGGCAGTGGTTGCGGCGCGTGCCGTCGGCGGCGGCGGAGGACACGGTCAGGCCGCACCGCACGCAGGTGAAAGTGCCGAGCAGGTTGTTGTGCGAAGTGGTTCTGGACACCCGGGATACCCCTTGCTGAGAAGTCTGGAACGACAGCAAGAGCAGGCCGAGCGGCCTCGACATTGCACCCGGCCCCGTTCATGTGCGGGCCGGGTGAGAGCGCCTGAGGTCCGGGTCCGGTCACCGTCCGGGACGGACGGCGGGACGGGACGGACGCCTGGTCAGGCGGTGCAGCGAAGCGCGCTCGGCGCTGGCCGGGACACAAAGTCTCTTTTCTAGGGCCGGCGGGCCCGGTGGCGGATCGGACGAACGGCCGCCACGGTACCAACGGCCTCCCGGCGGGTGCCAGCGATTTATCGGGCCCCGCTCCAACGCCGTGAGCAGCGAGAACGTCCGGTCCGCGCGATCGGTCGAAGCGCGATCGGCCTGCTCGGCCCGGCACGCCCGGCGCCCTCCGTGTGGGATGCGTCGCTGTGGGTAGCGCGACGATCGTGCGGACCGTTCGCCTGGGCCAACGCGAACGCGCGCCGGTGCGGAGCCCGCGGCGGGACGGGCGGCGCCGCGGCGGTTCGCTCCGGAGGGGAGGCGCGGAGGTGGTGGCGCGGCGTCGTGTTCGGGCCGCAGGTCCCGGGGGAGGGGGGCGCCGCTTCGCGGCGGCGGGCGCCGGTTGCCTGGCGTCGATGGTGGCGGCGCAGGTCGCGTCGGGGGTGCGGCCGGATCCGGTGCGCTGGACGGGACCGGTGGTGGGCCTGCTGACGGCGGGCGCGGGATGCTTCGCCGCGTCCCGCCTGGGCGCCGGGCGCGCGGCGGGGGCCGTGGGCGCGGCGGCGGCGCTGGGCTACGCGGCCGAATGGGTGGGGG